>JAJDAE010000088.1 GCA_029262035.1 Candidatus Zhuqueibacterota bacterium
ATCACCCGAATGGATTAATTTCTTTGTCGTTGCCGGGTGGAACCTTAAAACCGAAACTTTAACCGTATTCAAAGAACATAAGGAACAAACAGTAACCCTTTACCAAAACGACTTTCTTATTAACCAAACTACTAAAAAAAACCTTAAACTAAGCGGTGCACTTTCATCTTGCATTTAACCGCTGACTGCTAATATTACGGTTCCAGAAATTGCTCCGTTAGTTCACCGACCTCATCCATAATAATGCGCCACTCGTTTGGATTATCCGGGTTTTGAAAAGATGCTGAGGCTTTTTCGTGTGCTTTGAGCCGCTCCAATAATTCATTTCTGAAGGCATTTATCTTTTGTTTATATTGATTGTCAAATTCGAGTTTTCTTGCGTTTAGTACCATACCGGAAGTTTGAATATATTCCTGCCAAAGTTTTTCCTTTTGCGAATCTGAACCTGCATTACCCATACTTGCTTGCAGTTGTTGGCTCATCTGCTGCTCTTTGACCCCCCATCTCAACAGAAATTTTCTAACTTCCGAAGATAAGTCAAGGCCGGCTTCGCGTAGATGTGTATTGTTGAGATTTTGGTAATTAATATTTGCACTGTTTACAGTTTGATATGACGATGGCTGATTAAAATTTGCAATAGAGTAGCCAAGTAAAAGCGAAAGAAAGGACGCAGTTGTAATGCCGGTAGATGTTTTAAGAAATGTCAGAGTTCTGCTTTTTAGAAAAGGCAACCAGGGCTCATTGACAATAGTTACCTTTAAATCTTCAATTTCATTTGAATCCTGAGTCGCTCCGAAGTCATCCTTAACTTGTATTTTTTCTTCTTCAATTTTTGAAGTGCTCATGGTGAATCCTCAGATGATTTTATATGTAAAATATCTTACTCAAAAAGTATCGGTAGGTAGGTAAATAATCATTAGTTTGAATAAAGTGAAGTAACACCGCCTTTATTTTGAAAGGGCGTAAACAATCCTGTCAAGGAGGCAATTTATTCATGGAAATTCGCTTGACTTTCATAAAAGGATACAATAAATTCGGACGCTATTTTATAGAATACGAATGACAGGAAGATGTCACAAGAGTTAAGAAAAAAAGCTATCGAGATTGTTTCTGCCCTGGATAATTGTTACCCGGAAGCCCACCAGGAGTTGAATTTCAGTTCCGCATTTGAGTTATTAATTGCCACAATTTTAGCTGCTCAATGCACTGATGTCCGCGTTAATGAAGTTACAGCTACGCTCTTCAAAAAATATTCCGATCCACAATCGTATGTAGATGCAGACCAGACTGAGCTTGAGCAGGATATTCGGATGATCAGTTTTTACCGTAACAAGACTAAGGGGTTGAAATCTGCGTGCCAGATGTTGGTTGATGATTTTGGTGGAGCAGTACCCGATAATATTGATGACCTGATTAAACTTTCTTATGTCGGACGAAAAACAGCCAATATCGTATTATCAAACGCAATGGGAATTCCGGCCATCGGGGTGGACACCCACGTGCTGCGTCTCTCAAACCGGTTTGGTTGGGCGGCAAGTGACAATCCCGACAAAGTTGAAGCGGCTCTGTGTGAGATTCTACCGAAAGAAAAATGGCATCGGGCAAATATTGTTGTGCAATGGCATGGACGTTATACCTGCAAAGCTAAAAAGCCACTTTGCTCAGAATGTACGGTTTTTGATCTTTGCCTTTGGGAGGGCAAGCAGCGCTAATGTACATATGGATTCTGCCTAAAAGCGGAGATTGTTTATGAGTGATTTTGAAAATAAAAACGGCAATTCAAATGGAATTGAAGATGATGGTGATTCAGAAAACTTCTCATTGAATTTTATTTCCAATGCTACAATTGCAAAAATTTTAATTGACAAGGGCGTTTGCACACGGGCAGAACTGGTTAGTGCTGAACAAAAATATCGGGAGAAGAAGAGTGATATTAATTCCTTCCGTCCTGTTCGAATAGAAAGAGATACTTCTGCAGAACCCCCATCCCCCAAAAGTAGCAAGAATTGGTTAAAACGCAAAATGAGTAAATCCCGTTGGTCAAGAACCCTGGGTACGAGTTTATTTAGCTGGGAATGGAAAAAGACGAAAATTGATACTCCGATTCAACTTCAGAACATTAAGAGAGACAATTTATGAGAAGACAACTATCTTTTACAATAATTCTGGCAGCAATGCTTTGTAACTCTCTTAGTGCATTTTCACAGGATATTCCTAAAGCAGTTGGCTACGTGAATGATTTTGCGAAAGTAATACCGCAAAATATCCAAAATAGAATTACAGCAATTTGTCAGGAAGTTCAACAAAAAACAGGTGCTCAGATTGCCGTGGTTACAGTTGAAACCGTTGGCAACGAACACTATACTGAATATGCCAACAAACTATTTGAGAAATGGGGCATCGGGCAAAAAGGTCAGGATAATGGTATTTTGGTTTTTCATACAACGCTGGAAAGAAGTTTTAGAATAGAAGTCGGGTACGGTCTTGAAGGCATTATTCCCGATGGCCTTGCAGGTCAAATACGGGATGAATATGTTTTTCCTAATTTCAAACAGAATAAGTTTGGCGAAGGTCATCTCGCCGCAGTTATGGTCATTGCGGGCATTATCGCAAAAGACGCCAGCGTTGAAATTACCGGGGCGGTTCAGCCTGTTCGCAGGAGCGTAAAAAGAAGGAGCGGTAGTGGCTTCTCATTTGCAAAGTTTATTATGATTGCGCTGATATTTCTTTTTTTTCGCGGTGGAGGCCGGGGACGCGGCGGCATGTTACCCCTACTTTTGCTTGGCGGTCTCATGGGCGGCGGACGCGGTAGGAGCAGTTACGGTGGCTTTGGTGGAGGCGGTGGTGGTTTCGGCGGCGGATTTGGCGGTGGCATGAGTGGTGGCGGTGGCGCCGGCGGGTCTTATTAATTGAATTGAAAATGAATATTTGATAATTATGAATCAGAGCTTGTAAGGAAAAAAAGTCGGAGATTAATTTATGCCTAGAATTCCAGATTCACCGGAAGAAATTTTTGAAAAGTTTACTGCTGATGTCAATGCAGCTTATGGCAAAGAGTTGGTGGCGATTTATCTTTTTGGCAGTGGGGCAAAAGGAGAATATGCAGCAAAAAAATCAGATATTAACTTTTTAATTATTCTAACCCAAAAGGGCATTGGGGAGCTTGATCGTGCGCTTGAATTTGTTGGGAAGTGGCGAAAGGTTAATGTCGCCGTGCCCCTGTTTCTAACCAAAGAATATATTAATTCAGCCCTGGATACTTTTCCCGTAGAATTTCTGGACATAAAGAATTTTAACAAATTGGTTTATGGAGAAGATTTTTTATCAGAGCTTGCAATCAACAAAAACCATATGCGCCATCAGGTAGAACGGGAGCTGCGAGGTAAGCTGATCCATTTACGGACAGGATTTTTAAGCGAAGGTAACGATCGAAACAGAATGCAGGAATTACTTGCTGCATCGGTCTCTACTTTTAGTTCGATTTTCGAGGGGCTTCTATTTCTCAAAAATGAGGCTCTGCCTTCAAGTAAAATTAAAGTGTTTGAAAAAACTGCGGATATTTTCAAACTGGATAAAAACGTATTTGTGCAGCTAATTAATATAAAAAATCAGGAGTGGCGCGGTTCAGCGGTGCAGCTTCAGGAAATTACTTTGAGCTATATAAACGAAATTAAAAAATTAGTTGAAACAGTTGATAAAATGTAATATTGTGTTTTGGAATTTAGGAAAATAAATAGAGCTTTTAAAAAAATAAAGTGCGCTTCATGCTGAGCCCTTCGTCAGGCTCAGGATAAACTTAGTCGAAGCATGTTTTGTCAGAATTTTATAGTTTATAGCAGGAGGAAATATGGGTAAAGGTATGAAAATATTTTTGGGGATATTGGCAGTTTTTTTGATTTTGATTTTTATTGCCTATTCTTCAATAAAAGGAACATATAATTCATTGGTTGCTCTGGATGAGGGAGTGAATGGCTCCTGGTCACAAGTGCAAAATGTTTACCAGCGCCGGGCAGATTTAATCCCAAATTTGGTTGAAACCATAAAAGGTTATGCTTCGCATGAAAAGGAAACCCTTGAGGCAGTAATTCAAGCCAGAGCAAGTGCGACCAAGCCGCAAATCAATGCCGGAAACCTGGCACAGAACCCGCAGCTTTTTCAACAATTTGAAAAGGCGCAAGGCGCTCTTAGCTCTGCTTTGAGCCGTTTGATGGTTGTCGTCGAACGGTATCCCGACTTGAAAGCAAATACCAATTTTGCCCGTCTGCAGGATGAGTTGGCCGGTACGGAAAACCGTATTACTGTAGAAAGACGGCGATTCAATGAAACAGTACAGGGCTTTAACCAGAAAGTACGTACATTCCCGACCAACATTTTGGCAGGTATGTTTGGCTTTCAGCAACGGCAGTATTTTCAGGCCAGCGAAGCAGCGCAGGAAGCGCCTAAAATTGACTTTTCCGGTGGAAGTAACTGAGGTAACCATGTTGGTTATCTGAATAGATTATAAATTGTTCGGCCGATGCCGATGTTCAAGGTAGATTAATTTCAGTAAGTTAGAATGCTTTTTATATGTACTACAATTTTAAAAATTAACAACTTTTTGCCGCGGAATAACATTCGCGGCTTTTTTATTTATAATGAGGGAGTTAGGCTTGGAGAAGTTCAAACAATAATTCTTTTAACAATTATTTTAATTATTTCTACTAATCAGGAGGCGTTATGTCAGAGTATGTAAAGGATTTGATGGCCGATGTGAAAGCTAAGAATCCCAGTGAAATTGAGTTCCATCAGGCAGTTGAGGAAGTACTTGAATCCCTTGAATTGGTTTTTGAAGAACACCCGGAATACCGAGCCCTTAAAATTCTTGATCGTATCATAGAGCCCGAACGCGTACTTATGTTTCGAGTGCCATGGTTGGATGATCAGGGTACAATCCAGGTAAATCGTGGTTTCAGAATTGAAATGAACAGTGCGATTGGCCCCTATAAAGGTGGTCTGCGATTTCATCCTTCAGTGAATTTGGGTATTCTTAAATTTCTCGCATTCGAACAAGTATTTAAAAATAGCTTAACCACGCTCCCTATGGGCGGCGGCAAAGGCGGTTCTGATTTTGATCCAAAAGGTAAAAGCGATAATGAGGTGATGCGATTCTGCCAAAGTTTTATGAGTGAATTGCAGCGCCATATCGGGCCGAATACAGATGTGCCTGCCGGGGATATTGGTGTTGGTGGCCGTGAAATCGGTTATCTTTTTGGTTACTACAAAAAACTGCGCAATGAGTTTACCGGCGTGCTTACCGGAAAAGGGCTTAATTGGGGCGGCTCATTAATTCGTCCTGAAGCAACGGGTTATGGAGCGGTTTATTTTGCTGCTGAAATGTTGACCACACGCAATCAAACCCTCGATGGCCGGGTGTGTCTGGTTTCGGGCAGCGGCAATGTAGCACAGTATACAGTTGAAAAAATCACTGAGCTCGGAGGTAAGGCTGTTACTCTATCTGATTCTGCCGGTTATATTTATGATGAAGAAGGTATTTCGAGTGAAAAACTGGCCTTTGTAATGAATCTTAAAAACATGAGGCGCGGACGAATTAAAGAATACGCGGATGAGTATTCAAGTGCTGTTTACACACCAACAGATCCGGCTGCTGATTCAAACCCGATCTGGTCACACAAAGCTGAATGCGCTTTCCCGAGCGCAACGCAGAATGAAATTAATGCTGTTGACGCGCAGAACCTGTTGAACAACGGTGTGTATGTTGTGAGTGAAGGCGCTAACATGCCGACAACCCTGGAAGGCGCTAAGCTGTTCCTGGACGCTGGCATTTTATATGGCCCGGCTAAGGCTGCTAATGCCGGTGGTGTTGCGGTTTCAGGCCTGGAGATGACCCAAAACAGCATGCGGCTGCCTTGGATGCGCGATGAAGTTGATAAACGCCTTCAGCAAATCATGCACAATATTCACAAGACCTGCGTTGAAACTGCAGAACAATTTAAAACGCCCGGAAACTTAGTGAACGGTGCGAACATTGGCGGCTTTCTGAAAGTTGCTAACGCCATGATCGATCAGGGTGTAGTTTAATTTCCTGGTTTTAATGCCGCCTCAAGAATTCCTGCTTGGGGCGGTTTTTCTATCACAAAAGACTGTGAAAAGTAAGAGTGTAGAGCGTAACAGTTTTAAATTAATATTTGCTCTCTACACTCTTCTATTTTGGAGAAACTAATATCAAAAAGAAAAATCTAATCTCAGACATTAAAAAGGATTCCCAGTTTTCTTCATTCAACCCATACTGGCTTGAACACGGTTACGGTGCCCGGTTTCAGGTTTTTCAAAGTCTGATGCATTTCCGTATCCGTAATATTCTTCTTGTTTCCAGTTTGTATGATTTATTTCTTTTTGAAGAGGATGGCCGCTTATACGAGTTACTACGAGAGGAATACCGTGGGTTAAGCCTGACACATACGCCTGAACTCACACGTGTTTCCAGCGGTAAAGAAGCCATTGCAATGGTCAAAGAGTTTAAACACTTCGACCTGATTATAACCACGCTTCATGTTGACGACATGCAGGTGCATAAGTTTGCCGACAAAATACGGGAGATTGGTTTTGAAATTCCGATGGTGCTCCTTGCCTACGATAACCGCGAATTAACCGAATTATCAATTTATCATGATATCTCCATCTTTGACCAGGTTTTTATTTGGCAAGGTGATTTCAGAATTATAATTGCGATTATTAAATACCTTGAAGACAAAAATAATGTCGAGCAAGATACCAAATTAGCCGGGGTGCAATCCATAATTTTGGTTGAAGATAGAGTGCAGTACTATTCTTCATTTTTGCCCATTATTTATGTTGAATTGTTTAAACAGGCTCGGCGGTTGATTTCGGAAGGATTGAATTTATCACATAAGTTTTTGAGAATGCGTGCCCGTCCCAAAATTTTACTTTGTACAAATTATGAAGAAGCATGGCAACATTTTAAAAAATACCAGGCGCATACTCTCGGAATAATTTCTGATATCAACTATAAACGAAAAGGAGTGCACGATCCCCAAGCAGGGATAAAATTTGCCAAAAATGTCAGAAAAACACACGACGATATACCAATTCTGTTGCAGTCGAGCACTATTGAGAATGAGGAAAAAGCCAAGGCTACCGGCGCTACTTTTCTATTAAAAGGCTCTCCAACTTTGTTGCAGGACCTCAGCAATTTTATGGTGGACAATTTTGGCTTTGGTGATTTTATTTTTAGAAACAAAGAAGGGGAGGAAATTGGGAGAGCCAATAATCTCTCAAGCCTGGAGGAGCAGTTAAGAGCCGTTCCATCCGAAAGTATTGAATATCATAGTGAACGGAATCATTTTTCGAAGTGGTTAAAGGCGCGTACGGAATTTTGGCTGGCACATGCATTGCGTCCAAGAAAGGTCACTGAATTTGAATCCGTAGAGGGTCTGCGTGAGTTGTTGATCGCTTCTTTACGCGATTACCGCAGGAACCGCCAACGCGGCATTATCACTGATTTTAAGAAAGAATCCTTTTACCCGCTCAGCAGTTTTGCGAGAATTGGAGAAGGGTCACTCGGTGGCAAAGCGCGTGGATTGAGTTTTCTAAATAAGCTCATTTATAATTATAAAATCGTAGATAAATTTAAGGATGTTGATATATACATTCCCCCAACTCTGGTGTTGGGAACAGATATTTTTGACCAGTTTATGCAGGAAAATGACCTGTATCATTTTGCGCTTAATTGCGATGATGATCTGGAAATCATTCAGCGATTTATTGCAGCGCCTAATTTTCCACTTGAGGCTTTGCATAAGCTGAAAGATTTCATGGATATTTTCAAGATGCCACTGGCAGTACGTTCTTCCAGCTTATTGGAAGATTCACAATATTACCCATTTGCCGGCGTTTACAGAACCTTTATGCTGCCCAATAATCATGATAATCTCAATATTCGATTGTTTGAGTTGATTAATACGATCAAGAGAGTTTACGCTTCAACTTATTCGCAAAACGCAAAAAACTATTTTAAAGTAACTTCTTACCGGCTTGAAGAAGAGAAGATGGCTATTATTATCCAAAAAATGCTTGGTACCAGGCACGATAATAGATTTTATCCAGATTTTGCCGGCGTAGCCAAATCGTACAACTTTTACCCGGTTGAACCTCAGAAGGCCAAAGATGGAATTGCAGCTGTGGCCTTAGGCTTGGGAAAGACAGTCGTTGACGGTGGAAAAAATATAAAATTTTGTCCCAAATATCCGGGTATGCTGCCTCAATCTAATTCCATTGATGACACCCTTAAAAACAACCAGCAAGACTTTTATGCCCTAAATATGGAGGGTCGTCATTCTGATTTCGATGAAACTCAGGATATTTTGGTTGAAAAGTATGGACTGGATAAAGCTGAAACAGATGGAACCCTGAAATTTATGGGGTCCACTTATTCCCATGAGAATCACGTTATCTATGATGGTATTTCGCGCCCGGGAAATCGTATCATTACATTCTCACCTATTTTGAAACACAAAATATTTAATCTGCCGGAAATTTTGGAATATTTACTTGAAATCGGAACTTGGGCGATGGGTACTCCGGTTGAGATCGAATTTGCTGTAAATATGTCAGTAGAACGTGGCAAGAATAGGGAATTCTGTTTACTGCAAATGCGGCCCCTGGTTCTCCGCAATGAATTTGAAATGCTGGACTATGAGGAAATAAGTAAGGAGAATTTGTTTTGCAGAAGTGAGAAAGTACTGGGCAATGGCGTAATTGATGATATTTGTGATATTGTTGTGGTGCCGCCGGAAGGATTCGATCGTATGAAAAGCCGGGATGTTGCCGCCGAAGTCAGCGTCTTTAATAACCAGCTTATTGCCGAAGGTAGACGTTATCTATTGGTTGGTGTCGGGCGTTGGGGCTCCATGGATCCATTTTTGGGTATACCCGTAAAATGGGATCAAATTTCAGGCGCCAGCGTTATTGTAGAGGCCGGCTTTGATGACATCAATGTCACCCCATCCCAAGGCTCACATTTTTTCCATAATTTAACCTCATTCAGTGTTGGGTATTTTACCATAACACCTCGTATGACGGAGAGCTTTGTGAACTGGGACTGGCTGACCCAACACAACATAGTAAAAGAATTGAAATTCACCCGCCACCTGCGATTTGACAAACCATTGACGGTAAAAATGAATGGCCGTAAAGGGAGAGGCGTTATAATTCTACCCGGTAAAGCCGAGGAACGAGAAGAGTAGAAATACGCTAATTTCAAAAAATGGAACCCTAATTTTCATCCGTAAACTATTTCATCATTGACCAGCATCTCTGCTGTCTCCGACAAAATACAAATCAATTCTCAAGACTTGGAAAACCTCCCATATTAGTTCTCGTTTTTAAGACCGGAAACTCTCTCATTAAACAAAAAATAAAGCAAATTGCTGTTAAATGAGCGTCTAATTAAAGTTAGTTCATTACCCCATTTTTGGTACAGGGTTTGCTTGCCGTGAGTTAAACATAAACTATAGTTGCTTTTCAAAATAAGAGGTTCTAGGAAGGAGTTACTTTAATGACTCACGCAGTACTGGAAAGACCTGATCTGAAGAGCTTATTCAACATCCTGCAGAAGGCCGGTTACACAACCATAGCTCCCACGGTCAGGGATAATGTTATTACCTACGAAAATGTCACAGATCAATCAGAGTTGCCAATTGGGATGACTGATGATCAAAAAAACGGCTCTTACCGTTTGAAAAAACGCAAAGACAAAAGCGTGTTTGGCTTTGTGGTTGGGCCGCAATCCTGGAAGAAGTTTTTGTATCCCGCACGCCTGAAACTTTGGGAAGCTCACCGCAACGGCAAGAGTTTTTCGATTGCAAAGCCGGAAAATGAAGAAAAGAAGCTTGCCTTTATCGGCGTACGCCCGTGTGAAATGTCCGCTATTTCTATTCAGGACAAGGTGTTTTTAAAAAGCACATTTGTGGATTCGGCCTATAGCAGCCGCCGCGAACAGCTTTTTACAGTTATTGTCAATTGCACTGAACCTGGCGGAACGTGCTTCTGTACTTCTATGGATACCGGGCCGCGTGCGAAGAAAGATTATGATCTTGCGTTGACTGAGGTGGTCAAAAAAGATCAGCATTATTTTCTTGTTGAAATTGGTTCGGATCAGGGAAAAGAGATTGCGAACAAACTTCCTTTAAAGGAAGCATCGGAAGAACAAGTTAGCGAAGCTGATAAGCGTTTGAATGAAGCTGCCCGGAAAATGGGCAAGGCGCTTAAAACCGATGGCGTTAAAGACCTGCTTTATGAAAATGCGGAAAACCCACATTGGGAAAAAGTCGCTGAACGCTGCATGACTTGCGCAAACTGTACCATGGTTTGCCCAACCTGCTTCTGCTCAACGATGGAAGACTCAACGGATCTGAGTGGTGAAATTGCCGAAAGATGGCGGACGTGGGATTCTTGCTTCACCATGGATTTTTCTTACGTGCATGGCGGCAGTATTCGCAATTCATCTTCTGCCCGTTACCGGCAATGGTTAACCCACAAGCTTGGCTCGTGGCAAGACCAGTTTGGCACATCGGGTTGTGTTGGCTGTGGCCGTTGTATTACCTGGTGCCCGGTTGGCATCGATATCACCGAAGAAATCAAGACGTTGCAAGAATGCGACAGCCGTAAAAGTAAGAGTAACTAAATTAACTGAACTGAACTTTAACCTTCATAATGCCGCCTTTTACCGCAAGGTGAAACCGGTAAGGAGGACTGATGGAAACATTAAAACAATATTTACAGGAACATCCGTTTTTTGAAGGGCTTCCCGAAAATGACGTTGACTTACTTGTGGGTTGCGCTAAAAATGTTCGTTTTGAAACCGGAGCACAAATTTTCCGTGAAGGTGAAAAGGCAAACCAGTTTTTCATTTTACGGCATGGCCGGGTTGCAATAGATATTTATTCCCCGGGAAAGGGGAATATTACCGTTGAGACCCTGGATGCAGGCGAGGTTTTCGGCTGGTCGTGGCTTGTTCCGCCTTTCTGTTGGAATTTCGATGCCCGGGTTATTGAACTGACACGTGCAGTGGCAATGGATGCCGAATGCCTGCGTAAAAAACTAAAAAGCGACCCGCGATTAGGGTACGAGATGTTCAAACGCTTTGCAAAAGTAATGACCCAAAGATTACAGGCACAGCGAGTCCAGTTGCTTGATGTTTACAGTGCTTAGGAGGAACAAATGAATACAGATCCAATGGTTCCTGATTTATTCAGAGTGCAAAAAGTACGAAAAGAAACCCTTGATACATTTACGCTTGAATTGAGTCCCAAACAAAAAAAGTTCAGGTTTGAACCAGGTCAATTTAATATGCTCTATGTTTCCGGCGCCGGCGAAATACCTATTTCAATTAGTGGAAACCCAAATCAACCCGAAAGTCTGATACACACCACCAGAGCAGTTGGCAGCGTGACAAATGCGATGCGCAAACTCAAAGCCGGTGATTATCTGGGCGTGCGGGGACCATTCGGCACCAAATGGCCGGTGGATAAAGCAATGGGAGATGATGTTGTTATAATCACCGGTGGTATTGGGTTAGCCCCTTTACGCCCGGCAGTGTACGATATTTTAGCCAAAAGAGGTCGGTACGGAAATGTGGTGTTGCTTTACGGAGCCAGAACGCCGGAGGATATTCTTTATCCAAAAGAAATTATGGGCTGGCGCTCACGGTTTGACATGGATGTGCACGTAACGGTGGATCGTGCTGCAGGAAGTTGGCACAGTAATGTGGGCGTTGTCACTAAATTGATCCCAAAGGCGCCCTTCGATCCCCAGAATACCACAGCCTTTATTTGCGGTCCCGAAGTGATGATACGCTTTACAACGCAGGAACTGAAAAAACGTGGTTTGAGCGATGATAAAATATATGTTTCTATGGAACGAAATATGAAATGCGCAATCGGGTTTTGCGGTCACTGTCAGTTGGGGCCTTATTTTGTTTGTAAGGATGGTCCGGTTTTTCGATATGATGAAATAAAACGACTCTTAGAAATCAGGGAGGTGTGAAATGGCCGCAAAAAAACCAAAACTCGCTGTTTGGAAATTCGCATCTTGCGATGGTTGTCAGTTGAGCTTACTCGATTGTGAGGATGAATTGCTTGCCGTTGCCGGTGCAGTTGAAATCGCCAATTTTCCGGAAGCATCCCGGGCTATTATTAAAGGGCCGTACGATGTATCCCTGGTAGAAGGTTCTGTCACGACGCCACACGACGCCGAGCGCATTCACAAAGTGAGAAGAGCCTCGAAATTTTTAATATCGATTGGCGCATGCGCTACTGCCGGAGGCATTCAGGCTTTACGGAATTTTTCGGACGTCAATGAGTTCGTTTCGATAGTTTATGCCTCGCCTCAGTATATTTCCACGCTTAAACAATCCACGCCAATTTCAGAACATGTGTTTGTCGACTTTGAACTGCGCGGTTGTCCCATCGATAAAGGACAACTGCTTGAAGTTATCAATGCGCTTTTGAACGAGCGTAAACCCAATATCCCGACGCATAGCCTTTGCCTGGACTGCAAACGCCAGGGGCTGCCGTGTGTGATGGTTTCCCAGGGTACGCCCTGTCTCGGACCCATAACTCAGGCAGGTTGTGGGGTGCTTTGCCCTGCATTCGACCGCGGCTGTTATGGTTGTTTCGGTCCCATGGAATCTCCAAATGGCAAAGCATTGATTGAAAAGTGGCAGGAGATGGGCGCAGACGATGCAGAAGTTCTGAGATCGCTCAGAACGTTTAATGCCTGCGCAAATGCTTTTGAGAAAGAGAGTAGAAAATATGAATAAGAATGGAAAGACCAAAAAAGCCAGAAACATCAAAGTAGATTACCTCGCGCGTGTTGAAGGCGAAGGCGCGCTCCATGTTAAAATTAAAGCCGATGATTTGTTGGATGTGAAGCTCAAGATTTTTGAACCGCCAAGATTTTTTGAAGCGTTTTTGCGGGGCCGAAAATACACCGAGGCGCCGGATATTACAGCCAGGATTTGCGGCATTTGTCCCATCGCCTACATGCTTGGCGCATCCCATGCCATGGAGGATATTTGTGGCGTTAAAGTAACCGGGCAGCTCCGGGAGTTACGCCGGTTAATTTATTGTGGCGAGTGGATTGAGAGCCATGTTCTGCATATTTACATGCTGCACGCTCCGGATTTTCTCGGTTATGAAGATGCTATAAGAATGGCGAAAGATTTCCCCGAAGCCGTTGAAAATGCGCTGCGCCTAAAGAAAATTGGTAATCAGATCATGACAGTTTTGGGCGGACGTGAAATTCATCCTATTAATATGAAGATAGGTGGTTTTTATCGCGTGCCGACCAAAAAAGAGTTGGCTGTGCTTGTGGATGAGTTGAAGTGGGGATTAGAAACGGCGATTGCAACCGTGAAATTAGTTTCAACTTTTGACTTCCCTGATTTTGAACAGGACTATGAATTCGTTGCGCTAAAACACCCGAATGAATACGCTATCGCCGAAGGCAACCTGATTTCGAACAAAGGCTTCAATGTACCCATCAGCCAATACGATGACTATTTGATTGAAGAACATGTTGAGCATTCCACTGCTTTGCACACGCACATCCAAGGCAGAGATGGTTGCTTCCTTGGCCCCATGGCAAGGTATGCTCACAATTTTAAGCAGTTAACGCCTACTGCAAAACAACTTGCTAAAGAAGCCGGACTGGGTAAGGTTTGCAAGAACCCATTCAAGAGTATTATCGTTCGGGCAGTCGAGACAGTTTATGCTTTTGAAGAAGCTCTGAGAATTGTGCAAAACTATGAACAACCGGATAAACCGGCAATAGAGATTGAGCCCAAAGCGGGTACAGGCTATGGCGCCACCGAAGCGCCTCGCGGCATTTGTTACCACCGTTATACGATAGATGATGAAGGTATCATTCAAGACGCAAAAATTGTATCACCCACGGCGGTTAATCAAAAAACAATTGAAAATGACCTGATGAGTTTTATTCCCGCACGTCTTGATTTGCCGGATGAAAAACTACAATGGCAGTGTGAACAGGCAATACGAAATTACGACCCATGCATTTCCTGCTCAACTCATTTTCTTAAACTAACGGTGGACCGACAATGAATCAAAACCCGGAAATTACTTTTATCGGTGTTGGCAACCGGTTTCGCAGCGATGATGCGGTAGGGCTGCAAGTTTTGGATATTTTAAGTTCCGGCTGTTCCATTCGGGCTGAATATTTGGAAGCTTGGGGCGAAGGCGCGACTCTAATTGATATGATAGAAGGCAAGAACATCGTATTTATTTTTGATGCGGTTTCTTCGGATTCTGAACCGGGGACTATTTTTCGCTTTGATGCTATTTCAGAAAAAATTCCGACTAAATTTTTCAACTACTCCACCCACGCATTTAGCTTGGCGGAAGCCATTGAATTAGCACGCGTGCTCGGAAAACTGCCATCCTCTTTGATTGTGTACGGAGTTGAAGGCGCTGTTTTTGAGGCAGGTAGTTTGTTGAGCAGCAGAGTCGCAAAAGCTGTGTCCAAGGTCGTTAAGCGAGTCAGTGTCGAGTTGGCCGATTTGGATAAAACGAAATACGAACTTGAAGAGGATAGCCATGCATGAGATGTCATTGCTGGCTGATTTAATGAAGAAAATCGAAACCATTGTTCGCGAAAATAAAGCAGAAAAAGCCGTGAAAGTCAATGTGCGATTAGGCGCGTTGTCACAAATTTCTGCGGGACATTTTCGGGAGCATTTCAACCATGCGGTACCGGGTACTGTTGCCGAGGGCGCTGAGTTGGACGTAGTTGAACTGGAAAATGCCAAGGATCCTCAAGCTCAGGATTTTATTTTGGACAGCGTTGAGATAGAATAGTTTATTTTCGGTATGCCAAATGCAAATTGCTGTGCCAAGACATTTGCCTTACGTTTTAGTCTTGACGGCAAGTGAGTGGTTGATATGTTCAGCGGGGGAGCAACTGCTGCGTATTTGTCAAGAGCTTATGAATTGATTGCGAGTTATGATAATTTTTATTACTTATGAAAACAAATAAGTCCATTTTTTTGAATAGGTATTTCAATGAGTAATGAAGTTAAAGTTTCAAAGCTAAAGAATTTGGTTGAATATCAAGTTGGTAATGTAGTTAGCAAAGTTCTGATGAAAGCGCCGAATGGCACGGTAACATTGTTTGCTTTTTCGGCGGGCTCAGAATTGAGTGAGCACACGGCTCCTTTTGAAGCATTGATAAATGTTGTGGATGGTGTCGCTGAAATTGGAGTGGATGGTACGGGACATGAGGTTGAGTCTGGAGAAGTCATTAACTTGCCTGCGAATATTCCACATTGGGTTAAGGCAATAAAGGATTTTAAAATGATCCTGACCATGATTCGTGATTGAAAGCGAGGGACGTTCAGGCTCTACTTTGTGAATTACAATTTTGGTGTTCCGGCGAGATTCTTATCTGTGCAATTTAATTTCAACCTCGACTGTCGCGCCGTCTTTCACAACAACCTCCACCGGATCGCCTTTGTAGCGCTCATTCCAGATGATGAGTTTGTGCTTTCCGGCTGGGATATTTTCAATGATAAAATTCCCGGCGTCATTGCTTCTCCCGAAAAATGGATTCTGCAAAACAAAGACGTAGGCCAGCATAGTTGGATGAAGTTTACATAGCTGGGTATAAATTCCGAGTTTGTCAAATTTGTGGATTAGTTTACCGCCCTGGGGTTTTGTACCCAAATCATATTTTTCATTGTCCGGTGAATAAACATTGTGAACTGTCGGATCGGAATTTAGAAATGTGACCGTTGCACCTTTAATAATTTGCGCAAATTTTGGAATGAAGGTACTGCCTTTCTGAGCAATACTGATGTCTTCCGGCTTCCAATCCCCATTCACGTTTTCGAGATACACAACGGTATTTCTAATCCAGCGTTTCTTCTTATGAATGATTTTGCCTTTTATGGATCCGCCGGCAAATAGGCAAGTCGTCGTTAACAGCAGCAAAATACCGGTCAGTTTATTCTGGAATCTCATTCTTTTCCTTTTTGCCTGAATAATTCATTGCCACCAAGGCACAAAGACAGTAAGGGGACACAAAGATTTAAAAATAAAAGTGTTATGAAAAATTTTGCTCCATAGTAATTTACTTTTAATTTTCAAAACACCTTCTTCCATAACTTTTTGAATCTTTGTGACTTAGAGTCTTCGTGGCAAAATTCATGAATAATGTAAGTTATATAATCGCTCTCGATTTAAACGTCATTTGTTGAAATGAGTGTTTATATGGCGACTCACCGATTTTTTTAATTTTGCCGACGCCAAGCTTGAAGCGATAATTGCCTGATATTGGATCGGGCACTCGTGGTGTGAGCACATTGGCCGGATTTTCCGGATTCAGAAAATACATAAAACTCGTTCCTTCTTTCGGAACATCCATCACCATGGCAACTGCTTTTACTTTTGCAGATACAAATTTAATATGTCCGTCTTTCAAAAGGTTTTTAAACAACAAGTCGTCGATATCTCGCCCATAAAATCCTGAGATTTGCACAGGTACGCGGTCACTTGCCACGCTGACATAATCACCACTTTCAACGCCAAGCTTTTCGGCATCTTTGGGATGAATTTCAATGAAATTTTCAGGGAAGCGGTTTTTGATAAAATCACGACGTTCGACATCATCAAAACAAGATTGCCAAATTTCATTAATTCTGCCGTTGAGAATCCAAATCTCTCCATCTCTCGGTTTGATGTGATCATAAAAATCTCCAAATAAATACCAGGGAGATTTCATGAAATTGGCTTTGCCGGTATGGGTCTTGAATTTGGTTAACCATTGGCGCCAGACAGTTTCTTTTTCAGGTCCGGTTTCGGGAAGCTTTAGGGTTGAGTCGTGCAGCCGTTTGGTTCCAACCAATTTGCCGCCCTGCATGCGAATTGGCCCCTGAATGCCCGTGGTACCAAACTCACGTAACAGTTCATGACCGCGTTTGCCTTGTTTTTTTGCCAGCTTAACCAACGGTTGATAGTTGAGAATACCCCCGCGACCGAATCGGCCTGCTTCTTCAAACACATCATTTGAATCTTGCCAATCGTAACCGCTGAAACCCATTCTCCTGGCAATCCCGGCCACAATCCACCAGTCAGGTTTTGTTTCTCCGGGTGGATCATAAAATTTTGAATAGAGCCGGATTCGCCTTTCACCATTCGCCCTGGTAAAATCACACTCACCCCAGGTAGCGGCAGGTAAAATGATGTCAGCGATTTCGGTACCAATATTATTTCTCAAATAAATATCCTGATCCACCATAACCATGCCGCCGCTGTCCACCCGCTTTTTGAAAACTTCGAGCACATGTTGAACATTGGTGCTTTCAAGCTGATTTGGATTTCGGGTTATATGATTTCTGAACACCTCGGCCAGCTCTCCGGAACCACACATTGCTGCTGTCCAAGTGGTGCCAACCACATAAGCAAAACGGACCTTTCCAGCCTGAACCCAGCGGTCGAGATCCAGCGGTTTTCGCCGCCTGCCGCCAAATTTTTCAGGCGACTCCGTTACAGGGTATTTCCCACCTTTCATGCCGCCGCGCTGATGTCCGCCAAAGCGGGAAATCATTTGCCCGGGGCGATTGCCGGCGCCGCATAAAATACCAAGTGAAGCAAAAGATGATGTGTTGGTATAATTATTTGACCAGTAATTGCCCTTTTCAACACCAAATGATGTTTTAGGCCGGGAGCCATCCGGATTTGGTTTTGCCATCATTTCGGCTGCCCACTCGATATCTTCCGCATCAACCCCGCAGACCTCAGCAGCATAATTTAACTCAGACTCTTTTTGACTCAGAATCCACTTTTTATAATCCTCAAAACCTTTGGTTTGGAACTGCCCCCAGGTAGTCCGCCACTGCCAATCGGTGTTTCTTGTTCCCTGGCCAAAACCAGAATCAGTCTCCCATTTATTATTTGTATATTTTTTAATCCATTCACTATCTTGCCAACCGTTTTCAAGAATAATTCTGGCCAGCGCCATTTGCAAAATGGTATCGGTTCCGGGGTTAAGCTGCAGGTGAAGCCCTCCGTTTTCTTCAGCAAACGCAACACCGGTCGTTTTACGTGGATTTATAAAAATTACTTTTTGCCGGTGTTCGGCGATGGCTTTCATGATCCATTCGTTCCAGAGGATGGTTTTTGTTTCAAATGGGTCAGTCCCCGAAATAACCAATGTGTCAGCTAAATACCAATCTTCATAAGAGGCAGAAAAGTTATCGATTCCCACATCGCGGAAACCCGGGGTAGATGGCGCGTTGCTCGGGTTGTCATGAAAAGCAAAGGCAATGGTACCGATATTTCTAAAAGCGAATTTGGTTAGGGCATAAGTGTTTTCGAAGTATTGATACGAAAACATTTTTTGAGCCCAGGAATGTGTACCGTACTTCTTGATGACATATTGTGATGTCTCAGCAAAAATGGTGAAAGCGTCATCCCAGGAAATTCGCTCAAGTTTGCCATTTACCCGAATCTGCGGATATTGCAATCGGTCACGGGTGGGTTTCTCCACATTAAAACATTTCTGCGCAATAGCGCCGCCGCGAATAGAATGATTCCCACCTTTGTTGACAACCTCAATTTCATGGTCGGGAGCTACAATTACATGATGGGGTTTGCCTTCGTGTTTAATGATATTATGCATATTGGGACTAACCCAGCCGCCTTGATCTAATCCTACAGGCAGGTCGATTCCCAAAGCATTATCCTTTGCTTTAATCCCGCCTTTCTGCCCTACTGGCCAACGGTAAATTTTATAGCCGCAAGCGACAACGCAATAATCACAGCAAGTGGTTAAAACATCTGCATTCTTCGGCGGCAGAGGGACTGAATCTGTGTGGTTTTTAATCATAATTGGCTCTACTTAATACCGGGGTTTTTAACACCACCAAAAATTAAACCTGCAACGCCGGTTGCATAAATATCATTTTTTTCAATTTTTAGAACGATTTGAGGTAAACTCTCAAGTGCATGACCGGCGACAACCATGCCGTGCCGGGTCAAGTCGAATGTTGTTAAATGTGAAGGACATGGGCCGGCTACTTTGTGGGCTGGTTTATAAGATCGGCTGAGAAGTCCTCCCATATGCGTGCACAAACTACTGAAGGCGACAATATCGTTATTTGAACCTACACCGCCACCGGCTTTTTCGCCTAACTTTACCAAAAAACATTGTCCATAGGTCGAGTCGTCGTTTGGATATAGAAAGTCAACCGGTGTGTCAGTTTGTAGTTCTGATAAAGAAACGATTTTTTTGTGGGGATATTCTGCATATTTGGCGCTTGAAGCAAAAGCAGCTGAAACGCCAAATATTGAACTGAGTGCCACCGTAGAAACCGCACCGGCGCTATAAAACAAAAATTGTCTGCGGTTCACGCATGTGGGTAAACGGGTTTCCATATTTTCAACTTTTATCATTTCTTCTTTCATTGCGCTTCCTCCACTTTGAGGCCGTTACCACGATCGATACCGTATGGCGGCAACTGAGGAATGTCCATAAGTATTTCTTCACCGCTCAGGCTTTCTAAAAATGCCAGGAGTTGTCCTTTTTCTTCTTCCGACAAACCGAGCGGTTTTAAAATATCAGTTTTTGTGCTATGTCCAAAAATTTTGATTTGATCTTCTCCGCCTCCGTCATTATAAAAATCGATAACTTCTTCAAGTGAGAAGAAAACCCCGTTGTGCATATATGGCGGTGTAAAAACCAGGTATCGTAAAGAAGGTGTCCGAAATTTTCCCATATCCTGATGCCGTTTACTGCCGTAATACAGACCAAGATCAGTTTTGTTGCCTCTGTAAATATCCTCCGAAACGCCTTTGGCATATTGCTGAAATCTGAAGGTAATCTGCTTTAAAGCATCTTCTTCGAAAACGGGATTCTCCGGCACTCCCAAGTTATAATATTTTTGATCTGTTACCAGAGCTCCATTATGGCATTTGATACAATTCGCTTTTCCTTCGAACAATTCCATGCCTTTAACAGCATCATCGGACATGGCAGTTTTATCGCCGAGAATATATTTATCAAAAGGAGTATCGCGCTGCACCAAGGTTCTCTCGAATGCAGAAATTGCACGCCACGCATCAAATATTTCGGGGCGGTCAGTGCCGAATACATTTTTAAATCGTTTAATATATTCAGGGATTTGTCGCAACCGTTCCTCCATTAAATCGTCTTCGCCATTACCGGCGACTGCTCCCCGCGCTGCACTTCGCGCCTGTCCTTCCAGGCTGCGTGCTGAACCGGCCCGGAAAAATTTATCGAGATAGGCAACATTGACAATTGTTTGACAATTCCGCCAGTGGGAGGTACCGGCATAACCACGGCATATATCCGATCCATCCTGCCAGCCAATGTTTGGCTTGTGACAATCGGAACAGGCAATGGAAACATCACCGCCGAGTCGTGCATCAAAAAAGAGTAATTTCCCCAGTTCAATTTTTTCAGATGTTTGTAAATTGTCCGCTGGGATTGGCGGTGCCGGCAGCGCAGCGAGGGGAGGGATAAGCGCTTTATCACTCCTCAAGGGAGTGCCGCTCGTTGCCATAAGACTTTGAAAAGCAACCGGGACAAGGCAAATCCACAGCGTAAAGTTAAATATTTTTTTGAGCAATATTTTTTCTCCCGGAAACCCTATATTTGCTAATTTTTGACGGAACGCCAATTCTCAATAAGCTGGTACTCATACATCGGTGGAATTTCTACCGAAATTTTATCCCCACTCAGACTTTCTAAAAAAGCAACCAGTGCTTTTTTTTCTTTGATGGAAAGTTTTAATGGTTTTAATTCCGAATGTTTGCCGCCGCCGTTGTTGTAAAATTCAATGACTTCCTCCAAAGTGGCAAAAATACCATTGTGCATATATGGCGAGGTAATAGCAACCTCTCGCAAGGAAGGCGTCAAAAATTTCCCCATATCTTCGTCCATTTTACTCACCGAAAAAAAGCCGGGATCCATTCTAAGGTTTTCAAAATTTGGGACACCCAAAGATTTCAACACAGATCGAAATGCGGTGGCCCGCTCAGGATCGGTAAATAACTCAGGATGCTCGGCAACCGCAATTTTATGAGGTTTGAAATCGGAAAACATGGGACCATTGTGGCAGTTAATGCAGCCAGCTTTACCTTTAAACAGCATCATGCCTTTTTGGGCTTCTTTGGATAGCGTGCCTTTATCAAAAGGAACATTTTTTGAAACAAGTGTTTGTTCAAAAGCAGCTACTGCTTTTAAGGCTCGCCCGAAGCTGGGTTCGGCGCCAAAAATTTTGTTAAATAGTTCTACATATTCAGGGACTTGTTTCAGGCGCTCCTGCATCAACCGGCCATCGAGGTTCATGAAATGTGTTTCTGTGATTTTATCGCGGACTTGGGTAGCCGGGTCTTTTCCAGTCAACCGACCGTCCCAATAAAAATAGCGCTTGTGAGCCATGTTTAAAACAGTCTGGGTATTTCGAAAATATTTGGACCCCGGATATGCCAGAGACAGGTCCTTCCCATCAGACCAGCCATTTTGGGGTTGGTGACAAGAACCACAGCTGATACTGGCGTCGCCACTCAACCTGACATCAAAAAACAGATGGCGACCTAATTCAACCATGTGGGGATTTGGCGCTTTTAATTGTGGCAGGCGTCCAATATCCGGGTACTTTGCTTTTTTGCTTTCTCCCGGTTTAGATAATGCCATTAAACCTAAGGAGATTATCAGGGTATATTTGCCGGTTCGCTTTACTAAATTTTGCATAATAAAAATATAGTAAACCCGTATTAATATTCCAATCGCTAATGCGCAACTGAACCATAAAAGATGCCTGTTTATTCGGATGAAGGTTGCAGGAATGATTGATAAACGAGTTTTCGGTCACTCTCTATTTACTCAATTTGAACTTGAATTAGCATTTATTTTTATTATATTAATTCGCCGGTGCGGATTAAACTGCGCATTTTTACGGCTGTATTTAAAAACCAGGATGCGTCATGAATTGGATTCCAAAAGATCCACTCGCCAAAATTGATATAAAATATAAACTTCCACTTGGTTTTGTCTGCCTGTATCTAGTCGTGTTCAGTATCGGGGGCTATTTTATTATCAATTCTGTTTATGCCCCTCTCAACCGGGAAATTTTACTACGCCTGCAAAGTGAGTCGTTGGCGCAAGCGGCAGTATTTGAGCAAAAACTTGAGATGCTTGCCCGACGCTCGGAAGATTTTGCTTCCGATGGTTTTATTCGAACTCATGTCCATAACCACGTAAAGAGAGAAAATGCGCCAGGTTCTCCCGATGAATTTCGGCAGCACCTTCTTGTCAATAAACTACCTCTTGTGGAGGAATTCGTGGATTTGCAGGTTTTTGACATGCAAGGAAATCAAATCATCAGCGCTCTCGAAGATTTTTATGATATCCAGCCGGAATTGCTGGAAAAACAACAACAGCTTGGTGCAATTATCACTCCCGGTGAATCAGTCAGCTTTCCTTCCACGGCCATTATCACGCCACTATGGGATATAAAAATGACCAACCAGATCGGTTATCTGGTTTGTGTTGTCAACCTGGTTTCAGTTATAAACAATACTGCTCTGGATTACGAAGAAGGCATTTCCGAAGCGAGAATAGAAAAATATTTAACCTTTGTTGATCAAAAAGGTGTAGCCATTGAAGTTCCATGGTGGTATCTGAACCGGCTTCATCCCGAAGAAAATAGGCCGGCAGATGACGAGGGGATAGGGATAAGGGTTTTAACTGAGAGAGATGCAGTGAAACCCGAGCTGCACGTTGGGCGGCACACGTGTCAAAACGGAAAAGAGATGTTCGGTCAGAGTTACGCATTGAGGAATGCCGGGTGGAGTACACTCATTGAATTGAATGCTGCGGATGCGGTGGCGCCTTTAAGCATTCTGGAAGGCAACCTTTTGGGAGTTGCGCTGGCGATTGCTGTGACGACATTGGTTCTGTTTTTCTTCCCAATTCAATATCTTGTCAAACCGTTGAGCGAGTTACAGCGAATGGCTCTGCGTGTAAAAGAGGGTGACTTTTCTGCAAGGAATAAGATCGACTCTCACGATGAGTTTGGGCAGCTGGCCCGCACATTTAATATAATGACCGATGCTATCCAGGAACGTACCACCCGGCTGGAGCAAACCGCTTCCGATTTAAAACGACAGGAAAGTGAAATACGCATTCAGCATAACCGCTTGCAGGCGGTGGTGCATTCCATGGGAGACGGGCTTATTCTCCTGAATCACCACGGTGAGATTGTACTTTCAAACCAGGCGGCGCAGCCCATTATCCAGAAATTGAATAGTAGCGAAAGGCCAGGTAGTATCCGAAAATGTGAAAGACATGAGCCCGATACTGAACAGTGTGTCAGTTGTTTGCTTAACCGGCAATACACGACGTCATGTGAGCTGAATCTGAATGACAAGATTTATGAAGTTATTTCTTCCAAACTGCCTTCTCTAAACGGCGCCTCCGGGAAAGTTTTAGTTGCCCGTGATATCACCGAAAGAGAACGAATGAATGAAAAGCAGGTTCATCAGGAGCGACTGACTGTTCTAGGTAAAACTGCAGCAGTTGTGGCGCACGAATTAAATAATCCGCTGGCGGCGATTTCTATGTATAATCAGATGATGCAAGAGGAATTACCGAAGAGCTCCACATTTCATGAACATGTGGATGTTATCCGGCGGAACACCGAAACTTGCCGAAAAATTATCAGAGAGCTTTTGGATTATGCCCGCGTCCCGGAACCCAAGTCCGGGGAAATTAATTTAAACAATATTTTACAGGATGCTTTAAATTTGTTAAGTCCATTGCATAAAAAAAAGAAACTCTCAATTGAAAAAAAATTAAAGACAGAAAACCTGCTTCTGTGGGGAGATGCGTCACATTTGCAACAGGTGTTTGTAAATTTGCTGGATAATGCGATGCAGGCGATTAACCCGAAGCAGGGGAAAATTCAAATCACAGTCGGCGAATTTTCGAACGCTGCGCGGATTTATGTGGACATTCAGGACAATGGAGCTGGTATTTCATCAGAAAATCAGACCGAAATATTTGAGCCGTTTTTCACCACAAAAAGTTCGGGAGGAACAGGTCTGGGATTACCCACTGCCAAGCGAATCATCAATGCGCATGGTGGTGATTTAATTTTGTTAAAATCAGAAAATAGAAAGACTGTTTTCAGAGTATTGCTGCCACGCCGGAACAAAATGAAAAACCCGCAGCATTCCAGCTTAAAATTAATGGGCGTTTAAACTATTTGTAAGTAGTTAGCCGTATGCGTTTAGGCTGTAGTTATGATTTGAGCATTGCTCAAAACCTGACAGCCTATTTAATGAGAGCTTAATTTAAAGGAACCATAGCTTCATGAATTTCCAGACAAGTCCTTCTCCTTATGATCTTGCTAACCTTAATGTGCTGGTGGTAGATGACCAGGAAGACGTACGCGGCGGATTGAAACGTTTGATTTCCTCCCTTGGGTGTCAGGTTGAAACCAGCTCTTCCGCTGAAGATGCATTGCAGGCGCTGAAGGCAAAGCCTGTAGATATAGTTTTTACTGATTTGAAAATGGGTGGCATGTCTGGGGAAGAATTGCTTAAAGAAATCAATCAGCGATGGACCGATATTGTGGTGGTACTCATCACCGGCCACGGTACCATTGAGCTGGCGGTGGCGTGTCTGCAAAATGGTGCGTCACATTTTCTTACGAAACCCTTTGATAATAAAGAAATCCTGGCATTTGTTGAAAGAGTCGGCTATGGGGTTCTGGCGAAACGTCAAGTCAAAAATCAGAGTAAAAGGAAAAAGGGGCAATCATTTATTGCTGTCGGAAATAAAATGCGTCGGGTGTTGGAGTTAGTGGAGCAGGTGGCGCAACGCAAAGTACCGGTTCTTATCGAAGGCGCCAGCGGTACGGGCAAAGAACTGGTGGCACGTGAAATTCATAACCGCAGTCCTGTATCTGAAAAGCCTTTTTTAGCCATTAATTGTATCGCGTTACCGGATTCTCTACTTGAATCTGAATTGTTCGGTTACAAGAAAGGCGCTTTTACCGGCGCACATAAAGATTCCACCGGCCTGTTTGAACAAGTGCAAGGCGGTACCATTTTTTTGGATGAAGTTTCTTCCATGTCACCGTTGTTCCAGGGAAAACTATTACGGGTTCTGCAGGAAAAAACCGTCCGTCCGTTGGGCAGCAATGCTGAAAAACACGTGGACTTTCGGGTCATTGCTGCCAGCAATCAGGGCTTAAAAAAGCTGGTTGAAAAGGGGGATTTCAGAGAAGATCTATACTATCGCCTGCAGGTGATGAATATTTTTTTACCAGCCTTGAATGAGCGTCAGGAATGCATCCCTGCTTTAACGAGCTACTTTTTAAAACAGGCGTCATCGGAGTTTTTTTATGAGGAATATCAGTTGCCGAAAATATCCCCGGCAGCCATGGATGCACTAAGTAACCACACCTGGCCCGGTAATATTCGGCAGTTGGAAAATACAATCCAGCGTGCATTAATCATAAACAAAGGCGAGACCATTTTGCCTTCCCATCTGGGCTTATCAGATGAAACGTCTGTTTCAGAATCCCTTCTGGAACAGGAATTGACCTCCTATGAAGAAAGCAAAAAACAGGCGATTGAAGCCTTCCAGAGCGAGTATGTGCAGACCATTTTGCAGCGTACCAATGGCAACATTTCCCATGCCGCCGAAATGTGTGGCTTGACCCGGGCTGCTTTACAACGCATCATGCGCAAGCTGGAGCAGGAGCAGATTCGTACCAATTAATAAATTACTTCTTGTATCCTACCAACGATTTAATTTCTCCAGGTTCCAGGGTACCAATCAACTCACATACTACACTTTACACCAATCGTAAACCCGCATACTTAAGTATTCATCTGTATAAGTTTTTGATATTCAATGCTTTAGCGGTTTAATGAGCTGACTTTGCTGCATACGGCAGTATGCAATTGCAGTTTTTCAATGGCGCAGTATTTTAGAATAAACCTGATTTCTCTCCCGACTTACCTGCTTTAAAATCAACAACTTAGTTTTTTTACTTTAATATATGAAAACCGCTTTAAATGCGCTGGCATGAAACTTGACAGGTATCGCCCATACAATCTTTTCTCAAAACAAGAACATATCAGGTGAACTATGCCAAAAGTCACTTCAAAAAAATGTATAACCGGAATCAATTGGGCAGCGTCAATATTGACTTCCGTATTTTTTCTACTTCTTATTTGTACATCGGTTTCGGCTCAGGTTCCGGCTGACTATTTCAAACAAAACTGTGCAAGCTGCCACACAATTGGTGGAGGCAGGTTAACCGGTCCCGATTTAAAGAACGTATCTGAAAGGCAATCAAGGGATTGGCTGGTTAACTGGACGCTCGACCCGGAAGGCATCCTCAAGAGTGGTGACCCTTATGCGGTTAAATTACAAAAAGAAGCCCGTGGAGCAGTCATGACTCGCTCACCCGGAATGACCCGCGTTCTGTCGGCAGCATTACTTGATTTAATTGATGCGGAATCAAAATTAGAAAAATCACAATTTGCAGGCACCCAAATTAGTGATCGCCCGCTTCTGGCTGAAGATATTGAAGAGGGCCGGATGCTTTTTATGGGAGCAACAAGATTAAAAAATAACGGTCCGTCCTGTATCGGCTGTCATACCGTCAACAGCATGAAAGGTTTGGGCGGCGGACGACTGGGATTGAATTTGACCCGGGCATACGCAAGATTAGAAGGCAGAAAAGGTTTGTCAGCCTGGTTGGTCTCTCCACCCAGTTTGATGATGAATCCGATTTTTAAGAAATATCCTATCGATGAAGAAGAAGTGCTGCCACTGGTTGCATTTCTCAAGAATGAAACTGAAATAGATGAACCGGAAAACAAGACAGCCATGATTAATTTTTTACTATATGGCATGGGTGGTGCAGTGGTTCTTCTGGTTATATTTGACCTGCTTTGGAACAAACGCTTTCGCGGCGTACGGCAGCCAATGGTCAAAGAAAGTTATCACAGCTAATTGAATAGTCCTAAGAATTTTACTAGCAAATTTATTTTAAGGAAATAGAATGAGCGCCAAAACGTGGATTAGAGACGATGTAACTCCAGATAAACGAAGCTGGGAGCAATTCTACAAAAATCGCTGGCAATATGATAAAGTTGTTAGAAGTACGCACGGCGTAAATTGTACCGGCAGTTGTACGTGGGATATCCATGTCAAAGACGGTATTGTGACCTGGGAAATGCAAGGTTTGGATTACCCGATGCTGGAGCACGGATTGCCGCCCTACGAGCCACGCGGATGCCAGCGCGGTATTTCGTACTCATGGTATTTGTACAGTCCGCTACGGGTTAAGTATCCATATATTCGTGGCGCTATGCTCGACCTCTGGAAGAAAGCCAGAGCTGAATATGAAGATCCGGTAGAGGCCTGGACTTCACTGGTAGAAAATCCTGAAGCCCGCCAACGGTGGCAAAAAGCCCGTGGTAAAGGTGGACTTCGAAGGGCAAGCTGGGACACAGTTTTGGAGATTATGGCCGCAGCCAATATTCATACCATCAAAAAACACGGTCCGGATAGAATTGCAGGTTTTTCACCGATTCCTGCCATGTCGATGATCAGTTATGCATCGGGCGCACGCATGTTGCAGCTCATGGGAGGTTTGTCACTTTCATTTTACGATTGGTATTGTGATTTACCAAATGCTTCTCCTGAAACATGGGGTGAGCAGACCGATGTAAACGAATCCGCAGATTGGTACAATGCCAAAATGCTGGCTGTGATGGGTTCGAACTTGAATATGACACGAACACCTGATTGCCATTTTGCCGCAGAAGCCAGGCACAACGGCAGTAAAATGTACGTGTTTTCCCCGGATTTTAGTCAGGTTGCAAAATATGCAGATGAGTGGATGTCCATTAACGCCGGGCAAGATGGCGCTTGGTGGATGGCCGTCAATCATGTCCTTTTGAAAGAAGCTCATCACGATAAACAAACGCCTTATTTTATTGATTACGCCAAAAAGTTCACGGATTCTCCAATGTTGGTTGAGTTGACCAAAAATGGTGAGAATTATGAAGCCGGTCAGCTTCTGCGTGCCGGCCGTTTGAAAGACTATACTGAAGAAGAAAATGGCGAGTGGAAGTTCCTAATGTGGGATAAGACCACAAAATCCGCAAAAATGCCCATGGGCAGTGTTGGTGACAGATGGGGCGAACAAAAAGGTAAGTGGAACCTCACATTGAAGGACGGTAAGGATGGCAGCGCCATTGATCCGGAATTAACCTTTTTGAATGACAATGATACTGAAGTGCAAGTCCGCCTTGATGATTTCGCTGAAGGTCAAAGTCTTCTTCGTGGTGTGCCTGTTAAAAAAATAAAAACTGAAAAAGGAGAAGTCCTTGTTGCCACGGTTTATGATTTACTGATGGCGCAATATGGCGTGCCTCGCGGACTAAGCGGTGCTTATCCGAAAGATTATGATGATGAAAATTGTGCTTACACTCCGGCCTGGTCTGAAAAATACACCGGTCTTTCCAGAAAAGATCTCATCCGGTTTGCACAGGAATGGGCTTCAACTGCTGAACACACAAATGGAAAATGTACCATCATTATCGGTGCCGGAATCAATCACTGGTACCATGCAAATCTGATGTACCGCGCAGGGATTCATGCTTTGATGTTCTGTGGATGTGTCGGTGTTAATGGCGGTGGACTGGCTCATTATGTCGGCCAGGAAAAGCTGGCTCCGGCTGAATCATGGGGTTCAATCGCGCTTGGCAAAGACTGGTATGGGGCTTCCCGGCTGCAGAACGCGCCGAGCTGGCATTATGTCAATACCGACCAGTGGCGCTATGAAAAATCATTTACGGATTACCACACAGTACCGGAAAATGGCAAGAATGGCAAGCTCGCGCACGGCCACACCATGGACACGCAGGTCAAAGCTGTTCGCAACGGCTGGTTGCCTTTTTATCCACAATTTGAAGAGAATCCAACCGAACTGGTTGAGGAAGCAAAAAAAGCAACGGGGTCAGATAAAGATGAAGATGTCATTGCCTATGTTGTTGATAAACTGAAAAAAAGAGAAATGAAGTTTTCGGTCGAAGATCCGGATAACTCCAAAAACTGGCCGAGGGTATTTTATATCTGGCGCGGCAATGCTTTAATGTCCAGTGCTAAAGGTCACGAGTATTTTCTCAAACATTATTTGGGAACGCACACGAATACAGTTGCTGATGATGAATTTGCAAAGGACTCGGTGGCAGAAGTTACCTGGCATGACAAAGCGCCAATCGGTAAAATGGACCTGGTGGTCGATTTGAATTTCAGAATGGACACGTCTGCGCTTTATTCAGACATTATTTTGCCGGCAGCGACCTGGTATGAAAAAGCCGACCTCAACTCTACAGACATGCACAGTTTTATTCACCCGCTTTCCAAAGCCGTACCGCCATGCTGGGAGTCGAAAAGTGACTGGGAAATTTTTAAGCAGATTGCCAAGAAATTCTCAGAGCTCGCTGAAAAACACTTCCCTGAATCTGTACCGGATTTGGTGACTTTACCTCTGGCGCATGATACGCCCGCAGAAATTGCCCAAACTCAAATAAAAGATTGGATTGACGGTGAAGTTGAAGCCATTCCCGGCAAAACCATGCCCGGCATGAAGGTCGTACAACGAGATTACAAAAATCTGTACAACCAATATATTTCCTACGGACCTTTAGTTCGACAAAATGGTCTTGGTGCACACGGCACCAATTATCAAATCAAAGATTTCTACGATGAGCTTGTTGAGAAACGTGCGACCGAAACCTGGGGTGGAAAAACCTATCCGTCTCTGGCTGAAGATGAAGAAGTGTGCAATACTATTTTGCACCTGGCTACTGTGACCAATGGTGAGTTGGCACATCGTTCCTACAAAAACATGGAAGAAAAAGTTGGTTTGCCTCTTGCTGATTTGGTTGAGAAATCTCGCGATGTCAGAACCAATTATAATGATTTGCAAGCTCAACCCCGGCGTTTTATCAATAGTCCGATGTGGTCTGGCCTACTAACCAACGGCCGCGCTTATGCACCGTTTACCTACAATGTTGAAAAACTGGTACCTTGGCGCACACTGACCGGGCGGCAGCAATTCTACCTGGATCATCCCGGGTATATCGAATTTGGCGAGCATTTGCCGACTTACAAACCAAAACCATCTCCGGCTCAATACGCCGATCTGCGCTGGACAGAAGAAGCTGAAAAATCCATGATGCTCAATTATTTGACTCCTCATGGTAAATGGCACATTCACTCCACTTATGGTGACAACCATCGCATGACTACTCTCTCCAGGGGAATTGAACCTTTTTGGATGAATGAAAAAGATGCGGCCGAACTTGATATTAAAGATAACGATTGGGTAGAAGTATATAACGATCATGGTGTGGTTGTAACCCGTGCGTGTGTTAGTGCGCGGATACCACGAGGAATCTGCATTATCTACCATTCACCGGAACGAACATTTTCAGTACCAAAATCACCGCTTCGCGGCAATCGCAGGGCGGGCGGCCACAACAGTTTGACCAGAACCCGACTTAAACCAAATTTGATGGTTGGCGGCTACGGCCAGTTTACATATCATTTTAATTACTGGGGCCCAACAGGTTCTAACCGCGATACTCATATTCTGATACGCAAATTGCCAGAATTGAAATGGTAGTTTAACTCTAAACAATTACTATAAAAGGATAAATATAATGGATGTCAGGTCACAAATCTCAATGGTTTTTCATCTGGATAAATGTATTGGTTGCCATACTTGCAGCGTTGCCTGCAAAAATATCTGGACGGATCGCAAAGGCACGGAATACATGTGGTGGAACAATGTCGAGACCAAACCTGGTACCGGATTTCCTACCAAGTGGGAAGATCAGGAAAAGTACAAAGGCGGTTGGGAAAAAAAGAATGGTTCGATTCAACTGCGGTCAACTGGTAAAGGCCGGGTCGTTCCGAATATTTTTCATCATCCACACCAACCTAGCATGAATGACTATTACGAGCCATGGACATACAAATATGATGAGCTTTTCAATGCGCCGGAAGGAAACGACCAGCCGACAGCGAGACCTATTTCCATGGTTACCGGCGAGCACATGGACATCGAGGCGGGACCAAACTGGGATGATGATTTGAGTGGATCCCCGGTTTATGCAAAGAATGATCCCAACTTTAAAAACCTGACAGCGGAACAACAAGCCCAACTATTTGCCATCGAGCGCCTTGTCTTCTTTTATTTTCCGAGAATTTGTAATCACTGCCTGAATCCGAGTTGCGTGGCTTCCTGTCCATCCGGTGCTTTGCACAAACGAGGGGAAGATGGTATCGTGCTCATCGATCAGGAACAGTGCCGCGGCTGGCGTTCATGCGTTGCTGCATGCCCGTATAAGAAAACCTATTATAACTGGCAGACCGGGAAATCTGAAAAATGTATTCTCTGTTTTCCGAGAATAGAATCCGGTCAGGCTCCGGCTTGTTTTCACTCCTGTGTTGGCCGTATTCGCTATCTCGGAGTTTTACTCTATGATGCAGATATGATTGACGACGTTGCCAATACTCCGGATGATCAATTGGTGGAAGCGCACCGTGCTATGGTTTTAGATCCAAACGATCCCGAAGTCATCCGTTCGGCGCAAGCTAACGGCATCCACGATGACGTCATCAAATCGGCGCAAAAATCACCGGTTTATAAATTTGTCAAAGAATGGGGTATCGCACTTCCACCTCATATTGAATACCGTACTTTACCCATGCTTTTCTACGTTCCACCTATGCTACCGGTAATGACCACCATGGATGGCGATGCTAAAAAGAATATGAATGAAGGCCTGTTTCCTGATTTCGATAAAGCCCGCGCCCCAATGGAATTTTTAGCGAATCTCTTTTCTGCAGGCAATACCGGGAAGATGCGTTATGCGTTGAAAAAACAGATGGCAGTCAGGCAATATCGTCGTGCGGTAACTGTGGGCGATATCAGTATGGAGGCCGCCCTGAAAATGCTACTCGAAGCCGATTGTTCGGTCGAAGAGGCAGAAGGTATTTACAAGTTGACCTCACTCTGTACCTTTGATGAACGATTTGTGATTCCACCGGCTCATCGTGAAGAAGCCATTGAAATGATGAAAGATCCACTGGAGCACAAACAGGAAGTTGGCTTTGGCTTACGTGAAGAACCCGAGAGGGGAGCATAGCCATGATGTATGAAAGCAATATATTTACTCATTTTTCCAGATTGGTTTCCTATCCTGAAATCGGAATCCAAGAAGATACTGATGCACTGATGCGAGCACTATCCAATGATAAAGAAGATGCGGACAAGCTCGGACAATTTTCGGAAGTCATTCGCAATTCCAAACATTCGGACATCGAAGAATTATTTACCAGAGGTTTCGACTTGAATGCGGCCTGTTGTCTGGAAATCGGGTGGCATCTGTATGGCGAAGATTACAAACGCGGCGAATTTTTGGTAAGAATGCGGCAATCGCTCGCCGAAGAAAATCTGACTGAAACAGGAGAGCTGCCCGATCACCTGAGCCATTGCCTGCTTTTTTTAACCCGGTTAGATTTGGAAGATGCTCATGAGTTTTCAAAAAGCTATCTCTTACCGGCTATCGCAAAAATATTAATTGGTTTCGATAAAAAGCAGTCAAACCCCTACCAGAATGTTATAAAAGTTTTACAAACGGTTCTGAAAAGAAATTATAAAATTCAGGATTCGGAAGTGCCGCACCCGGATTTACGTATGCTTAAGAACGAGCCGGGGTTTCATACAAAACATATAAATAATAATAAAATTACAGTGTAAAAAAGAACTTTACGGATTAAAGCCATGGCTGAAAATATAACTTCATTTGATTATTTAAACCTTTTCTTGTTTACAATTTTACCTTACGTAGCTCTGTTTACATTTTTTCTTGTGACCATTCAGCGCTACCGGGGTAGGGGGTTTACATATTCAAGTTTATCATCCCAGTTTTTGGAAAACAAGATGCATTTCTGGGCAATGGTTCCGTTTCATTACGGAATACTTGTGGTGCTCTTTGGGCATCTGATTGGGTTTTTACTTCCTGCCCAGGTGTTAGCCTGGAACAGTGAACCCATGCGTTTGTACCTTCTGGAAATTACTGGTTTTATCGGAGGGATTTTTACATTAGTCGGCTTGATCAACATTATGGTTCGTCGTCTGTCTGATGCCAGAACCAAAATGGTTACTTCAACTGCTGACTGGGTGGTTATCGGAATTTTGATTTTCCAGATATGTACGGGACTTTACACGGCGATTTTTCACAGCTGGGGTAGTTCCTGGTTTGCGGCTTCAATGTCACCGTATCTCTGGTCAATCGTGAAACTCAGCCCTGAAATTGCTTATGTCACGCCTCTACCATTTTTTATTAAACTACATATCATCGGCGCATTTGCCATGATTATTCTTTTTCCTTTTACCAGGCTGGTGCATGCCCTGGTTGTACCGAATCCATATCTCTGGCGTAAACCGCAAGTAGTTCGCTGGCACTGGGATCGGAAGAAGATTCGGACGACTGAGTTTAAAATTGAGCGATAATTAATATAATCGATGCAGCTCATCAAAAAATAATGAATCAAGTTTTTAACATTTGTTTTGATAAAAAAACTATTTCCGGAGCCACGCTATGCAAAAACCCGAATTATTAGATTTTAGTCAGGAACGTATCAAAACCCTGCATTATACCTGGATTGCTTTCTTCATTACATTTTACGTTTGGTTTAATTTGGCGCCTTTGGCGACAACTATGCTAAGAAGCATAGATTGGCTAACCAGAGAGCATATTAAAATTTTATTAATCTGCAACGTTGCTTTAACGATTCCGGCAAGAATTGCTGTTGGCGCTTTGATTGATCGTTTCGGACCTCGAATCATTTTTTCAGTGCTGATGGTGGTTATGGCCATACCGGCATTTTTCTTTGCGTTCGGTAACACTTTCCTGCAGTTATTAATTTCACGATTGGTGCTTGGTTCCATCGGTGCCGGATTTGTAATTGGTATCAGAATGGTTGCGCAATGGTTTCCACCAAAAATGGTAGGCCGGGCTGAAGGTTTTTATGCCGGCTGGGGAAATTTCGGTTCAGCCTGGGCAGCGATGACTTTGCCCTGGATTGCTTTGACGGTTTTTTCAAAATGGTTTGACTTAGGCGCCGATAGTTGGCGCTGGGCTTTGTTTGTAAATGGGTTGGTGTCCCTGGTTTACGGTGTCGCCTATTATTTTCTTGTCAAGGATATGCCCGAGGGCAAAAAGTTTGTTGGCGTTAAGAAAACCGAACCCATGACAGTCAGTTCCTACGGTGACCTAGTGCAGTACCTGATCTGGTCTATCCCTTTGGTTGGCGCCATGGGCATTTTAGCTTGGCGGCTTAGTACAGTTAAAGTGAGTGGCGTTCCAATAATAACTGAGACAGTTCTATACATAATTTATGCGGTTTTGATAATCATTTTTGTCGGTCATGTCGGTAAAGTTTTGTCGGTTAATTTGCCAATACTAAAAGCCGGGGTTCCGGAGAATGAAAAATATCATTGGGGAAGTGTTGCAGCTTTAAACAGCACTTACTTTGCAAATTTCGGTTCAGAACTCGCCGTTGTTTCTATGTTACCCATGTTTTTCGAGACTACATTTAAAGGCTTAACGGATGGTGGTGGAAATTACATAATGACTGCAACAATGGCAGGGCTTATTGCTGCATCCTTTGCATTTGTAAACCTCTTTGCCCGTCCTCTTGGGGGCTTGCTTTCCGATAAGATGTCGAACAGAAAAAGAACCATGCTTATCTATATGATCGGTATTGCAATTGGATTTTTCGCGATGGCAAATATTGCAAAATATGATGTTATCAACGGTAGTGGTGTTCAGGAAATCGTTCCGATGTTTGATGGTATTTGGTGGCTCGGAGTTTCCGTATTTTTTACGATTGTCTGTTCGATATTTGTTCAGGGCGCAGAGGGTGCTACATTTGCAATTATTCCTTTAATAAAAAAGAATATGACCGGACAAATTGCCGGTATGGCTGGAGCTTACGGCAACGTCGGAGCGGTTGTATATTTGGTTTTGTTTTCTTTGGTAGATGCGAAAACATTTTTCTACATCACCTCTGCTGGAGCGGCAGTTAGTTTTATTTTCTGTTGGTGGATGCTCGACGAACCTGAAGGTTCTTTTGCTGAGGAATAAATCAACGTTGAAATATCAATTCAAGAAATTAAACCAAAATCGGAGAGTAACAAATGACTGACCTTACAAAGTGGAATCCTGAAGACGAAGAGTTTTGGGAGCAAGAAGGCAAGTCAATAGCCACACGAAATTTATGGATTTCTATTCCAAGCCTTTTAGTTGGATTTTCCGTTTGGCTCATGTGGGGCATCATTACAGTTCAAATGAAAAACTTGGGCTTTACCTTTGGCAAATCACCAGAAGAAGCCATGGGATTGCTTTTTATGTTACCTGCTATTGCCGGACTTACCGGAGCCACTTTGAGAATCCCCAGTACTTTTTTTATCCGTCTCGCAGGCGGAAGAAATACCATCTTCTTTACAACCGCTTTGTTGATGATTCCTGCAGTCGGCACGGCAATCGGTTTGCAAGACCCCAATACATCTTTTGAATTTTTTATGGTGATGGCCTTTTTATCTGGTTTTGGCGGGGGAAACTTTGCTTCTTCTATGAGTAATATCAGTTTTTTTTATCCTAAAAAAACGCAAGGCTACGCACTTGGAATGAATGCCGGATTAGGAAATTTTGGTGTAACCACCATGCAAATTCTTATCCCTCTTGTTATGACTTTTCCAATGCTCGGTGCTTTGAGTGGCAACTCCCTGAGTTTATCAAGCTCGAGTGGAACAATTTTTAAACGAATAGCCGCCGGTTCAGAAACATGGCTTCCTAATGCAGGCTGGGTTTGGATGCTCTGGCTTATTCCTTTAGCTTTCTTCGGCTGGTCTAAAATGAACAACCTTAAAACCGAAAATGTTACGCCTAACTTGAAAAGCCCTTTGGTTTCTTTCGGTAGAATTTCCTGGCTTTTGATAATCGGATTTGTAACAGCGGCTATTGGCCTTTATTTCATCCTGACCTTTAAATCTATGACTTGGGTGAAATGGATTGCATTGCCTGTCGTAATTACCCTGACCGTGTTTTTAATGAAAAAACTCTCTCCGGGTGAAATTAAAGCCAACCTCGAGCGCCAATACAAAATATTTGATAATAAGCACACTTGGGTGATGACCATCATTTATACAATGACGTTTGGTTCTTTCATCGGTTTTGCAGCGGCTGTAGGATTGGCCATCAAGTTTATTTTTGGTGTGAAGCACGTGATGGTGGACGGAGTAATGACCCATAATTTAGCAAATCCAGAAGGGCCGGCTACTTTTATGTATGTCTGGGTTGGCGCTTTTGTCGGGGCTCTGATTCGTCCTGTTGGCGGCAAGCTCGCTGATAAAGTCGGTGGTGCAATTGTAACTCAATTTGTAGCAATCGTTATGGTTTTAGCTTCAATTGGAGTTGGCTACTACTCACAGTTAGCATATCAATCTGCTACACCGCAAGACTACTTTATGCCTTTCTTTATTTTAATAGTCATCCTGTTTACAGCAACCGGAATTGGTAACGGTTCAACATTTCGCACAATTTCAATGGTATTCAATGTTGAGCAGGCCGGCCCGGTTTTAGGCTGGACATCGGCGGTGGCAGCATACGGCGCATTTCTCATTCCGAAAGTTATTGGAGAGCAAATGAAAGCAACCACTCCCGAAATTGCGATGTACGGGTTTGCTGCCTTTTATGCCGTGTGTGCCGTTCTAAATTGGTGGTACTATCTGGGACCAAAGGCTGATTATAAGAATCCATAAATTTAATTTATTTATAAACCACAGAATTATGAGGGCATGGAATTTTGCATTATCAAAATAATCATAGGGGTGAGGATTTCAGAATGACATACGAGAATTTTATGGGTTCGATTTATCTCTCTGTGCCTTCATGCGGCTGTGGTGAAAATTAAATAATTCAGGTAATATTAAAAAAGCAGCATTAAAGATGACAGAACGAAATATCACAATTGTCCTACTCATCGCACTGGTAACAGGCACTATTATTTACGCCAGCAGCGTTGACCTTAATTTACCCGGTAATAATCAGGGATATGCTCCTGAACAGCCTATTGCTTTTTCACATCGGCTCCATAGCGGCAACTTGCAAATAGACTGCCAGTACTGCCACACGGGTGCTGATAAAAGCCGGCACGCAGGTATTCCTCCTGCAAGTGTTTGTATGAACTGCCACCGCTTTGTGACTTCTTCCTGGGATGATGTAAAAATTGAAGAACAGAAAGCGCAGGAAGAAAATCGTGATTTGAAGATTCCGGTTTCGGAAGAATTGGCCAAACTTTATACGGCTGTTGGGTTTGATACGGAAAAAATGCAGTATGACCCGGATAAGATAGGGAAACCTCTGGAATGGGTTCGTGTGCACAGCCTGCCGGCGTATGTCTACTTCGATCATCGTCGTCATGTCAATTCTGATGTTGCATGCCAACAGTGCCACGGTCCGATTGAGACCATGGAAAAAGTGTCTCAGGAAAGTTCTCTTTCCATGGGGTGGTGTGTCAATTGCCATCGTGATGCAAAAAATGGTATTTTGGCAGATTTAAAAGGCAAAAACCCATCCACTAATTGTACGGTTTGTCACTATTAGAAACAGGTGTTGGGTGTTAGCTTTTAGATGTTTGACAATACTTTAAAGATAATAAGTCAGGCAATCAATCTGATGAACCAAGAACAAAAAATGATAAATGGCTATATTAACAAGTTGAAATAGGCGACTGGAGTTAGATTTTGGTGTTGATGAAGATCCCAAATTTTCTTACTCCCAATAACTAACCCCTAACATCTAGAGAAAATGTCAGAAAAGAAAAATAAAATCTACTGGAAAGGTCTTGAGGAGAAAGAAAAAACTCCGGAATTTATTAACAGTTTAGAGAGTGAGTTTCCTGCAAAACCGGAAGAAATCGGTGAGATTTTGCAGGCGACGCCAGGCTCAGAAGTTTCCCGTCGTTCTTTCCTGAAGGCAGCCGGGTTTACCATGGCCGGTACCATGTTCGCTTCTTGTGCGCGTGGTCCCGTAGAAAAATCAATACCTGTACTGGTGCAGCCGGAAGAAGTCACTCCGGGGCGTGCTTACTGGTACGCCACAACGTGTGCCGGCTGTAATGCCGGCTGCGGTATTCTCACCAAAAACCGTGACGGCAGGCCTATTAAGATAGAAGGCAATCCCGCCCATCCTTTATCAAAAGGCGGTGTGTGTGCTGTGGGACAGGCTATGGTTTTGGGATTGTACGATTCTCAACGTTTGCAGGCTCCATTGGCAAGCGGACAGTCCGCAATCTGGGAGGAAGTTGATTCCGCCATCAATAAAAAAATGGTTGACATCAGCGATAATGTGTATTTTTTGACCGGCACAATTACAAGCCCAAGTACCAGAGCAGCTATTCAAAAATTTTTGAACAAGTTCAGAAGTTCTAAACATATCGAGTATGATCCGGTTTCTTACTCTGCCATTCTTGATGCGCACGAGAAGAACTTTGGCCGCCGAGTGCTGCCACATTATAAGTTCAATCAGGCGGATGTTATAGTCAGTTTTGATGCTGATTTTCTTGGTACCTGGATATCCCCGGTGGAATTTTCTAAAGACTACACTAGTGGCCGCAAGTTGGAGGATAATACCTCTAATATTTCAAAACACATTCATTTGGAAGGCCGCATGTCTATCACAGGTTCCAACGCCGATAGTCGCAGCCGGGTTACACCTGCGGAAACCGGCGCCATCCTGATTAGCGTAGCAAAAAAGCTTGCAAAGAAAAGTGGATTACGTTTCCCGAACTGGCAGATTAGCTCGATATTAAAAGAAAATCACCAAAAAATTATTGATGAGATTGTTGATGAATTGTGGCAGGCACGCGGGAAAAGTTTGGTTGTCTGCGGGTTGAATGATACGGGATTGCAACAGGCCGTAAATTTTATCAACAATGCCTTGGATAATTATGGCAAAACTCTGGATATTCAACGACCTTCCCAACAGTGGCGCGGCGATGACCGTCAGGTGCAGGAGTTGGTTGCCAAAATGAAAGCGGGCAAAGTGAATGCCTTGTTTGTAGCAGATGTGAATCCTGCTTACAGTTTACCGGATGCTGAAGAATTCAATTCTGCATTTAAACAAATCCCGTTAACAGTTTCATTCTCTGATCATCTTGAAGAAACCTCTGGTTTGGCGCAGTATATTTTGCCGGTACCGCATTTCCTTGAATCGTGGAATGACGCAGAAATTGCTTCAGGTGTTTTTAGTGTTTCTCAACCTACTGTCATGGGGCTTGGAAACACCCGTTCTTTACGTCAAACATTGAACATCTGGCAAGGAACAGGGGATGATGATTTAGAGAATTTTAAAACATATTGGCAGGAAAGTATTTTTCCGCGACAAAATAAGATTACCTCTTTTCAGAATTTCTGGGATCAGTCGGTGCATGATGGTTATGCCGAAGTGCGACCGAAACCGGTTTCTTTGAGCGCATTCAGAATGGTAAATAGCGCTCCTTCTAAAATTTTAACAGATGTCGCTGCGGATTCTTACAGCCTGGTTCTGTATCAAAAAGCCGGTATGTTGGATGGCCGCCATGCTCATAATGCCTGGTTGCATGAGCTATCCGATCCCATAACCAAAGCCACTTGGGATAATTATGCCAGCATGTCTCCGGCAACAGCCGAAAAACTCGGCCTCGAAAATGGTGATGTTATCAACGTCACTGCTGAGGGAGCTGCACTGGAACTTCCAACACATATTCAACCCGGACAGCACGACCAGGTAATTGCTGTTGCGCTGGGTTATGGCCGAATGGGTACGGAACGTTTTGCTGATGTTGGCCCTAATTGGCTGGAAGGCAAACCTACAATTGCACAAGGACAAACGGTGGGTGAAAATAGCTATATTTTTATCGCCGGCGCTGGCACAGGTTACCAATTCAATAATGTTGTGAAAATCGCTGCCACCGGAAAACATATCAATCTTGCTCTGACCCAAACTCATCATACCATAACGGTTCCTGAACAACTTGGCGGTCATCGCAGAGATCTCGTGCGTGAAACCACCATTTCGGAATATCAGGAAGATCCGGCTTCCGGCAACCACAAAGAACATCATGTTTTGCAGTTGTGGGATAAGGATCATAAATACGAAGGCCACCATTGGGCCATGACAATCGATTTAAATAGTTGTACCGGTTGTTCCGCGTGTGTGGTCAGTTGTCAGGCTGAAAACAATGTTCCGGTTGTCGGTAAAGATGAAGTCTTCCGTCGGCGCGAAATGGCCTGGCTCCGTCTTGATCGTTACTATTCAGGCGAGGATGAAAATATCGACGTACTGTACCAACCGGTGATGTGTCAACATTGCGACCATGCACCTTGTGAAGGTGTGTGTCCGGTATTGGCAACGGTGCACAGTGACGAAGGATTAAATCAGCAGATTTACAATCGCTGCGTGGGTACGCGTTACTGTGCCAACAACTGCCCGTATAAAGTGCGGCGTTTTAACTGGTTCGACTATTATCGAAAAGATAAAAAAGAGAATCTGGCGCTTAACCCGGATATCACGACGCGTTCGCGTGGCGTGATGGAAAAATGTTCTTTATGCGTGCAAAGAATTCAGGAAGCCAAAGCTGAAGCCAAGCGGTTGGGTCAACCATTGGCAGATGGTGATATCAAAGTGGCTTGTGAACAATCGTGCCCTGCAGACGCTATTGTGTTCGGCGACATGAACGACCCTGAAAGCCGGATTTCGAAATTAATTAATGATCCACGTCATTACCAGCTTCTGGAGGAAATGAATTTCCGGCCAACGGTTGGATACATGACTAAAGTTCGGAACCGGGATGAAGACCACTCGGAAGATGAAAAGCACGGATAGACAAGTGGCAGTTGCAGTCAAAAAAAATATCAATTATTTGTCAACAGCAAAAATTTAAACAGTTCTGATTGGAGAATCTAATATAAAATGTCAACGCTCTATTCCAAACTCAGAAAACCCATTATCGAGGGCGACAAAAGTCTTAGCCAGGTAACCGACGACGTCGCCAAAACGCTGGAGACCAAACCGACCAAACTCTGGTGGTTCGCATTCTTGCTTGCGCTAACAGCGCTGGTTGCAGGTGTTGTTGCAGTTACCTACCAGATCAAAATGGGTATAGGAACCTGGGGGCTCAATAAGACCGTCGGTTGGGCTTTCGATATTACTAACTTCGTTTTTTGGGTCGGTATCGGTCATGCCGGCACATTGATTTCAGCGATTTTGTTTTTATTTCGGCAACGCTGGCGTACTTCCATCAACCGGTCAGCCGAAGCCATGACTGTCTTTGCAGTGATTTGTGCCGGGTTGTTCCCGATTATTCACATGGGGCGCCCCTGGCTGTTTTTCTGGATAGCGCCTTATCCTAATTTTCGCGGGCCATTATGGGTTAATTTTCGATCGCCGTTGTTGTGGGACTTCTTTGCCATCAGTACCTATTTTACCATCTCATTGGTTTTTTGGTACATCGGCCTGATTCCGGATTTAGCAACTTTGCGCGATCGTGCAAAAACTAAAATCAAAAAGGCGGTTTACCGCGTTACCAGCTTTGGCTGGAATGGTTCCGTGCGTACCTGGAATCGCTATGAAACGGTTTATGTTTTGTTGGCTGCATTAGCAACACCATTGGTTTTATCAGTGCATTCAATTGTTAGTATGGATTTTGCCACGTCAGTTATCCCGGGTTGGCACACGACTATTTTTCCACCTTATTTTGTCGCCGGCGCGATTTTTTCCGGCTTCGCCATGGTGCTGACGTTGATGATAATTGCTCGCAAAGTTTTAAATTACCAGGAGTACATCACCTTAGATCATATTGAAAAAATGTGCAAAGTCATATTGGCAACAGGTGGTATTGTCGGCTTGGCCTATGCGACAGAAATGTTTATGGCCTGGTATTCTGTAAATGAATATGAACGTTTTGTTTTCATTAATCGGGCATTGGGACCATTTGCCTGGGCATACTGGATTATGGTGAGTTGCAATGTTATAATACCACAGCTGCTTTGGTTTAAAAAGTTACGCCGCAGTATTGTGTTTGTTTTCATGATGTCCATTGTGATCAATATTGGGATGTGGTTTGAACGATTTGTGATTATTGTGACCTCAATTCACCGCGACTTCCTGCCATCAAGCTGGGCCATGTATAAGCCCTCAATTATTGAAATCGCAACCCTGCTGGGAAGTTTTGGTTTGTTTTTCTCAGCCTTTCTGTTGTTTGCACGATTCGTTCCTTTCATCGCCATTGGTGAAGTAAAGGGTGTTTTAGGGTATGGACGTACGAATAAATCTGCACCGCAAATTGGTCATACCCCGGAACCTAAACTTGAAGCTGTCGAGGAATAATATGGATGCGCAACTGTTTTTAGGTGTTTTTACAAATGAAAATGATGTCTTGAATGCGACTCGGGCCAGTAAGAAAGCCGGTTACCCCATTTACGACGTCTATTCCCCATACGCAGTTCACGGGTTGGAAAGTGCCATGGGATTGAAGCCGAGCCGCCTGACCTATGTTTGTCTATTGTTCGGCCTGGCAGGACTGCTGCTTGGTGTATTCGTTCAATTTTGGATAGGTTCTATTGACTGGCCGTTGAATGTTGGCGGCAAACCGTTTAACTCACTACCAGCGTATCTGCCTGTAATTTTTGAAGTAACAGTTTTAATAAGCGGACTTGGAGTGGTGTTTTCCATGTTGTTTCGCACCAAACTATTTCCAGGCAAAAAAGCGTGGCTGCCGGACATCCGTGTGACCAACGACCATTTTGTTATTGCGTTGATTCAGCGGGATGCATCTTTTAATACCCGCGCTGTGCAGCAACTCTGGCAAAAATATAATTTACTCGAAGCCAAAAGTTTGTCGGAGGTGGTTCTTTGAAAAAAATGATTGTCTTCACGCTCGCCATTGTTCTCTGTTTGTTTTTATTCGATATTTTCCTTGGAAAAAATCCTGCTCAACGGAGTTTGGACTTTATGCCGGACATGGTCATTTCCGCAGCTTTTAAAGCAGAGTCCCCAAATCCTTACTTTCTAAATGGCCAGACCCAACAGAATCCAGTACCTGGTAGTATTGCCCGCGGTTTCAAGCCGTTGAATTTTGGTGCAAGTATTGAAGAATCCGTCCGCGCCGGGAAAGAGCTTACCAATCCGTTTAACTCACAAAATGAGCCCGACTTGGAACGCGGCAAAAAAATGTACAAAATCTATTGCCAGGTTTGCCATGGCGCAGGGGGGGAAGGCAACGGCCCCGTGAGTTTGCGGGGATATCCGCCGCCACCATCTTTGTTGCTGGATAATGCCCGCAAAATGAAAGATGGACAAATTTTTCATATTATTTCCAATGGTTATAAAAACATGCCGTCTTATGGCTCGCAAATTGTGCAGCAGGACCGTTGGGTGACAGTTTCTTATATTCGAAAATTGCAAGAGACGCAACCATGATCAATTCAATACCAAAGTTTCAGATTTCAACAAAAATAAACCGGATTTTACTTTTCCTGAGCGCAGTTGGGCTGCTCACAATAATTGTCGGCCTCTTTGTAGCACCGGAACGGATTTGGCCTAACTTTCTGATTTCTTTTTACTATCTCACAGGCCTTGGTCTTGGAGCAGGACTGTTTGTTGCACTGCAATATGTTTCAAATGCAGGTTGGAGTGCCGCCATTCGCAGGGTTCCTGAAGCGATTACTGCAACTCTGCCGTTTGCGGCAGTGGGTACGCTATTCTTGATTTTTGGCATTCATTCACTTTATGAATGGAGCCATCACGAAGTAGTGATGCAGGATAGTATTTTGAGAAATAAAACTGTCTGGCTAAATGAACCATTTTTCATTGCCAGAACCATCGGCTATTTCGTTCTCTGGATTATTTTGAGCAAAGTGATTGTACGCAACTCCCTTAAACAGGATGAAAGTGGTGATATCAAATTTACCAAACGGAATGTGCGTAATTCGGTTTTTTTCATCATTCTCGGTGTTTACACGTTTTGCCTCGCGAGCTTTGATTGGCTAATGTCGTTGCAGCCGCATTGGTACAGCACGATTTTTGGCTGGTTAAATTTGTCGGGAATGTTCCTGAGCGCACTGGCGATGATTGTCATATTAGTGGTAGGCTTACGCTATATGGGGTACAAACATGTTTTTACCACAGAGCATGTGCATGATCTGGGCAGGCTGCTAATGGCTTTCAGTTTTTTCTGGGTTTATATGTGGATATCCCAGCACATGCTTATCTGGTACTCAAATATTCCGGAGGAGACGACATACTATATTTTTCGTCATTTCGGTAGTTGGGGTTCCCTCTCATTTCTGAATGTAATTTTGAACTGGTTGATTCCGTTTACGATGTTGCTGTCCCGTGCCACCAAACGCAGCGATAAAGTTATACTGCAGGCTGCGGTTATTCTGCTGATTGGCCATTGGCTGGATTTGTATATTATGGTGATGCCTGCCGCTTTGGGAACTGAACCGGTGTTTGGTATTTGGGAAATTGGACCATTTGTAGGAATGCTGGCTGGTGCGTTCTGGGTGGTATTCCATACGCTTGGTAAACATAACATAGTCCCGGTCAAGGATCCATATTTGGTTGAAAGTTTGCCGGAATTGAGTCATTGATGAGATAAAGTTTTCTACACGGATATTTTAAGAATCTGTGCTTGCGAAATATAGAATTTACAAATTTAACTACGAAGACGGAGAACATAGATGAATACATTTCAAGTTAACGATATAGTGGGAGATGTGGTAGCACACAACCCGGCGCTTTCACGCGTATTTGAAGATAAAGGAATTGACTACTGCTGTGGCGGTGGTCAGACCCTGGACCAGGCATGCCAAAAGAAAGGGTTAGACACTCAGGTATTTATCGATGCACTACAGGAATCAGCGTTGAGTTCCACGGAAGAATCTATTGTTGATGCTGCGGCCATGTCACTGACTGAACTGGCAGACCACATTGTAGAAACTCACCATAACTATCTGCGTACCGAGCTCCCGCGGTTGGACGCAATTACGCACAAAGTTGCCTCTGTTCATGGTGGGAAGGATTCGCGTTTACTTCAAATTAGAGAGACATTTATCGCATTTTCTGCTGAACTGTTTGGCCACATGATGAAAGAAGAACAAATATTGTTTCCCATGGTGCGAGAGATTGAAAACAGTGAGGGCGCCCCAAATTTTCACTGTGGCTCATTGGCCAATCCCATTCGGCAAATGGAACTTGAACATGACAATGCCGGTTCGGCGTTGGAAAAATTTCATGGGCTGACAGATGGTTACACCCCACCGGATTGGGCGTGCAACACTTACCGCGCCATGCTTGATGCTTTGTCCCAGCTGGAACAGGATCTTCACCAGCATATTCACAAAGAAAACAATGTCCTTTTTCCGCGGGCACTTGAAGTGGAGAGAGTCAAAAACAGTAGCTAAAAGTCCGTCTCAAAAAGTTGTTGCCTGGAACTTTGATGTTCCCCGATTTATCTACGGCCTTGAGTTGTTACTGTTTTTCCATTTGGTTATTGTTTCGGCCAGTTGTTTATAATTAAGCGGTTTGGCTATATAATCATCCATACCAGCCTCAATGCATCTTTCCCGGTCTCCTTGCATGGCATTTGCCGTTAGAGCAATAATAGGAGTATGCTGATCATCGGGTTCTATCTTGCGAATTTTCCCGGTAGCTTCGAAGCCATCCATTTCAGGCATCTGGCAATCCATGAGCACGATATCGTAAGGGACAACCTTGATGGCTTCAACCACCTCTTTGCCATTTATCGCTAAATCGACCTGGCAACCAAGTTTTTGCAACATTTTGTTTGCCACTTTCTGATTGACAATATTGTCTTCAGCCAGCAGAACTTTGAGATTCAGCTTCTGGTCTTCTGCGATGGTGTGACGGGTTACCAATTGTTTTTTTTCCATTTCCCCAGGTTCCTGGTTCAATAAATTGACCAGACAATCATAAAGTTGTGATTGCTTCAACGGTTTGGTAAGATAAGCCTCAAAGCCGATATCAGACATTCTTTTGGCGTCACCGCGTTGGCCTACTGAGGTACACATTATGAGCTTTGTGTTTTTAAGAGTAGGGTCATTCTTGATTATTTTACCGAGAGTCTCGCCATCCATTCCAGGCATTTGCATGTCAACAATGGCAATCCCAAAAATTGATTTGTCTTTAGCTTGATGATGCAATAGTTTTAAAGCTGTAGTTGCATTCTCAGCTTCTTTAACTACACAGTGCCAAGATTGCAGTTGCAATTTTAGAATGTCGCGGTTGGTTTTGTTGTTATCAATTACCAGGATATGTTTACCGGTGAGGTCGATATTTTTCGTCTGCTTTTTACGATTCTCCCGGGCTTGTTTTTTGAACCGTATAGTAAACCAGAAAGTCGAACCTTTGCCTTCCTCAGATTCAATACCAATTTGCCCACCCATCATTTCCACGAGCTGCTTGGAAATGGCTAATCCCAGTCCGGTACCGCCAAATTTTCGAGTGGTGGATGTATCGACCTGTGAGAAAGATTGAAAGAGTTTTTGTTGCGCACTTTGGGAGATGCCCATGCCGGTATCGTTAACACTTATGCGGATGCATATTTCAGTTTCGCTTTCGTCTTGCAGCTTTCCACGAATGGCGATTTCTCCATGATCGGTAAATTTGACTGCATTGCTGGCCAGGTTAATCAGGATTTGTTTGAGCCGCCCGGGGTCTCCATTAATAAAACCTTCTACTTGCGGATCGAGAAAACATGAGAAAGCCAGCCCTTTATCTTCGGTTTTGAATGCGAGCAAGTCTATGACCTCATCCATAGTTGTTCGCAAGTCAAAGTCGATGAATTCGAGGTCGAGTTTGCCCGCTTCAATTTTAGAGAAGTCGAGAATATCGTTGATGATTGTCAGCAGAGATTCTGCTGAATTGCGTACGGTTTCAGCGTACTCGCGTTGTTCTGAGTTGAGTTTGGTTTCGAGCAGAATCGCAGTCATGCCTATGACTCCGTTCATGGGCGTACGGATTTCGTGACTCATGTTGGCAAGGAAATCGCTTTTGGCTCCGTTGGCCATCTCTGCTTGTATGGCTAACTCTTTTGCCCAGGTGGCCGTTTGAGTAAGATGATTATTCATTTCTAAAAGTTCAGCATTGGCTGCCTCAACTTCTTTTTTTGCCTCTTTTAACTCTTTTTTTGCTTTGGTTCGCTCGGTGATGTCACGCACAATGTAGGTAAAAGCAGCTGCTTTTCCATCTTCTTCGTCAAGAACTGATTTAGAAAGGAGAATTGGGAATTCACTCCCATCTTTGCGAATGTGATAGAATTCACCAGTCAGACTCTGTTCGGTAGTTTGGGATATGGTCTTTTTTGTTGGCTTCGTTTTGCCGTTAGTTTTCCAGAGAATCGCGGTATTTTTTCCTATAATTTCTTCTTTTTCATAATCATAACTCTTACAAAATGCCTCGTTAACAAAGATAATTTTATCATCCAAGTTAGTAATATAAACACTATCCTCCACGCTCATTATTGCATGAGATAACATTTTGAACTGTTCCTCTTCCCTTTTATTTTTGATGGCATTTTCGATAATTAAGGGTAAGATTTTTAGGTATGTGCGTTGTAAGTCTTTTTTTAAATAATGGTAAGCCCCGGCTTTTAGGGCTTTAACGGCAATTTCTTCATCTCCAGCGCCTGTTGTAAATATGATTGGTGTGTTTATTATTAGATCGAAAACATCAAAAGCAGTACCATCTCCAAGATAATAATCCGTTATGACAATATCGAATTTTTTTGAGCCCAGATATTTCCTTGCCTCAGAAATCGAATCGGCGATCTTAAAATCGTAAGGAAGATTTTCCTGCTTAATCAACCATTTAAACGCCATTTGGTCGTATTTGTTGTCTTCGACCAATAATACAGAGTATTTTTTATTTTCCATTTAATGTCTAAACCGACTTTTTTACTCTTCTGCTTGCTGATTTAATGAAGCTTTGGAAAAGTTGAAGTTTAGGTGGTTCTCTTGCATTGGTTTTCAAGTTCGTTTTTAACCAAATCTAATTCCTGTTCTAACTCTAAAATCAATTCTGTTGCTTCTGCAATTGACTGAGAGTTGCCAAGTTTCTCCAATTTTTGGCATGTTGCAATCATATTTATAGCGCCAATATTTCGGCTGACCCCTTTAAGACTATGCGCTGTAGTAACAACTGTTACACCATTCCCGTTTTTTACTGCATCATGTAAGAGTTTGATGCCTTCCGTTGTGTCATTTACATAGCTCTCTATTAGTTCCGTTAGGAATTCAGGACTGTCATTATCTACCATTTCTTGCAACTGCTCGAATATTTTGAGGTCAATTGAGTTTACAGTTTTCTGAATCTCCTCAGCAAAGGTTTCTTTTGTTTGAGTCCAACGGTGCAGTACTTCCTTTAATTTAGTTACATTCACCGGCTTAGAAATATAATCATCCATCCCTGCTTCAATGCATTGTTCCCGGTCGCCTTGCATCGCATTTGCGGTCATTGCGACAATGGGAATTCTACGAATATCATTCTGTGAGCCATGCTCGGTACGCCATGCTTTTCGTTTTTTATCCTCCCGTTTTCGAATTTCTGCGGTTGCTTCAAAGCCATCCATCTCCGGCATTTGGCAGTCCATAAATAAAAGATCATAAGGGAAAGCTTTCACCATCTCTACGGCTTCAGTGCCATTTGCCGCCACATCGATATGACAGTTTAGTTTTTGCAGCATTTTCACTGCGACCTTTTGGTTAATGATATTATCTTCAGCCAGGAGAACCCGCTGGGGCTTTGCAGGCACTGTGGCTTTCTGTACATCTTTTCTGGTGGCACGGGCTTCATTTATCGTGTGGGATGTGATGAGGCCGGTTGAACTTTCCTGCACTTTAGCTGCCCAAACCGTAGCAAGCGTATCCATGAAGATTGATGGCCGGATTGGCTTGGTTAGAAATGCGGTGAAACCTGCGTCTTTAAATCGCTTGGCGTCTCCCTTTTTGGCGGCGGAGGTGAACATAATCAACGTGGTTTCTCTCAAGTCAGAGTCAGCTTTGATGGTGCGAGCCAGGGTTTCACCATCCATTTCCGGAAGTAAATAATCGATAATAGCAATTTCATAAGGATGCTTTGCTGAATGTGCTTCGCGCATTGCAGTAAGCGCTTCTTTTCCAGACTCATAGCAGTCACAGTCGAATTCCCAATTTTTGAATTGTTTCTGGATAATTTTTTTGTCGGTTTCGTTATCTTCGACTATAAGGAATTTGATGTCTTTTAATTCTGCGACCGGTGTTGGTTCAATAATATCCTGTTTGTTAATGGGGAGTGAAACTTCGAAAGCGAAGATTGAGCCTTTATTCAATTCACTACTGACACTTATTTTTCCACCCATCAATTCGACGAGCTGTTTTGAAATGGCGAGCCCAAGTCCGGTACCTCCGAACTTCCTGGTAGTTGAGGCGTCTGCCTGACTGAATTTATCGAAGATATGCTCGAGTTTGTCTGCGGGGATGCCGATGCCGGTGTCTTCGATTGAAATTTTCAATTTGACATTATTTTCAGATATCTCCAGATGGGATACATTAATGACGACCCGGCCTTCTTTTGTGAATTTTATGGCATTGCCGGCGAGGTTGATGATTATTTGTCTGATACGCCCGGGGTCGCCGATAAGGCGGGTTGGTGTATCCACTGCATAATTGATTTTGAGTTCTATTTTCTTCTCAGGTGCTTTTTCAATCAGCAGGCCTGTTACTTCTTCAACAGCAACTTTGAGATCAAATGGAACTGGTTCAATATCCAGTTTGCCGGCATCAATTTTTGAAAAATCGAGAATGTCGTTAATGATGGTTAAAAGTGATTCAGCGGAGCGTTCAATAGTTTCAATATAATCTCTCTGTTCCTGGTCAAGGCTTGTATCAAGTACAAGCCCTGTCATGCCCATAACGCCATTCATGGGTGTACGGATTTCGTGGCTCATATTGGCAAGAAATTGTGACTTTGTTTTTACTGCATTTTCTGCAATAATTTTTGCCTTAGAAAATTTCTGATTTGAGAAAAATGACATACCAAATATGAAAAAAATTAAAGCCACAAAGCTTGTAATAAATGAAGTAAGCATATCTGTGGTCATGTCGTTAATTTTAGCAACAATTCTCGCATTTTTTCTTTTCAGGTTTTGGTTTATCCATTCAATTGCTTTGAGACATTTCTTGTCATCAATTTTTACGAGCTTGTCAATTTCAATAGGGTTGATGTTTTTTTGATGAAAGGCACGAACTTTTTTTGCCTGTTTATAATATGTTTGAATTGTTTCTTTAATTATTTGTACTTTTGTTAATTCCTCTGTATTTGAAACTCCTTTATTGTATTCATTTAACAAAGATGAAATACGTTCCTTCTCTGACTCGATTTTGTGGTAGTATTTTTTCTCTCCACGTAACACATAATTTTTGAAGTTGTGAATAAAACCGCCATAGCCAAATGAGTCATTAATTTGTTGAATAAACTCCCTTCTTTCTATCAAATATTGATAGTTAGAGTTGTAAATATTATTTACTTTTTTAAGCTGAAAAAATTGTAAAAGAGTAACCCCGCCAATAATAACTGACATGATAACGGGTACAATTAAAATACTTTTTGTTAGTTTTGTTTTTGCCGCAGCTTTTTCCTGTGATTTTGCAAAGTCATTGAGAATATAAAAAATAAAAGCCACCGTGACGCTTAAAAGAAAACTGTCAAGCAAAGCTTCTGTAAGTGGTTCTAGACTTCCCAGATTTAAAACATTAAGGGAAGTCATAATTACCATTTCAGCAATAAAGCAAATGACAAAGAGTTTGAGGATGAACAGCTTTTTCATATATTGACCATATATTTCTGTTTAATAGGCGATTCCCCAATTTCACATCTTTATGATTGTGCTATAATGAACAGAGGTTGGCAAACCCCTATCTATAATCATAAATTTGAGTTTACTTTTTTATCGTTACATAATTGATTTTCTTAATAGGTGGCTGTGTTTTTATTTTGAGATTAGTAGCAAAAATTTTCATTTAATGAGATGAAAATGAGCAGAAGAGCATCCTGTAACTTCATGAGTCCTTGCTACGAAATGGACTCAACCGGAATATCGCAGAGATCCACTAAATTTGATGGTTTGCTGCAAACAGATTTAATCGGGAAGGGGGTATCCCGGATTTTGTTGTCTGGCTAGCGATTTCTGTTGGCGAGACAAATGACCTTGCTCAGGGAGGTTGTTTTGGAATATGGCAGTGGTGAAAATTAATATGTTGAAAAATTAAATCCTGTTTGCATATATGCTTTATTTTCATACCTTTATTCTCACACTAATTTGTGGGCACTCCATACTCCAATTTAGTGGCGTTGGTTAATCTAATAATAGGTAATTCCCCTTCTGGAAGATTTTAACCGATGCATTCTTTGCCTGATACTATTCTCTGTATTTCCTTAATATGTAATTTACTTTTCGGATATTTTCAAATAGGTCAAATTAATTTATAACAGATTTATTTTTTGGGAAACAACGTGGACGACTTGAATAAAACCAAAAACCAGCTTATTGCTGAGTTGAAGGCACTACGCCTACAGGTTCTCGCTTTGGAAGCGAAACAGGCTGACAAGAAGTTGCAAAGATATAAACACATTGTTTCTACCACCCAGGATTTGATTTCACTTATTGAGAAGAACTACGTGTACCAAATGGTTAATGATGCATACAAAAAAGACATCAACCCGATATAGCATTAAAGCAGAACTTTATGCAGTTTTGGGAAAAAAATGAATAGAAGCGGTAAAGACATATCCATATTTTCGTATTCAGATTGGCTGTTTTCCTTCAGATCTGTTTTTTTTCTAACGGCCGTATTAATCGCCTTATCCGTTTGGATTTTCGATCCTTTCGTTGATGCTGTTTTACTGGGTGACGGGTCTTTCTATAAGCAGCTAACACAGCCAGAGTCCAAAGAAATCTATATGCGTACAGTTTTTTCAGTACTCATAATTGTTATTGGTTTGGTTGGAAGTGTTTTATTAAACCGCTCCAGGCAAGCTGAGAAAATATTGCATAAAAGTGAGAAAAAATATCGAGAGATTTTTGAGAATGTACGAGATGTGTTTTACCAAACAGATTATCATGGTATCGTTACCGAAATAAGTCCATCAGTAGAAAGACATTCAGGATATACGCGCGAGGCGCTTATTGGTGCGCAGTTAGCAAATTTTTATTTTTATCCCGATGACTATTTGAAGCTTTGCGACAAGTTAGAAGAAGATAGCGAAGTAAATGATTTTGAAATTCGAATGAAGGACAAAGATGGCGGTTTGATTTATGTTTCTGTAAATGCTCAGATAATTTTTGATGCTGTTGGCAACCCCGTAGCGACAGAAGGTACGTTAAGAGATATCACAGAACGAAAACGAGCTGAAGAAGAAAAAATAAAATTGGAAGCTCAGCTTCACCACTCCCAGAAACTGGAAACTCTCGGCACTCTGGCCGGGGGCATTGCCCATGATTTTAATAATATCCTGACGCCAATATTAGGTTATGCTGATATGGTGATATCAGATTTGCCGCCAACCAGTCCTTTACGTGATGATGTTGGGCATATTTTAAGTGGGGCCAACCGGGCCAAAGAACTGGTGGAGCAAATACTGTTGTTCAGCAAGCAAGTTGAAAAAGAACGGAAGCCGTTCAGTTTACATTTGATCCTTAAGGAAGTGTTAAAACTACTGCGGCCAACCATTCCGGCAACGGTTGAAATCCGGCAGCGAATTGATACTTCCTGCGATAAAGTTCTTGCCGATGCATCGCAAATGCATCAGGTCATCGTTAATTTATGCACCAACGCCTCGCAAGCTATGGAAGAAAAGGGCGGTGTGCTCACTATTGAATTGAAGCAGGCGAAAGTGGATACTTCGAATGCAAAATTACATATCAATCTAAATGAGCAGGAGTATGTTCGGCTAACCGTGAGTGATACCGGGGCAGGGATAGATGATGCCATCCTGGAGCGTATCTTTGAACCATTCTTCACTACAAAACCCGTTGATAAGGGAACGGGAATGGGGCTGGCAGTGGTTCACGGCATTGTGCGTAGCCATCATGGTGATATTCTTGTTAATAGTGTATTGGGAAAAGGCTCGACCTTCCATGTTTATTTACCAACCATAAATACGGAAGTGGAAAGTGTAACCAATGAGCCCGAGGTGATTCTGGGGAACCGGGAATCTGTACTGGTTGTGGATGATGATGAGGCGGTGGGAAAAGTGATGCAGCGACTGCTTCAACATCTTAACTATAAGGCTGATGTACGGTATAGCGGCATAGAAGCTCTAAAAATTTTTCGGCAACGTCCGGAAGAATATGATCTTGTGATTTCGGACTTGACCATGCCGGATATGACGGGACTCGAATTGTCAGAACAATTACGAAATGTTTGTTCGGAATTACCTGTTATAATTATGACAGGTTACGGGGACAGTCTGACAGATGCCGCTTTGGAAACTTACGGCATCAACCATGTTATTGGGAAACCGGTCGTGACGCACGTTTTGGCCTCAGCCATACGATTGGTGCTGGATAAGTGATCTTAACTAATCATAATAAAATTATATTGGAGGAGTTGTGAGAATTTTAAATTTATTAATCATATTCGTTTTTTTATTTGGATGCAGCAATAATGAATCTTCAAAACCGGAAGCCGCACCTAAACCAAAAAAGAAGAGACCCGTTTCAGTAGAATTGGGGAAATTTTTTGACGTTGATGGCAAGAAAATGTTGTATGGCGGCGAAGACGAATCGAATCATTTTGATATTACGGGCTATGAATTGAAGGATGACCAGTTTCACTATGGCATCGGTAGGGAAAAATTCCCAGCCCTTTTGGAGCCGAATTTTACTTCGATACAAGATGCTGATTCATTTTGGGTTGACAGCTCCCGGTTTTTAGTCGCCTATTCAGGAGACGAAGTGAAAGCTTATTCGGTCAAAGACCTGACTCGGCATGAAGTTGTAAATGATGTTTTAAATGGCGAACCAATTATGGCGGTTTATTGTATCCTCGCCGACTTGGGAGGGATTTATGAAAGAACATACGGGGATGATGTTCTCACATTTGCCTTGAGCGGGTACACTTATTATGATGAGCAGGTTTGGGATGGTCTGGATGGCTTTATCCTTTGGGATAGGGAGACAGAAAGCCTGTGGTGGCCATTAATTGACCGGGCTGTTTCGGGTCCATTGCAGGGCGTTAAGTTGCTGGAAATGAATAAGGCTCATTGGGAAGATACGACATGGGGCGACTTAAAAAAGAAGTACCCTCAAGCTGCCATATTAAAAACCGGACAGGATTTTGAAAGACCCGAATCATGGACAAAAATTAAAGATGTTTCTCAAATCGTTGAAAAGTTTTCGGCACAGTAAACCCGAAAATCATCTTTTTTTCTGCAGAATGTAATCATAAAGGAATCAACCTGTTTGCCGATATTCGAGGTGAATATGTCAATTTAAGAATAACAAAAACTTAAAGCGGAAGATATTGATTGCTCAGAAAAGGAAATAGATTGAAGATTGTCACAGCTAAAGATAATTTCTTTTCTGAGATTATTCCAACAACAACTAATGTCTTAACGACCATATGTGCCTTTAATGCAGATATAAAAAGCGTTGAGGAGTTTGAGTATAAATCCGGTTCTTTCGACACAACCAAATGTCTGGATATAACGGGGACGCTCGGATTCTCTTCGTCAACTGAGTTGATAGGCTCTATCCTAATGACTTTTCAGTTGGGTGTTGCCCTTGAAGTTATCGGAGGTATGTATGGTTTTAGCCAGGAAGAGGCAAAATCTGATGTGGAGGACGGTGTGAGTGAGTTTATGAATATAGTGACGGGTAACATTAAAACAAAGCTGCGAGAACAAGGAATTGTTCTTTACCGCTCTATTCCAAATGTCATTACGGGTAAAGAAATTCAGATTTCTGTTCCGAAATTAACCAGCAGGAAGAGAATTGGTTTTGAATCCAAGCAAGGCCATTTCTTTTTTGAGATAGCTTTTAAAGAAGGTTTACATACCACCTGATAGATAGCAAGCCGGTAAATCTACCGTCTGGCAGTATTTAACCGGCTTACTCATATTGAACAGATATCAAAAAGCAAACGGTCGTGAAAACCGGCAGCGCACAGCAAATAGATTGCGGCTTCATGGCATTCTCCTTGCTTTAGGTGATGTATAAATCGGATAGAAAAATCTATCTGAAAGAGTTACGCCTTCAGGTAGCTCTAAAGAGAATGGGAAGATTGTTGTCATAAAATTTACGCAACTTTTTGTTTTAAATAAATTCTTGTTTAAAAAATAAATGGAATTAATGCCTTGCGTGTCGCGGGAAGTTCCGGAAACTGTAACAGATATTTATGTTTTTGTGACGTGGCCTGTGCAAGAAGCGTCGCTAGCATCCAGCAAAAAGCCGCTGCTGCCGATGAATTCCAGGTTATCATGGCAAAACCACCCCATTGCAAAATTTCTCCCAAATAGCCAGGGCAAAACACTATTTTATGTAGCCCTGAATCAAGAGCATCTGTTTCATTTTTTTTAGGGGTCATTCTAATATTTGCCGTTATTTGGATTAAAAAACCTAGCCCTAATATCAGGCTCCCGCTGATGAAAGCCATATTCTGCATCCAGGATACAGCGTATGCCGGCCAAAGCCAACCTAAACAATAGCCATTTATAAGCGCATTTATTGACACGATAGCAGACAACATTTTTGTATTAGCTATCTGCGTTTCGTGGTGCGATGGGTTGATGAGGTTAAATACGATTTTAACCGTAAAGTGTATTATCCAGAATGAAAAAAATATCCAGGTAATTTCTGTCTTCGCGTGATTTCCTGATAAAAAAACTGTTGCAAAAACAATGATTGAAAGCAATCCCGGCAGTATAAATCCGGGATTAATATTTTTTTTGGGTGGAATTAATTTAGGAACTATCTCACGATTTAGATTTAATACAGTTGGTAATGATACTAAGGAGAGAAATGTCCACCCGATTACAAATATATTAAAAAACTGCTCGGTGATTTGAAAAGACATTAAAATATCTTGACGTTTGAAGTTACAGTTATTGGGGCAGTTTTTTCAAATCGTAGGTCGATGGAAAACTCATCACCGATTTTAAGCGCCTGTTTGAGACCGATAAGCATAATGTGATATCCAGCAGGCTTTAGTTCAACCGTCTTTCCTCCCGGGATTTCAATGCCTTCTTCTATTTTTTTCATGCTCATACGATCTTGATCCATCTTCGATTCATGAATTTCTACTACTTTTGCCACTTTGCTTGTGGCACTGAGTAAGCGATCCGGTTTGCCACCCTTATTCTCAATTTTGAGATAAACAACGCCGTTTACGTTGCTGGCGCAGCATGCAGCTTTTTTAGAAGTTTTTTCGTCTGTAGTGCAACAGGCGGAGTTGGCAGTATGTTTATCGTTGTTTTCATTTTCGCATTTAGCTGAGTCAACCAATTCAACCGGTCGTGACCAAACACCGGACACCGTGATTTCCGGTTCAGATTGATTGCAGCCAAAAGAAATCAGTGCAGCGAAAATTAGCAAATGTACATTATTTAATAATTTCATTTTATCCTCTTAATTTTTTTGTGAAAGTAACAGTCTTATATCATGGGCAATGTCTTCTGGAGGTGCGTCATTGGAGTGCTTTAATTGCCAGATGCTCTCCTTATTTAAAATATAAATATAACCGGTATGATTCATCAAATAACCTGCAGCACTTTCGCTGATTATTACTTTTTCGCGGTAAACACCATAACCCCGATACACTTGGTCAAGTTGCTCTGTACTACCGGTCAGGCCGAGAAATTTTTCACTGAAAACTTTCAAGTGCGCCTTTAGTTTTTCGGGCGTGTCGCGGTCAGGATCTACCGTAATATAAACAAATTCTGTCCTTTCCTGTTCTTCAGAGGACAGTTGATCCTGAACTCGTTTCCAAGTAGAAAGTGTTAAAGGGCAGACATCCGGGCAGAAGGTAAAACCAAAGAACAGCATGATGATTTTGCCTTTATTTTCACTCAGGGTAAAAGAGTTGCCATGCTGATCACTCAAAGTGAAATCGGTGAAAGGCATTTCTGGAAGTTCGGTTCCCTTAAATGATTCCGGGCCACAGGCAATAAAAAAACAAAGACAATACAATATGAGTTTTATTATTTTCATGTTATTTATTCCGTTATTCTTTAATGAGTGTACGTGTGTAAAGATAGACTGAATGCAAATCTGCATCGGGTAGCATATTTTTCCAGCTCATCATTGCAGTGCCTTCAATTCCATTCATTATTATATATAGTCTGGCTTGCTCCGAAAAAAAATGAGCCTGTTCCTGGTCGCTCAAATCTGAGGGCTTGTAAATCAGCGCATCGTTGTTAACGCCTTCTCCGTCACCGCGGTGACCGTGGCATGGCGCACAAATCTGATCGAACAAAGCACGGCCTCGTTCAAGTTGCTGCTTGGTGGCCGTAGGAATTGGTTGATCGTATGCTTCTCCTAGTTGTATTTTTATCTTGTTGCGAAGTTCTGTTCGTCTAACACTTAAGCTTGAGTCGGTTTCTTCTTTTGGATTATTGCAAGATATTATAGAAATTAGCAAAGCAATTATTGGAAGAATGTGTTTTTTTTTCATGAAATAAAAATGATTCGTTTGTGCTTGCCGCATTTGGTTTATTTATTATTATCTCTGCGTACAAAAGACGTTATTTCGATATTAGTACTTTGTTAAAAAAAGTACGTGATTCGAATTCATTAAATTTAAAGTAAAGAAACTTAGATAATTGATGTTTTGGGAGGTCGAAAAATTCTATTTTT
>JAJDAE010000089.1 GCA_029262035.1 Candidatus Zhuqueibacterota bacterium
GGCTTGATGTAGTATTCCTGCTCGTCAATTTCCATGGAGGAGTACATGCCCTCCTTATAAAATGAAAGATGTCCGCTGGTTTCCCACAAAGTCGAGCGCCCAATGTGCGGCGTTACCACCAGATCATAATCATTTTTTAGATGCTCATTTTTGTAGAATTCCTCGATCAAGTGACGCATGAGCGCACCTTTCGGGTGCCATAAAATTAAGCCGCCACCAATTTCGTCGGAGTCGGAGCTGAACAGATCCAGCTCTCTGCCAAGCTTGCGGTGGTCGCGTTTTTTTGCCTCCTCAAGTCGATGTAAATAATCTTGTAAATCGGTCGGGTTTTTCCAGGCCGTGGCGTAAATGCGCTGCAACTGCTGGCGTTTTTCATCGCCGCGCCAGTAGGCTCCGGCGATGGTCAGCAGCTTAAATGCCTTAGGGTTAATTTTCCCGAGATGTTCTACGTGTGGCCCTTTACATAAATCTTCGAATGTGTCGTGTTTGTAAGTGGTAATTACCGTACTCTGCTCGTCTTGCAAGGGCTCCCCGTTTTCATCCACGCCGCCCGCTTCCAGGCCTTCGATAAGCTCGACTTTGTACGGTTGATCGGCGTACAACTTTTTTGCGTCATCTGCGCTCAACTCACGATATTCAAAGCGATGCTGTTGCTTTACGATATTGCGCATACGCTTTTCAATGGCTTTGAGGTCTTCACTGGTTAAAGCTCGTGGTAGATCAAAATCATAATAAAAGCCATCCTCAATGGGCGGGCCAATAGCTGTTTTGCCTTTTGGGAACATTTCGAGCACGGCCTGTGCCATCACATGCGCCAGCGAATGCCTGATTTTGTACAACTCTGAATTTGAATAATCGTTTGGGATACACATTTTTTTATTACCTTGTTAAAATTTTGAATCGGGAATATAAGTAATTCTAAGGGATTGGGCAAATCCTTTTTGGCGTATTTGAAGTATGTAGATTGTTATTTCAAAAAGACCGCGAAATTGGACAATTAACATGAGAGTGTTGCTCATCATCCCACTTACTGCGTTGGTGCTATTTAAAAGTGTCTTTGCCGATGCAAAGAAGTAGGCCAAGTCATTCTAAAACCTTCCCCTATCAATCCTGTTTCTTAAAGATATAATTGAAAAATAATCATCCTTTTTGTTCAATCTCCTGAGAATCCAAGTAGTAAAATAAGACATTTATTATTTTTTATGAGAGGAATGCCTTGGCAGTTACTCCTTAATAATAGAGTATACAAAAGGAGGTTCAATTATGTCTAAGAAAGCATTAGTTTTAAGTGGTGGGTCAATTAAAGGCGCATTTCAAGCAGGCGCTATTAAGGATATTTTAACTTCCGGGACATTTCAACCGGACGTTATTTATGGAACTTCTGTTGGTTGTTTAAACGGAGCTTTCATCGCTGAACGGGCAGGCAGAGCAGTTGCCGCAGGTTCCGCCCCTAATTGGATACAAATTGCAAATGAACTTGAGATGTTTTGGTTGAAGAACATTAATTCCTTTGAAAAAATAGGCTCGAAAAAAAGTGGTTTTAGTTTATTGTTCAATGTTCTGTTCAAAAAATTTGATGGATTCATTGACACCAAGCCTTTGCGCCGTTTGGTTAGAAAAACAATTGATATTCAGTATCTCAAAAAAAGTCCAATCGATTTTTTTGCCTGTTCGGTCAATTTAAAAACAAGTAAGGCAGTTTATGCAGATGCAAAAAATGAGCAATTTACCGAAGATATGTACGATTACATAATAGCTAGCACGGCCATCCCTATGGTAATGCCAGTTCGCATGATCAGAGAGGCTCCTTTTGTAGATGGTGGAATTCGAGAAATAGCGCCACTCAGTCAGGCAATTAATGATGGTGCTACAGAAATTTATTGCATTGTTTGCCAACCGAAAGAACTTAACTTGAGCAATTTCAATCGGAAAAATGCGATCAAACTTATGGAACGAGAAACTGCTATTGTATCAAATGAAACGGTTAATAATGATATTGATAGATGTTTTGAAGTCAATGAGATTTTGAGAATGGACGGTACAAACGGATTTAAAAACAAGCGTCACATCGACCTTACTGTCGTTCGTCCGCTTGAGTCTATTAAATTAGATTTGGAAAAATTTGATACTGAACAAATTAGAAGTGCAATGAAGAATGGATGGGAAAGATCTCAGGAAGAGCGTGGAGTCAATGATGTTAGAATTGTTGATGAAGCAGCTAATCCAGTTGGAATCTAGCATGCTTATAATATATGCAACCCAATAAATAGCAGTTTCAGCGGAGGTTTGAAATGAAATGGAAAGAAATAGGAATTATAATAGGCGTTTTAACTGGAGTAGTAAGCTTACTTGGAATTACCTACACGGCAGGATACAAAGTCGCACAGCTGGAAAGCACTATCGAAAACCTATCAAACCATAAAGCCAACAGTGATGAGTTTAAAAAGTTAGATGATAGAGTACAAACTCTTTGGGATTTCTTTATAAAATCTTCTCTAGATGAAAGGGAAAGAAATGCCGGCCAATTTAACCAATCACAATCTAACTCTATGGCTCCACGGCACTTTGACCCAAAGTTTGCGATTCAAAGATTAAATAATTTTGAAAATCAAACCGTGACTTCGAACCTTGAGCAAAATTACACAAATTCAATCAGTCAAAATTACCATTTGATAGCGTTTCAAAGTAACAGGACAACAAAAGGGGAAATAACGATTCCCATCGATATTCTTCGTGTAATCTACCGAATAACCAAAGGAAGTTTTGATAAAGAGGTATCCTCGATTGTAAGCCTGATTATACAAGAACTTGCTGCAAATCAAAAAGCTGAAATGAACGCCTACATAAAAGCTTTTAACTTATCCATTGCAGATTTTATTGATCTGGTTGCGCTTAAAGTAAAAAACTCCAAAGATACAATTAAACTATTAAGTCGCTTAGAGTCCGACGATTTAAATACTCGTAGACGTGCCCGTATTGAGTTTCTGCGCTTGGGTACGGCATCATCGCTTCCTCTGGAAAATGTGTTATCTGATAGTCAAAGCAATACCCGTCTCCTCATTGAAACACTAATAATATTGAATATGGAGGATATGAATGACGTCGTACTTAGCCTGGCCGCCCTTGCAAGCATTGTTGAAAAGACAGGACATTCCAACCGAACACTTCGTACTTTGGCTCAACAATATATCGAAAAGCATCCAAGCAGAGGGCTAGAAGTTGTACTCGACAAAGCGCTTTTTGCAGCAAGTTCAAAGATAAATTCAGAAGGCTTGAAAACACTCGGGGTTATTGAACTCGCTAAAATCGAGTTTGAACTTATATGTAAACTTGGCGTTCTCGAAAGAGAAAAGTATATGACCGGTCGACTTAAAAACAGGGTGTATATAGAAAAGTCTATATCTGACTTTGAAAAAGCCTGGGAACTGCGTTTATTTGTATCCAAGGAAAATTGGTTTGGGTTCTTGGAAGCGCTCTACGAATGCGGAATTTCTCTCCATGCTCGTTCGTTGAGCGAGCGGAGTACCGATGGCACCCGTGATACTGAGTTGATTGAGGCATCGAAAAGAAAGTTTGGAGAATTTCTTCGTGAGTTACCAAAGGCAATGAGAGAGGCAAACGATTCGAATTTATATCCCAATTACAGAGAACATGTGGAACATGCAACGGCATATTTACAGAATTCATAGTTGAAAAGTTTATGGAAAGAATTTCTGCTTCGAGAGTTTTAACACTGTATATATAATTCCCCTGGTTTCTTTCCATTAATCAGTTGTTTTACTTAAGTCGCTTTGGTAGTATCAGAAACTTTGTGTAAGACCGACTTATATAGAGGAGAAAATCCTTGCATATTTAGATTATTTGTCTAATCTTGAAAAGTGATTAATTCTACTTTTAAAAGGTATGCTTCAAAAATCATTTAAACTTTTCTCTGTTTTTTTTCTTAGCATAATTCTTCTCACCATTATGGCGGTGGACTTGTCACACTGCCATTTCAATTCAGCCCAATCAGAATCTGTTGATCGGGAAGGCTATTCAGATGGTTTTCGTTTGGATGCTTTTGTCTGTGTCAAGTGTTTGATTGTTCTCACAAAGTATACCCCCGTCACAGCTTTTCGGATTTTTAAGTCTCCAAAATCTTCATCTTTGAATCCATTTTTATTTGTCTCCATTCATTCATCGTTTGATAAATCCCATATCCAACTCAGAGCACCTCCAGCTATTTTTGCATAAACTCAACAACTAACTATTATGTTAATTATGTTATAATAGAAGGAGACTTCTGCGGCTTGCATGAAGCTGAAAGTTTTCCTTTAGAATGCTATTCTGGAGATTTGAAAAATGAATTTCAGGAAATTTGTTTGGTTGAACTACTGGTTAATTTTAGGTGTATTTTTTACCCTGGCCTCCGTAGCTGGCGCTCAAAACCCATCTTCAAAAAAGAGAGGCTATTTTGTTTCACGAAATAATAAGGTTGTGCTCAGTCAGTCGGCTGCGGTTGATTCCGGAAAAACTGAAAGCGAACTGAAATCAGAACTTGCAAAAGAGCTTGGAGTTGAAACCGCGAAAAAGACAAGCGAATCCGAAACGACTACGCAGCAAACCTCTGCTGCACGAAGTGATTTATTCCAGAACATGAATCCGAATATCAGCGTTATCGGAACTGTACTTGGTTCTGCAAACACTATGGCTGCACTCGACCGTAATGTGGATTTGAGTTTTCAAGAAGGTGAGTTTAGTTTTCAAGCAGCAGTTGATCCTTACGCCAAGGCAGACTTTTATATTGCTTTTGGAAAGCACGGAGAATCTGAGCTGGTTCCTGGACATGATGATGAAAATGATGACGAGCATGGAGAAGGTGGTCTTGAACCGGAACTTGAAGAAGCATACATAACCTTTTTGTCACTGCCGCTTTCAACCCAGTTGAAAGTGGGTAAGTTTCGTGGCAAGTTTGGCAAGATCAACGAAACACATCCCCATGCCTATAATTTCATCGATGTCCCGTTGGTGTACAGCAATTTCCTCGGCCCTGAGGGCTTGAATGACGAAGGTGTCGGGTTAAGCTGGCTGCTGCCGAACACGGTATTTTTTCAGGAATTGACTTTTCAGGTTACTTCCGGGCCTGCAGAAAACATGAGTTTTGCCAGGGCGGAAGGCAACAGGCTGCTTTATCTTGCACATCTAAAAAACTTTTTTGATTTGAATGAAAACACCACACTCGAGTTGGGAATTTCGGGACTAACCGGCCCTAACAATGCCGCTGGGGACGTAACTAATATGTTTGCAGCCGATTTAACTTTAAAATGGAAGCCGCTGCGCAATCGTAACCGTTCGTTTGAATTATTAAGTGAATTTTTGTTGAGCGAGCGTAGTGAGCCTGGAAACGACATAAACAGTTTCGGTTTTTTTTCACATCTCAGATACCAGTTTGCGAATCGTTGGTTCGTGGGTGGTTTATTCGACTACTCGGAATTTCCTGAGTTCAGTGAATTTAATCATAAAGCATATTCAGGTATTCTACAGTTTTTTGCAACAGAATTTCAAAAAGTAGAATTTCATTATAAGTACAACGATGGCAGTTTTTTCGATAATTTTTCTGAGTTTAAAATCAGAGCCGTGTTTGTAATTGGTGCGCACGGAGCCCATCAATATTAATCTCAATTGGAAAAAGGTATGAAAAAGAAATTGACTGGTCGAATTATTCCTGTTCTTGTTGTTTTAATCGCGCTTCCAGCGCCTGCACGAGAAAAACTGAAAGTTGTGACTACGTTGCCTGACCTGAGTTATATTGCCCAACAAATTGGCGGAGATAAAGTTGAAACATTTGCAATCGCAAAGGGCTATCAGGATCCGCATTTTGTGGACGCGAAACCAAGTTTTGTTCTGAAATTAAAAAGAGCCGATGTCTTTGTTCAAATCGGTCTGGACTTGGAGATTGGTTGGGTGCGCCCCCTACTTGAAACGGCGCGTAGCAGCAAAATCTATTTTGGCGGTAAAGGTTACGTGGATGCTTCGTCGGGCATCAATTTACTTGAAGTGCCATCCGGAGATGCGGCGCAATTGCGGGCTAAGGGTGATATCCACGTGTTTGGCAACCCGCATTACTGGCTTGATCCGCGTAATGGCAAGGGTGTCGCTCAAAATATTCTCGCGAAATTTGTAGCTTTAAGCCCGAATGCCGCAGCTTATTTTCAGAAAAACTATGATAATTTTGTGGCTAAAATAGATTCGGCATACGCGGGCTGGAAGGAAAAAATGCAGCCTTATGCCGGCGCAAAAATTGTAGCCTATCACAATAGCTGGCCGTATTTCGAAAAAGCATTCAACCTTGACATCGTTGCTTTCATTGAACCAAAACCAGGTATACCGCCAACACCCTCGCATCTGGTTTCAGTTATAAAAAAAATCAATCAGGAAAATATAAAAGTTATAATTATTTCACCTTATTTTGATGATAAACCGGCAAAATCAATAGCGAAAAGAACCGGAGCAACTGTTGTTAAAATTGCGCCTTCAGTTCAAGCCTGGCCTAACCTCAAAACATACTTTGATTTGTTTGATTTTAACTTGACCAAAATTATAACTGCTTTGGAATAATTGAAAAGAGAGTCTGGAAAATGATTGAGTTTTTGCTGCCGCCGTTTATTGCCTGTTTGATTCTGACGAGTATTCATGCCTATCTTGGCATTCATGTAATTGAGCGCAAAGTGATTTTTGTGGATTTGTCCCTGGCTCAGATTGCTGCCCTTGGCACGGCGCTTGGAGTCGTTGCCGGTTTTGAATATGGCGGAACTGTTTCTTACTTGTCGGGATTATTTTTTACATTGATCGGCGCCACTATTTTTGCTTTAACCAGAATGAAGGATGAACGGGTACCGCAGGAAGCAATCATTGGAATTGTCTATGCAGTTTCTGCCGCAGGCTTTATTTTAATTATGGACCGCGCGCCCGAAGGTGCTGAACAGATAAAAGGCATGCTTATTGGCAGCATTCTATTTGTCGATTGGTTAACCGTTTTGAAGACCGGAATTCTATACGGGCTGATTGGACTTTTCCACTTTGTTTATCGTGAAAAATTTATCACCATTTCTGTGAATCCGGAAAAAGCCTTTCGGCAGGGTATATCGGTCAGGCTCTGGGACTTCCTTTTTTATGTTTCTTTTGGCTTTGTTGTTACAAGCTCGGTTTTGATTGCAGGTGTGCTGCTGGTGTTTTCCTTTTTGGTGGTGCCGTCAGTTTTAGCGGTGCTGTTTTCAGAAAACTTCCGGACTCGATTAATTATTGGTTGGGGAGTAGGTTTTTTAGCGAGTCTGCTTGGAATTATCGCCTCTGTTACATTTGATCTACCGACCGGGGCAGCAATTGTATGTACATTCGGCGTTTTATTAATAGCTGCGGGAGTTGTTCGCTCTTTTAAAAAAAACAGTAGATAATATTAATAAAAATTCTAATATTAGAAATATTATTCCGAATAAGGTAGTTATAGCGTTTGAATTCAGATAATATTAACCAAATATTTTACCAGATATGTTGAATTGTAAAGAAATTGAGGAGGAGCTTACAGCATTAGTTGATAATGAAACAACAGTTTTTCGAAAACTACTTTTAAAATTTCATCTATTCCAGTGTAACTCTTGCCGTAAACTTGTTGATATCGAAACCAAATTGAAGAGTCTTGTTCATGCAAAAGCAACATCCTCTTCCGCCTCTGAAGGTTTAAGAAAAAAGATTGCTGAAAATCTTAAGAATACACCCAATTAGCTGATTTTTTTAACATCTCCCCAAAGACATATTTTCGTGCTTAGATGGTTTTTATTGATCAATATTTTTTTATTGTTAAATTGTAATCAATTAAGCGGATAGCCTGTTTCTTCCATTACAATTTTTATCACTTTAAAGTAGGGGAGCATGATGAATTCCTACTACCTTTCTTTTTGGAATGTTGAAAATCTTTTCGATATTGCGGATTCACCACGCCGCAGCGGTAAGCTGCAAAGAACCCTTAGGGGCGAACTTACCGGTTGGACGCTCGACGTTCTGAATTCTAAAATAAACCAACTATCTTCTATTATCCGGCAAATGAATGGTGGACTTGGCCCGGATATTTTGGGAGTTTGTGAAGTTGAAAATGAGTTTGTTTTAAAGCTGCTGTTGGATAGTTTAGATTTAAGCAATCGAAATTATTCAATCGCCCATCACGATATGTCGGATAATCGTGGAATAGATGTGGCCTTTATTTACGACCGCAAAGTTTTTGAAGCTGAAGAACAATTCTCTCATTATATTATTAAGCGGTCAGCAACCCGGGATCTTTTTCAGGTAAATTTTAAAACGCAGTCTGGTAATCGTTTGGTGCTGGTTGGCAATCATTGGCCTGCGCGTGCGGGAGGGCAATTGGAGTCCGAGCCTTACCGGATCATTGCAGGGGAAACGCTTGCATATTTTCACCAGCGTATCCAGGAAGTATATGGTAAGGATGTCGCCGTATTGGCCATGGGTGATTTTAACGACGAACCGTTTAACCGTTCGTTGATTAAACACGCTTTGTCAGAAAAAATCCGTCAAAAAGTTACCAAAGCCAGAACGCCAAGGTTTATGAATTTGATGTGGCCCTTTTTGGGGCAAGGCATCGGCACTCACTATTTTAACAACCGGTCAAATGTGCTCGACCAATTCTTGGTTTCCAAAGGTTTACTTACCGGTAATTCCAATTTTACTGTCATTCCCAATTCCGTTGAAATAATACGCCTCCCTGAAATGGTGAATAACGGCAGTTATCCTACACCCATTCGCTTTGACCGGGGTAGTTCACCGAATTTAAATGGTTTTAGTGATCATTATCCTATTGGCGTAAAAATTAAAGAGAAATGAGCCGGTAACCCGGACTCTATTAAAATGATTTTTTAGATGAGGAAAAAATAATGGCTAATTGGACAAAAAATAATCGTGCTTGCACCACAACCTGGACAACCTTGCGTGTGCTCGACCAAAACAAAAGAGTTTTTAAAGATTCGGGGCCTGTTAAAATGTCCGAGCTTACCTTTTGGAATGCAGCGGCCAGTTCTGATCTGCGCAAATTGCAGGCAACGACTATCGCCAACCAAATGGATAATGTTTTCCGGGATATTCGCAAAGCTAATTTTGAGGCTGGTGTGACAAAAGAGGAAGCTGTTGCAGCTATCATTGATACTTTGACTGTTGCGGATAAAACAATTAGTGATTTAGCAGCAGCAATTGACGCAAAGTATTTATTCTGGGAGGAGGGTAATGCTTAGGCTAAAATTTTACTTTGTCCTCTTGCTGTGTCTTCTATTTGCTTTTCCTGTTTTTGCGCAGGAAGAAGCGCAAAGTCTCGGGCAGTTGATAGATTTTATTGAGAAGACCACCGGGATGTCGAAAGAGGAGATTAAATCAGAGATTTCTGAAATGATCAATCAAAAACTTTCTGATACAAAGACTCTAAATAAAGTGGTTCAAAAGTACGCGATTGACAAAGCGGGGTTCAGGTTTTTGAAAGATGTTAATTTTGAATTTAAAACTTTTAGCGAAAATCGCTCTGATGGAATTGCGGCATTGGGGTTCGGCTATTCTTATGCCAAGGACTTAAAACAAAATTTTTTTGCTGAATCTGCCGCTCGGAGTTCAGGACTAAGTTTTTCTTTTCAGACGGAGGGAAATGTTGCATTTAACCGTGCGCTCAATCCAAAAGATTTTCTTGATTCCAAATTTTCATTGCACTTGTTTACATCTACCGGTGGCACCGTTAACAAGGCGGATTCGGCTCTTGCAACCCGACTGAACAGACTGGAAGATATACTTGTAGAAATAGACCATCCCGACTCCTTGAGCAAAAGTCCGGCATGGAAAGAATTTTTAAATACCGTCTCGGCGCGAATGTCCACGCAGTTTTATATTGACTTTTTTCTCTCCGGAGGCATCGAGTCTGATCAGGATTTTGGGCAAAAGCAATTCGCTTACGGCGCTAACCTTGGCCTGGATTTAAAAGCCTGGAATAGAAGTTCAACCCTGGCAAAGGCCAATGTTTTGGACTGGCCATTTGCGCTGGTGCGCATACTCACGGGCTATGATGAAACTTTTACACCGCGAGGTTCCGTGTTACCAACCATCATCTTTGCCATCGAACAAATCGATCCTCAGGATGATAGTATCCGGGAAATTGTTGACGAATTATCCAGTTTTGCGCGATTTAAGGGCGAACTCGGTTTTAAAACGCCTTTAGGGAAGACCGCACATTTTGGCGCAAACCTACGCTACTACCGTGAGCTTGGCGCTTCTTCTGTTATAAAAAATTTAAAGGGTGATGAGTTTACATATTTGACCACCGCAATAACCATGACCAACGGCATGTTTGTAAGTTATACCACGGGGAAATTGCCGTTCGATGTCAGGAATGATCAAATTTATGAAATGGGATTTCAGTATAAGTTTAAATAGTTTTTTAGAAAGATAATCTGCGGTACAAGGGTGAGATACCTACTTATTTCTTGGCCGACTTTATCACCGCTTTATTTAACTCATACTGGTTATTGGCATAATGAAAGTGCACCGTTTACAGGTGCCCTTGAATGTCAAAAAAAAGTGTCTTATCATCCAGTAGTAAAAGTTCATTAAATCGTGATTTACAAGATGGACAAAAAAAACTTATTAAATATCGAGAGAA
>JAJDAE010000090.1 GCA_029262035.1 Candidatus Zhuqueibacterota bacterium
TCGAATAAAATGTAATAACTCGAAAAATTTGGAATTTGGTTTCGGTCAAAACCAGATTACCACTGAAGCTCTTTAGTTGGCCTGCTCCATTATCCGTCGGAATACCTCTTTCATAAAATACATTCAGGCGTTTATCCATAAAAGAAACTAACTCGTATTCGCCAGCAAGATTTTCGGGTGCAAGAAGGTTTATTTTATGCTCACAACCCGAAATCAGTATAATTGATACAAAGAAAAAAAGTAGGCAATGCTGGTTTCTGTACATCTGAGTATCCTTCGGGCAATAATTGTGTTTTTATTAACGGTGGTCAAAGAAGAAATATCAATTATGTTTATTAAAATTTTTATGAAATTTTATTCCTTAATATTAAAATTTACTGCGCATGATACTTTTCTAAAACTGAGGTATAAATTCAGAAGCTATCCTATTATTAATGTTTTGATTTTTTATCAAGATTACCTATCTTTCGACCATTCAAAATGACGAATCGTTTTACTTTGAACTTTCAAGACATAAGGAGATTTTGTAAATGTCGGTGGATAAAGTTTTGTTGGATATTATGTGCTGCCCTGAAACTAAGATTGATCTAAAACAGCTTGATCAGAAAAGAGTTGACCTGGTAAATGAAAAAATCAAAAGCGGTGATGTTAAATATAAAGACGGCAAAAATGTAGATAAACCGCTGGAGGAAGCGCTTATAACCATTGACAACAAAACGGTGTATCGTGTTGATGACGAGATTCCCGTGATGTTGATTGAAATGGGAATTTCTACAGACCAGCTCGGTAATTTTTAACCTGGGAGCTGGAAAAGAATGACGATTGAAGCAAAGATGCAAGAGATCAGCGCCGGTCTGGATTTTTTAGAGCCAATGCAAAAAATCGAGTATTTAATTGATATCAGCAAAAAAGCTGAGAGCCTTCCGGAAAAGTATAAAACCGAATCCAACAAAGTAAGTGGTTGTGCATCTGCTACCTGGCTAATTATCAAGGAGGGTCAGAATGGCGTAGTCATAAACACAGATTCAGAAGCCGCAATAGTTAAGGGCTTATTACAGCTTCTTGAAAAGTCATTTAATGAGCACACCAAAGAAGAAATAATCGCTGTAAATGGACAGGCAGTCTTAGACACCATCGGCCTGGGAGGTTCAATTACCAATCGCCGTATGAATGGCTTTGCCAGCGCCATTGAAATGGTACAAAGAAAACTAAAAGAAAATTTGATTTGATCTGAAATTATTTTGGCAATTCTACCATTTAGTAGGTAATACTTTGGTTAGCAACAGATACCATTTACTTTTCTTTCAGTCGCGGCTCAATTTGTCATTTTAATCAAACGACCATACCTTCTCTGCCTAACTCAATTCTAATATGGTTGAACCGGAGGAACAATGAAAATTTCAGCGATTCAACTCATCTTCACACTTCTTTTTTCAAATTTATATGCACAAACATTCGAAGCAGATACCCTCGAAATCGCCAATTTCCCAGTTTCAAAAATTAACTTTTCAAAATGGGGAGATTTGGATAACGACAGTGATCTCGACCTTTTAATATCCTGGATAGATACAAACCAGACAGCTCGGAGCAGTATTATTGAGAACACGGGAAACGCCCAATTTGCCCTCTCTAATACTGTATTTATCCCGGTGACAAACGGTAAGGTTGAATTTTTAGATTTCGATAAGGATAATGATTTAGATGTTTTTCAGGTTGGCATCGGGCAAGATAGTATTTCAGTCGTAAAATTATATATCAATGAAAATGGTATTTTTCAGGACAGTGGATTTATTTTCCCGGAACTAAAATCTGCACAGGTTACATCGCTTGATTATAATAATGATGGATATCCGGATATTATATTAAATGGTATTCTCCAAAATACTACCGTTTCTATTCTTTTAGAAAATGTAGGGGATGGCCTTTTTTCTGAAGTACCAACTTCCCTGCCCGGACTAAAAACTGCTCAAATTATAGCACCCGATTTAAACAATGACAATTTTCCGGACGTTGTTATTTGTGGTCTGGATAATTCCAATTCTGCACAAACACAAATCCACCTAAACAACTCCGGAACAGATTTTTCGCAATTAAATGCCAATCTAACCGGATTTTTTGATGCAGCAATATCCGCAGGCGACTTTGATAACGATGGTGATTTTGACATCCTCATTTCCGGTCAACAAGATGATACCACAAAGGCAACAAAAATAGTTAGAAATGATGGCAATGATCTATTTACTGAGGTCGATGCAAACCTACCCCTGAAAGCCCACAAAACTGCAGAATGGGGCGATTTTGATAATGATGGCAACTCAGATATTTTTCTTTTCACACCGGATAATCCGGACACCAACGCGCCCCAAATTTATCTAAACAATGGGACGCAGACCTTTTCAGTTTCAGATTTCCTGAAAAAAGATACAACATTGTTTGAAGTAACTTTTGCGGATATTGACAATGACGCCGACTTAGATTTCCTTGCATTTAAAACAGATACAAATGGTGTTTCAATAACCAGACTTTTCATTAACAACTCAAGTAATCTAAATACGCCGCCGCAACCACCATCAGGTCTAAGTACTTCTTTCACCGAAACTAATTTAATTTTTTCCTGGAACCAGGCTGAAGATTTGGAGACTTCTTCTGCGGGTTTATCTTACAATATTCGAATTGGTACAACACCCGGGGGCAGTGAAATATTTTCTTCAGTAACCGGTGACAACGGTTTCGGAAAAACTATTTCCTCCCGGAACCACCGGAAGTCTAACTCACTTACTTTGCCCATCGGGCAGTTGAACTCTAATCCACAGATTCATTGGAGCGTGCAATCGATTGATCCAGCCTTTTCACGGTCTCCATTTTCAAATGAACAAGTTTTCATTTTCGATTTCACTGAAAATAAAACGCTCTCTGATGTAATTGCAGGTGTAAACGCCGGTTCAAGTGACTGGGGTGATTTTGATAATGATAATGATTTGGATTTATTACTTACCGGCCAGGATGCTGCGAACGGAAGAATTGCAAAAATCTATAGAAATGATGGCGATAATCAAATGACCGAACTTGACGTAGGGTTAACCGGAGTTGCTTCCAGCTCAGCTATCTGGTTCGATTACAACAGTGACAATATGCTGGATATACTCATTTCGGGCTTTTCAGTAAGTAATAATGATTTTGCTGAAATTTACAAGAATAATGGTGATGGCACCTTCTCATCTATAAATTCCGGGCTTAAAGGCGCGTTTCAAAGTGAGGTTGACTGGGGCGATTTTGATAATGACGGGGATGCAGATATCATTCAATCGGGTTTTTCTTTAACCCTTGGTGCAATTACCACAGTCTACCGAAATGAAAATGGTAAATTTACAGAAGTAGATTTTGACTTGCCCCAGACGAGTGACGGCGCAACGCTCTGGTGTGATTTTGATAATGATGGATTGCTTGATATTTTTATTTCAGGTACATCACCAATATCGGGAAAAATTTCAAAAATCTATAAGAATACAGGCAGTAATTTTGTTGAAGTTGAAACGGGGTTACCTGCAACTTCCGCGTCTTCGGCTGCAACTGCCGATTATGATAACGATGGTGATTCAGATCTTCTTCTAACCGGTCTGACCAGCACCCAACGCATTTCAAAATTATTCATCAACCAGGGCAACATGGTTTTTGAAGCCTCTTCTGTTCAACTTGAAGGAGTTTCTAACGGTTCAGCTGCCTTCGGTGATCGTAATAATGATGGATATTTCGACATTATGCTATCCGGCTTTGATAGCACCTTCTCCAGAATTTCAAAGGTTTATACAAACAATAAAGACAATACCTTCTCAGAACTCACCACATCTATTCAGGGAGTTATTTTTGGTACGACAGATTGGGTAGATATTGACAATGACAATGATCTTGATATATTCGTAACAGGCTCATCAAATACTGAACGAGTAGCAATTATCTATCAAAACAACTCTCAAAATCCAAACACAATTCCTGATACACCTGGCATATCCGGAGCCACATTGGCTCAAACCGGCCTTAATCTAAATTGGCTAAATGCCCAGGATTTGGAAACGCCTGAAGCAGCACTTACTTACAATTTACGCATTGGGTCAACACCGGGTGGTTCTGAAATTCTATCAGCTATTTCATCGTCTGACGGTTACCGAAAAGTTGTCAAGCCCGGCAACATTGGCCACAATAATTCATTCACTTTACTTTTCGATGATATTCTTGATTTTCCGTCCGTTTATTGGAGCGTTCAGGCGATTGACAATAATTTCACTGGCTCAGTCTTTTCTGAGGAAGGCAGTTTGAATCCTGTAATTTCGGCAATTTCTGATGTACCAAATGATCAAGGTGGCCGCGTCACCGTTCAGTGGCAAGCTTCATCACTTGATCATGATCTCAACACATTGACTTCATACAGCGTCTGGCGTTCACTACCCGACAATGTTCTCAAAACAGGAAAAAATATCAGAACAACTAAAATCAATCAAAATACTTTTGCGTGGGAATGGTTGACCACATTACCGGCGCATCGAAGGCCTGTATATTCCTATACATCAGAAACATTGTACGATTCTACATCTGGCACAAACGGAGCACATTTTTTTATTATCGCAGCGCATACAAATGATGCAAACATCTTTTTCGACTCATTGCCAATTAGCGGGCATTCAATAGACAATATTGCCCCGGAGGCTCCGCAAAACCTAATTACTGAGTTTGATGGTTCGAATATAATGTTAACCTGGAAGAAAAATACTGAACCCGACCTAAAGAATTATTTAATATATCGGAGTGAAAATCCCGGCATTGATACAGAATTGATACAACCCTACGCAAGGAATATCACCGATACGGTTTTTATTAATTCTCTTGAAGAGAGCATCTCGCCGAATTTATATTTTGTTGTTGCCGCACAAGATTCCTCAGACAACATCAGTTTGGCCAGCAAAGAAGTTTCATTCACTATTACAGACGTTCAATATGCCGGAACAGGAACAACCCCGGAGAATTTTTCATTATACCAAAACTACCCAAACCCCTTTAATCCAAACACACAAATAAAGTTTGATCTACCAAAAGACTCTCATGTAAAAATTCAAGTATTTAATATCAAAGGCGAAACAATTACAACGCTAGTGAATGCAAAAAGAAATGCCGGATTTCATACGGCATCCTTCGATGCGAAGAGGTTGCCAAGTGGGACTTATTTTTATAGAATAGTAGCCGGAGATTTCATACAAACCCGAAAAATGACATTGTTACGATGAATAAAAAAAATCGATAATTCTTTAAAGGCTTATCCTTGTGGGTAAGCCTTTTTTGTTTTAGAACTAACTAAAAACGAGAAATATTCTTGGTACTATTATGCAGTTTAAAATCATTGTAAGTATTAATAAGTTATTTACTTAACTCAATACAAATCCACTTGTTATAAAAGGGGCTGCCGAGTTGCAGCAACAGTCAACAACTTTATCTGTTTCCATAATTATACCAACTCATAAGTTGGGTAATGAGTTTCGTCAATGCTTGAAAAGCATTAGCCAGCTTATAATGAAACCCAATGAAGTTATTATCGTTTTCGATGGTAAAATGGACTCTTTTGAAAATCCTTTTCAAGAACTTAATGTGATTTTTTGCGCTACACAAAAACAAAGCGGACCCGGGGCAGCACGTAACCTTGGCTCCCAAAAAGCAAAAAGTGACATTCTCTTTTTTATCGATTCGGATGTAACGGTAAATGCGAACTCTGTAAAACAAATAGTCTCATTCTTTCAAGAGAACAATAACATTACCGCATTAATAGGTTCCTACGACAGTGAACCATATGAAAAAAATTTTATATCGCAATATCGAAATTTAATGCATCATTATGTTCACCAAACATCGAAGCATGAAGCGACGACTTTTTGGGGTGCTTGTGGCGCAATTCGCAGAGAAGCTTTTCTAAAAGTCGGGGGATTTGATGAAATTTATAATAAACCTTCAATCGAAGATATTGAATTAGGTTATCGTTTAAAAAGTGCCGGATTTAAAATCAGGCTTCTCAAAAACCTTCAAATAAAACATCTAAAAAAGTGGAAATTAAAATCGTTAATTATGACCGACTTTTTCTGTCGAGCTTTGCCATGGTCAAAATTATTGCTAAAAAACAAATACGTCCTTAACGATTTAAACCTGAAACTCTCCAATAAGTTAAGTGTTCTTTTTATTTTTTTATCGCTACTATTTCTGGCTGGTTCTCCATGGATAAACTGGCTTTCCTACCTAGCTATTGTTTCAATTGTAGCTGTTATTAGTATTAATTTCCCATTTTATATTTTTTTTCTTAAAAACAAAGGAAGCCTATTTGTACTCAAAGTCGTGCCTTTGCATCTATTATTTTATTTTTATTCAGGTGTTGCGTTTTTCATTAGTTGGTCAGATAATTTGTTTCGCACAGAAAGAAATCAATAAATATGGGTACAAGCATTGTTTAACGGGATTGAAAAAAACACTCCGGACTCTAATATAATTATTGGGGCTGGCCCTGCAGGGCTAACTGCAGGATACGAACTCTCAAAACTCGGTCAGAAATCAACAATTCTTGAAGCAGATAAACTTGTAGGTGGCATTTCAAGAACTGTTAATTATAATGGTTATAGGTTTGATATCGGCGGACATCGCTTTTTCTCCAAAGTCCCGTACGTTAATGAACTTTGGAACGAAATTCTCGACGGTCAATTTCTCGAACGCTCACGTCTTTCAAGAATTCATTACCATAATCACTTTTTTGATTATCCCTTAAAAATATCAAATGCACTCGTGGGGCTGGGCCCCGTCGAATCTTTCCTTGTTGGTCTGAGTTATGCAAAATCAAAATTTTCCCCAACAGATGAAGAAAAAACATTTGAGCAATGGATTTCCAACCGGTTTGGCACCAGGCTTTTCAATATTTTTTTCAAAAATTATACTGAAAAAGTTTGGGGGATCCCCTGCAACGAAATTTCTGCCGATTGGGCGGCACAGCGTATAAAAAATCTTTCTCTCTCTGAAGCGATACGGAATGCATTTGTTTCAAACGGCACTACAAAATCAGGAGAAAAGATCACCAGTTTAATCGACAAGTTCCATTATCCTAATCTTGGTCCGGGTATGATGTGGGAAGCTTGCGAGGGCATTCTAAACGACTTCGGCAGCCCAACATTAAAACAACAATTTGTAAATCGTATCTTTCACAAAAATGGAAGAGTATCACATATTTTAACCAAAAACACCAGAAATGAAGCAACCGAGTACTCAGGTTCAAATTTCATTTCCACGATGCCTTTGAAAGAGCTCATTTTTTCTTTAGACCCTGCTCCGCCAGACGAAATCTTGAAGGCTGCAAAGTTGCTGCGTTACAGAGACTATTTAACGGTAGTTCTTATGATTGATCGCCCTCATGTTTTCCCGGACAATTGGATCTATATCCACACACCGGAAGTAAAAATGGGAAGAATACAAAATTACAAAAACTGGAGCCCTGACATGGTTCCGGACTCATCAAAAACCTCTTTGGGTCTCGAATATTTCCTTTGGGAAAAAGATGAAGAATGGACTTGGGAAGATAGCCGCTTAATAGAGCTTGGCATCAACGAATGTGCCGCCCTTAATTTGATTCAAAAAAATGAAGTTCTTGAAGGAACGGTTGTGCGGATGAAAAAGGCCTATCCGGTTTACGATTCAAATTATCATCATTGCGTAGAGCTTTTACGTCAATACATGGGAACCTTTGAAAACTTACAAACCATAGGCCGTAATGGATTACATCGCTATAACAACCAAGATCATTCTATGCTAACAGGTGTTTATGCTGCCAGAAACACTGAGCAGTTGGAATACGACGTTTGGGCAGTGAATACAGAACAAGAATATCACGAGACAGATAAAGCCACCGCCAAGACCGGGGATCGCTTAGTTCCAACAAAAATTCCGGAAGAGACTCCAGCAGATGGATTCAATTTAGAAAAGAAATTGAAAGAGCAGCTTAAACTCATCGACTCATTTGCGATGGGCTCGGCCGTGGGATTAGTTAGTGGTTTTCTTCTATTTTTTGCGACAATACTATTAATTATAAAAAGCGGTCAACAAAACAATCCAACCCTGGCGTTGCTTTCAAATTTTCTTCCCGGTTATAAAGACACTTTACCTGGTGCACTTATTGGTCTTTTCGAAGTTGGAATAGGTTCCTTTTCTATTGCTTATTTAATAAGCAGCCTAATGAACTGGACTTTTACACTTTATTTGTCTATAATCAAAAGAAATTCAGAAATTGAAGAAAACAAGACTATCCTTGATAAAGTATAGCGAATGAAAATGGTCGATAGAAATGAATGAAATAACTCACGCTGTAATTCGGATGAAGGCAGGCGTTCTGGCTTTCGTATTTGCACTTTTGGGGGGATTCAGCCTCTTTATCATGACCGTTCTTCTTTTGTTAAAAGGCGGACAGAATGTCGGCTATCACTTGAATTTATTAAGTAATTTCTATTGGGGTTATGAGGTTACTTGGTTTGGCAGTATTGTTGGATTTTTTTATGGCGCTTTAACCGGGTGGGCAATTGGTTGGATTATAGGTGTTATTTACAACTTTATTGTGACTTCAAGAAACCCTCAAAGCTAGTCCGCTTCAGTTGATTTTCTAAAGCGGCTTCAGAACCTTATAAACTCTGAATTCCGAATTAGTTAATTCCAGGCTAAACCGATTTTCATAAGTCTCCCAAAAATCATTGATGTAATCATAATCATCGTAAAATTTCCCAATAATTAAGTGAGTTACTCCTTGCTGATTAAAGTAAGCAGCGAGTTTCTTATTTGTTTGTCTTTGGTAAACCAAAGACTTTCGTTTTGTAAATAAAGAAATGACACGGGGCTTTCGAAAAACTATAACTGAAGAATCATTTGTTTCCTCATTTATGTACTCAAATAGTTCCACTGCATCCGGCGAACCTATGCCAGGTTGCATAGAATCAAAATCATATTGCCTATACTTGGCAATGAATACCTGAATGATAAAAATAAGCAGTACAGCTTTAATTGCATAATTATATTGGGGTGTTTTGAGTTTGATGACACGGTTTATACCAACAATGGTATAATACACATAAAACGGGTACAGGGGTAGCAAGAATCTATTCAATGGCCACGGAACAATCAAAAGAAACCCAAAATAAAATAGAAAGAAGATATCGTAAATCGTCACCTTCTCCCTGCACGAGAAGTAAAACCCGGCAATAGAAAATAAAAACAAAATTATCGAAAAAATCTGATTGAGAATAAATGGGTTGTAGTTATTCCAGAAGTGACAAAAGTATGAAACGTACCTTTCCAGATTTACAAAGATTAATTTCGGGTTAAATTTAATGAGAGACAAATAACTCGCTAACCCTTCAAATAAATCATAAAACCCCATAAAAAGCAAAACTATGATCAAAAGGGCTCCCAGAGAGCCTATAAAAAAATACTTTAAACTTCCGATTTTTTGAAAAAAATAGGCAATGATTACAGGAATCAAAATCCCTCCAATCACTCTTGTTGCGGTCGCCATTATCAGAAAAAGCATAATACCACAATATAAGAGAACAGTTTTCCACTTTTCTCTAATCTTTCCATCAAAGGTTTTCTCCGTTAAAAAAAGAGTAGAGAGGACAAAAAATATAAATGGAAATTCGGAAAACGTCATGTCCTTATATTCCCAAAAACGAGGATATAGTGCTGTAATTCCAACTATAGCCGCGACATAGTAATCAGACGTCCTTGCTCTAAAAATAAAAGTGAAAAAGATTAATGAACCAAAAAAGAACAAACAGGACATCACCTTAATGGCGGTCAGATTGAATCCATCAATTGCATATATTATTGAAATAAATAGTGGCAGCCCCGGAGGGTAAACATCTGGCGCTAAGAGGCGATTGGGATTTTTAATATAAGCCGTATGCCCGTAATCATTTCCTTCGGCAATATTTCTCGCATGTTCAAAGTATTGCGCAAAGTCACCGCCCCAGTCATGTCCTGATCTGATAGTACATAGATAGAAAACACTAACGCTAATCAGAGTTAAAATCAGTAGGAATCTGCCTTTATCTTCCATGACTATATTCTTCAAATAAAGTCCCGTCAACTTTCAAAAAATGTTAGGTATCAGATTAGCTGGATAGCATTGGGCCTAACTTTCTCCCACCCAAAATATGCATATGCAAATGGAAAACTTCTTGTCCGCCATCCTTGTTACAATTAATAATAAGCCTATATCCGGACTCAGCAATGCCCTCTTCAACGGCAATTTTGGCAGCCACAACAAATAATCTGCCAAGTACCAGTTCATCTTCAGGCTTTACATCGTTTACAGTAGGTATCAACTTATTAGGGATGATTAAAATATGTGTAGGCGCCTGAGGGTTTATATCACGAAAAGCGGTCACTAAGCCATCTTCATAAACGATATCGGCGGGAATTTCTTTTCGGATTATTTTACTAAAAATAGTTTCTTCAGTCATTTAAACCTCCTAAACATTTAACTACTAATAACTTTTTTGCGTGTTTTAATCCCAAAATTCCCAATCAATACCAAAGATTAATGAACGTGGCGGCATAGCAAAACCGGGCATCAACTCATAGTCTCTATCCAATAAATTTTTGTAGGCAACGGTCACAGTGGCGCCAGCAAAGAGCAACTTAAGGTGCGCATCTAAAACCGAAACGGAAGGCAAGCCAATGACATTGGGCGTTGATATGCCTGTGTGCCGCCAACCATTTCGTGAGCCAAAGAACCGACCACTTAATCTTAAAATTGGAAATACATAGTTTTGAAATAAGGGCAGACCAGCTTCCAGATAAGCGTGCATCACCAACTCCGGAGAATTGGGTACCACCGGTTGGCTCGACCCAAAGTTAAGAAAAGAAGCGGTTAGCCCTAAATTACCTGCGTTAAAATATTTCCAAGTCGACTTCAAATCCAAACCGGTTATATTATAGTCTCCTATATTTCTAAAGGTGAAAGTCTGGTTAGGCGCATCAATACCACTCTCAATCCAATTATGGATGGACTTATAAAAGACCGTTGATTCGAAAGCAATATTTTTTTTGGGAGTTGTCTTAAAACCAAATTCTATGCTCCGAATTTGTTCAGGCTTTAATTCTTTATTCCCAAGGTAAAACGGCAATATCCAAAACCGCTCCACGTAAGTAGGATATCTTGAATATTTTTTAACCGATGCCCAAAATCGTGAAATATTTGTAAAATTATAATTTAAAATAAAGCCGGGATTAAATTCCGTTTTATATCCTTTATGTTTTTCTAAGCCGGATAAAAAGTCCACATTTATCTTCTCTGTCAAATTGAAATTGAGTCCAATAAAACCTCGTTTAAAATCATCCTTTAAGTCTGGTATTTGTTCACTGCTAACCCTGGTTAACTTAGTCTCCCCGCCAAACCGATACTCAAACTTATTTCTTCGAAAAGTATTTTGCAAGACAAGACCGGACACTGTACTGTGGTTATCAAACAGAATAATATTATTATCAAAAGATTCCTGATGAACTTTGGAAATCGATATTTTAACATCCAACTCGTAACTCGCCGTGAGATTCGTGTACTTAAGAGCCAACTGGCTATCCAACCGATTTTCTTTTTTTAGGGGAGAGCCTACTGATTGAATGAAATCAGGGGCAATCAAACTTGGAATGACGGCTTTATTCTTATTTAGAAGTCCCACAAACTTGAGATCAAGGTTTTTCTTTAAACGGCGCTGAAATGCACCCCAAAAGCGTGAATTTCCAACATCTCTGGCCTCTCCTGAAAAACCGCCGAACTTTTGTCGCGCTGCACTTATTAGTAAATTTGATTTTTGAGATAGAGGCAGGGCAAAAATAATATTTAAGTCACTGTAATTCCAGTCACCGATGCCATAGCGAACAGTAGAAAAAGGCAGAGTACCGCTAATTCTTTTTGTTTTCAGAAATAAGGCATCCGCCGTCTCCCCGGATAAAAGTGAGCTTCCTGACTGAAAATTTAAAGTGTCAGTAACATGAAACGGCAACGCAGTAGAGTTAAGATTACCGGATATTATATCTTCTACAACTAAGCCATCTATGACGATCTTGCTTTGTTGAGGCTTTCCCCCACGAAAAATTAGAGGGTTATTTTGTCCTGGGCTGCCAAAATTAAAAGTACTGGTGGCAGGAATAATTTGAGCAATGTCAGACATATCCTGAACAACCAGACCGTTCAACTCTTTCCGGTTAATTTTCCAGCTATAGTTTTGAGTGGCTCTCTTTTTTACCATCCTTTGTGGAATAGAAAGTGAGTCCGATTGCGGCTGGGTAATTACAGAGTCAACTTGGAATTGAATAATAGTCGAGTCAATGCTCGATTGGATGATAGTTGAATCAAGTCTACTTTTTTCTTGCCCGTAAAGTAAGTTGCCGTGAGCACTCCAAACCGAAATCAAGATTAAAAAGGATAAAAAGAAATAGCGCATAAGCTTAGGGAATTCTATATTTTTCAAAATATGGCGCTTGCCGAATAAGAGGTGTGACCCATGGCAGAACTACAGAAAAAATTAATGCATTAAAAAGGATTAAAATAGAAGAAGACAGTAACCCTGAGATAATAGAAATTTTCAATTGCTCCATGGTATATCCAAAGGCAACTAAAAGTCCAAGGTTTGCAAAAAGAATATACACGCAAATTAAACCCATGCCGGTTAAACCATATAAAAAAGAACGAATCCAGAACGGCCTGCTGTCTTTCAACTTTCTACCAAGCATCCCCCCGGCATAACCGACAAGCACCCGACTTAGCACCTGGGCAGCTAATAATGGCAGTGGCGAAACGCCATACGGATTTAAAACACCGTACAAAAATGCGGCTATTCCACCAACCAGAGAACCAACCCTAATTCCAAATATAAGGCCGGAAAGAAAAATTAAAGCTGTGAAAATTTCAATATTCGGGACAAAAATGAGTGCATACCCCCCGGCGTAAGCGAGGGCTGAAAAAACGCCGACAATTGCTATTTCCTTAGTCTGCATTCCGTTTACTCGAATTACACTTTTTTGACATAATGGAATTTTTTATAAGTGCTCAGGATTTCGTATCTAAAAGTAATGAAGCAATTATACAAAAGTATTAAATAACACGCAACATCGATTTATTACAATTACCGGAGAGATAGATGAACTCTGGCTTAAAAACCAAACCGAGACGCCGGACAATTTCTTTGAATTAAATATTATGTAACTCCCTTCCCAAAATACATAAACCTTTGCGCATTAAGAAACTTATGCATGTAATTTAAAGACTAATTAGCGTAAAATATATAATACTCTACCACTGAAACGGTGGTACAAACGATGAACCGAATAATGAAATCGACTTTACCAAAGAAAACAAAACCTTCAGATTTGCTTGTTAACCAATCCGGCATACATCTCACAGAGATTAAGCCGGTAAAAGGGTGGGTTCCATTGCAGCTTGCTGAATTATGGCAATATCGTGACCTCGTTTATTTGCTTGTTTGGCGCGATATCAAAGTCCGCTATAAGCAAACAGTTGTCGGCTCATCTTGGGCGATCTTGCAACCACTTATCACAATGATCGTATTTACGCTTCTTTTTGACAAACTCGTCAAAATTGAAACGGGTGAAACTCCATACCCAATTTTCTCTTACAGTGCTCTCGTTCCCTGGACGTTTTTTACTCACGCTATGACGAAGCTTAGTACTTGTCTGACCGGCAATTATGATCTCGTTACTAAAGTGTATTTTCCAAAGCTGGTTCTTCCCATTAGCATCATACTGGCAGCTTTGGTAGATTTCATCATCTCTTTTATAATGCTGCTGATACTGATGGTCATATACGGTATTACTCCTGGAATTTCGATTATCACGCTTCCCCTTTTTGTAATAATGGCCGTAGCTACTGCATTTGGAATTGGACTTTGGCTAGCAGCAGTCAACCTTCAGTTTCGCGATATCAGCAATGCTGTACCTTTCATTATTCAGATATGGATGTTTATTACCCCAATTGCTTATCCAAGTAGCCTTATTCCCGAAAAGTGGCGTGCGCTCTATGGTCTTAACCCAATGGCAGGAGTTGTTGAAGGGTTCCGTTGGGCTTTGGTAGGCAGCAGTTGGGAAATGCCGGTCTCTATATTGGCGACGTCATTATTTGCTGTCGCTGTGCTTCTTATGGGTGGACTCTTCTTCTATCGTAGAAAAGAGATGACCTTTGCTGAGGTCGCTTAATTATGGGTAATTTTGCAATAAAAGCTGAAAACCTTTCAAAGAGTTTTAGAATCAGCCACCTTTCTCAGTCACTGGAATTGCATGATGCACTTGAGCGGTTAATACGTACACCTGCTCGACTTGTGACAAACCTCTTTTCCAACTCTCAAAGTGCCACCCAGGTTACCCGGTTGCCTGCCTATGAAACGCTTTGGGCGCTTAAAGAAATTGCATTCGAAATCAAACATGGTGAAGTTGTAGGCTTTATCGGCCATAATGGCGCCGGCAAATCAGTTGCGCTAAAAATTCTGGCAAACATAATGAAGCCAACCAAAGGCCTGGCACAAATTTATGGGCGTGTTGGGGCAATTCTTGAAGTGGGTACGGGCTTTCATCCGGAGTTGACGGGTCGTGAAAACATTTATCTTAATGGCGCGATTTTGGGAATGAAAAACCATGAAATCAAACTCAAATTTGAAGAAATTGTTGATTTCTCAGGTGTCGAAAGATTTCTGGATATGCCAGTCAAACGCTATTCCAGTGGGATGCGAGTACGCCTGGCCTTTGCAGTGGCGGCACATCTGGAACCCGAAGTTCTACTATTTGATGAAATTCTAGCCGTTGGTGATAACGCATTTGAAAAAAAATGTATCGATAAAATGAAAGCACTTGCCAAAAGCGGCCGGACTCTAATTTTTGTAAGTCATAAAATGGCATCCGTAGAGAATCTTTGTACGCGCGCACTCCTCTTTCAGCAGGGCAAAATTATCATGGATGGCTCTTGCCCTGATGTCATTACTCATTATTCATCTCTTCCAAACCCAAACGGTAAGGCAAATTCAAAAGATGAATAAAACAGCCGAAAGCAAGATCCTGGTATTAACGCCAGTCAAGAACGCCCAAAAGCATTTGCAACGGTATTTCGAGTTGCTTTTCCAGCTTACATATACACATAAATTAATCTCAATTGGACTTTTAGAAAGCGACAGCGATGACGGAACATTCGATGAAATTCAAAAAGAGTTGCCGCGATTACGGAATGAGTTTGCTAAAGTCGACGTTTGGAAAAAGGATTTTGGGTTTGCAATTCCCGCCAATGTGCCGCGTTGGGAACCAAGTTATCAGGTAGACCGACGGGCTGTCCTGGCTAAAAGCCGTAATCATTTACTCATGCACGCCTTAACAGATGAAAATTGGGTACTATGGCTTGATGTAGATCTCACTGATTACAACGCTGATATTATAGAAAGATTATTGCAAACCGGCAAAGAAATTATTCAACCCAATTGCGTCAAAGAGTACGGCGGCAAAAGTTTCGATTTAAACGCATGGCGAGATAATGGAAAATATCACTTGCACGACTTAAGGGCTGAGGGAGATATTGTAAGACTTCATGCAGTCGGCGGTACGATGCTCCTAGTAAAGGCAGATTTGCATCGGGATGGGCTAACTTTCCCACCTTACTTATATGGCAAGCAAAACAAATATATCAGGAAAAACAATCAGCTCAAGGGCATCTGGTGTATATTTAATAAAAAAACAAGCCAGGGTGAAATTGAAACGGAAGGATTGGCAATTATGGCGGCTGATATGGGAATTGAGTGTTGGGGAATGCCCAATTTAGAAATTAAGCATAAAGACGAATAATCTAACCATGAAGGCTTTAAATATAAAAGGACCATTTAGAGGAACCACCGGGCATGATCATCATGTGCGTGAGTTTGTTCGGGCGTTGCACTCAAAAGGCATCAAAATCCGTCTGGATGATTTTTCTTATTGGAGCCCAAACAAATTGCCCGAAAAAATGTGTGACCCCTGGTTTGAAACTTTAAATCAGGATGTTGATTCAAAAACAGTTCTGCATTTTTGCATGCCGCATCAAGTTGTACCCGAAAAAAAAATGTTAAACGTAAATTTCACAATGTTCGAGGCCAGCCGAATTCCCCGAAAGTGGGTTAAACATAACAAAAAACATGATCTGGTTATATTGCCAACAGAAGCCTGTAAACAGGCTTGGATAAATAGTGGGCATCCTGAAAGTAAAATCGCCCTCTGCCCTCTTGGCGTAAATTCGGACACATATCAGCCAAGACTAGAGCCATTGCACTTAACGACCGGTAACAACGGTAAAAACGTCAACGATTATAAAGTACGAGTCCTTAACGTGTCAGACATTACGCCGCGAAAAAATCTGCTCGGCTTGTTACGTGTTTGGATTCAAACTACGGAAAAAACAGATGATGCCATTCTAATTTTAAAAATAATGTGTGGTTCGGATAAATGGCTTCGAAAATTTTTTAAAAGTATTGAGAAAACTGAAAAAGAAATTGATAAAACAAGATATGATTCTGCACCTGTGCATTTTTTAGTGAACCAAAAATTTTCTAACGTAGATATGCCTAGGTTGTATGCATCGGCAAGCCACTATTGGAGCATGTCCCATGGCGAAGGTTGGGACTTGTCCATGATGGAAGCCGCTGCCAGTGGCCTTCAGTTAATTGCACCCAATCACTCCGCCTACAAGACTTATTTAGATGAAGAAATCGCCAGCATGATTCCATCGAAAAAAATGCCGGCAAAGTTTAAGTGGTCTGATGGCGTGCACAAGTTCTTCCGGGGCGCTGACTGGTGGGTGCCTGACGAGGATATTGCTGCAAGATTTATTGGAGAGGTAATCGAGAATGGAGATGGCTCAAGGCAAAAAAAAGCGCGCGACCGCATTATTGCGAATTATACCTGGGAAAAGTCCACAGAGCGTTTGATTAAAGTTTTAACAGATCTAGAAAGGAATAATTAGTTTGCTCTCAGTTATCATACCTGTTTTTAATGATGAAGAAAACATCAAGCGCTGCCTCGATGCAGTCTTTGGTTCAAATTATCGGGACTTCGAGGTTATTGTGGTCGATGACCATTCTTCCGATGACTCTCTAAAAATGGCAACGCAATATCGCTGTAAACTAATTAATCTGAAAAAAAATATTGGCGCCGCCGGAGCTCGAAATGTAGGCGTTCAATCCGCCAGAGGGGACCATCTTTTTTTCCTGGATTCGGACATCGTCATTGAAAGAGACACTCTCAGCGCTATCATGCGCACATTTGAAGAGAAACCTGAAATAAGCGCTCTTTTTTGCTCATTTCAGGAGAAGACTTTGCCTTCAAATTTCTTTTCAATATACAAGAACCTGGTTCACCATTACACACATCAAAACTCAAAAACCGAAGCAGCCACATTTTGTGGTGGTTTCGGCGCGATCAAGAAAGAGGTTTTTACTTCCATCGGTGGGTTCGATCCGGAATACAGAAGTCTCGAAGACGTGGAGTTCGGTTACCGTCTCCACAAAGCCGGTCACAAGATTTTTCTGAACAAAGCTATCCAGGTCACGCACTGCAAGCAATACTCCTTTGTTGGTCTGATAAAATCAGACCTGATAAACAGGGCAATACCATGGACAAAAATAATGTTGCAGAAAAAAATCTTTAAGAACGACTTAAATACCAAGACTAGTAACGTATTTAGTGTTATTCTGTCATTCCTGATTTTATTAAGCTTGCCATTTCTTGCTCCGTTTCCACAATTGGTTTGGGGGGTCACACTTCTTATCGCCATTTTCTTAATACTGAATTCCCATTTTTTTTCATTCGTTAAACGGGTGCAGGGGCTACGTTTTGCCATCCTGGCAGTTCCTATGAATTGGTTTTTTTACTTGTATAGTGGATTTGGTCTGATTATTGGAATTTTTGCCTTCATCGCAGGGGACAAGCAAAGTACCGCTTCAGCAAAGCATACACAAGTTGAGACCTCAACTGCCAAAGAGAATTAAATTTGAAAATTTTATATATTACTTATGGTCTACCTTATCCACCAAACAGTGGTGTAAGTATTCATGATTTTAATATTATCAAACAAACTTCTCAACACAACACCGTTTATGTATTGAGTTTGCTGTACGACTCAGAGGAAATAAAGTGGCTATCTAACTTTCGGGAGTACTGTAATTTCTGTGAAGTTGTGATTGCCCGAAAACGCAGTTTATGGGAGCACTTTTCCGAGTTCGTTCAAGGTTTATTATCCGGCCAACCGGCTGCCTGTCACTCTTTCATTTACCAGGAGATGAAACAAAAAATACACCAACTTCTTGCAAGAGAGAAAATAGATATTGTTCAGATTGAGCATTCTTTTCTCGCCCCCTATGTTGAAGCTATTCCTAAAAGTTATCATTGTAAAAAAGTCCTATCCTTCCAAAACCTGGGTGCCCGTCAATATAAAAGTATGGCGCAAATGCAATCAGGTATCAAGGAAAAAATGCTTTCATCGCTAAAGTCTTTCCTGATGCAAGGTTGGGAAGCCACATACGCGCAAAAGTTTGATTGCAACCTTGTGGTTTCCAAACAGGAAAGGGATATTCTTCTCAACGAAAATCATGCACTCAGGATAGAAGTAATAGAGAATGGTGTTGACACGAACTCGCTGCAACCTCTTCCTGAGGACCCACGAAGCAAAACTTTGTTATTCGTGGGCACAATGAGCTATCCGCCCAATGCCGATGCAATGCTGTATTTTTGTCAAAAAACGCTTCCACTTATTAGAAAAAAAATCCCGGATGTTAACTTGCTGATCGTTGGTCAGAACCCTCCTCAGGAAATCCATAAACTCGCCGCCGAGGGTAATATTTTGGTTACCGGTGAAGTCAGCGACTTGAAGCCATATTATGAACAAGCGCAAGTTGTCATTGTGCCTCTGCGGGCCGGTGGCGGAACACGTTTAAAAATCCTGGAGGCGATGGCTTTTGGACGGCCGGTGGTATCAACAAAATTGGGCTGCGAGGGTCTTTGTCTTAAAAATGACGAGCATATCTTAATTGCAGACGACCCTCCGGAATTTTCAAAATATGTTATTCAACTACTGAAAAATGTGGAAACACGATCGCGGCTCGCGAACAACGCCCGCCAATTGATCGAAGCGAAGTATGATTGGAGAATGGTAGGACGAAAACTGGCTTCAGTTTATGATGCACTCCGGGAACAACAAACAGGAATGGATTCCGGGCACACCCGCCCAAAACATGCATTTCCCGAATCTGATAAAAAGGGAGAAACGGCGTGACGATTTCGGGATTCAAGATTGTGAAGAACGTTGTCAGTCAGGGCTATCCATTTCTTGAAGCCATCCTCCATATTTGTGGAGATTTATACGCCGGAGCGTTTAGCTCTTTTCGTGATATACTTTTTTTCGATACATTCACAAAAGTTTATGGAAATATTTGGATTTCTCAAAAAGTAAAATTTAATGAACTTCTAGTATTCATAAATTTTGCCACGAAGACTCTAAATCACAAAAATTCAAAAAGTTATGGAAGAAGGTGTTTTGAAAATTAAAATTCAATTACTATGGCGCAAAATTTTTCATAACACTTTTATTTTAAATCTTTGTGTCCCCTTACTGTCTTTCTGGCAATGAATTATTCGGGTTAAAAGCATTATAAAAAGTGAGGTTTGATGGATAAAGTTCGTATATGTGTTACGGGTGCAGGTGGGTTTATTGGCCACCACCTTGTCACATTTTTAAAAAAACAGGGTTACTGGGTACGCGGTGTAGACCTGAAGAAGCCAGATTATGAAGTCAGCCAGGCTGATGAATTTAGGATTCTTGATTTATGTCATCCGGATAACTGTCTTGAGGCAACAAAGGACATCGAGCTTGTTTTCGCACTTGCGGCCGATATGGGCGGAATGGGTTATATTAGCGCGAACCATTCAAAAATATTATATCACAATTCTCTTATAAATCTACATACCCTGGAATCTGCACGTGTAAATGGTGTTAGAAAATATCTTTTTGCGTCTTCCGCCTGCATCTACCCGGAATACCGGCAGGAAGAGGCAAACGTGACGCCATTAAAGGAAGAAGATGCCTACCCTGCGCAACCACAAGATGCTTATGGCTGGGAGAAGCTGATCACGGAACGTCTTTGTGAATATTATCGAAGGGATTATGAAATGCAAACGTACATTGTTCGCTTTCATAATATTTTTGGTCCGCGAGGCACCTGGGATGGTGGGCGGGAAAAAGCGCCGGCAGCTTTGTGCCGAAAAATTGCGTTAGCCAAACTTAACGGCATTTCTGAGATTCAAATTTGGGGTGATGGTGAGCAGACGCGTTCATTCTGCTATATAGACGATTGCGTGGAGGGCTTGCATAAAATCATTTATTCTGATTACCATGACCCCATCAACCTCGGCCAGGACGAGTTGGTTACAATTAATCAATTGGCGGACATGGTGGCAGCTATTGCCGGTATTCCTATTAAAAAAGCTCATATTGCGGGACCGCAAGGCGTGCGCGGTCGGAATTCTGACAATGGACGTCTTTTTAAAATATTGGAGTGGACGCCGGAAATCTCCCTTGAAGAAGGATTGGCAAAAACTTATACCTGGATCGAAGCTCAGGTAAAAAAGAATTATTCCGGGTCTGAGTCGTCTGATGAGCCGGCTACATCGAAAAAAGAATCCATGGTACAAAAACAATGAATCGTGCTACCGTAAAAGAATTACTGACAACAGTTATCTTTCAACTCACCAAAAATTTGGTGCAACCCCAAGCCAAAACAAACTCAATACTGATCTTGTTTATAAACACCCCATGGGGGCAACACCTGAACTTTGAGGGGCTTGACCTGCCGCCGAACGTGGAACTTACAACAAACAAATGGCGATTCCGGGAGGCAACAGCCGTGGTGTTCCACATCCCAACATTTAACTGGCTGTATCGTGTTAAAAAGCAGGCAGGCCAGCTTTGGGTCGCCTGGTCCATGGAATGTGATAAGAATTACCCGCAACTTAACGACCCGGAATTTATGCAGCATTTTGACCTCACGATGACATATCAGCTTAATTCTGATGTTCAAACTAGTTACTTCAGTCATTACGGAGCTGATAATCTTGACCAAATATTAAAGACTCCGCCTGAGAAAAAAAATGAAGGCAATTTAGCCTCGCTGTTTATTTCCAGTCGCTTCGACCAGAGTGGAAGACTGGAATATGCCGCCGAACTCATGAAACATGTTCAAGTACATTCCTACGGTAAACAGCTCACCAACCGTGGTTTAAAAAACGATTGTGGACGAAAAACTAAATGGGATTTAATGGCAAACTACAAATTTAATATAGCCTTTGAAAATTCAACTGCCCCGGACTATGTAACTGAAAAGTTTTATGATTCGCTCATTGTTGGCTCCGTACCGGTTTACATGGGCGCTCCAAATATTGATGCACTTTCACCGGCAGACCATTGCTTCATCAATGTCGCAGACTACAGCAGCCCGAAAGAGCTGGCCGAATATCTCCTTGTCCTTGATCAAGATGAGGCTCGGTATCAGGAATATATGGCTTGGAAGAAGAAACCGCTTCGAGCTGAATTCCTGAAGTTGGTAGATGAACAGCGCGACCATCCATTTGTAAGATTATACCGAAAGATTCTGAAACAGATCGGATAAAATTCAATTAAATTTCATGATTTCTGAAAATGAATAGCAATGTCCGACTAATAATAACCGCCGCATCTCAATCGTACGGGCCGTCCTTATTGGCGCTTTTGGGGTCTATAAATTTAAATTGGCCAGGACACCCACCAATCTTGGTTTATGACATAGGCCTTGATAATCGTACATTGAAAATACTCAAACAACACAAAATATCGATTAAAAAAGTACCTACTTTTTGCACACACTGGCGCAAACACTTCACTTGGAAAATCTGGTGTATCAATGATGCGCCAGCCCAAGACCTGCTTTGGATTGACGCCGGGATTGTGGTTTTAAGACCCATGGATGAAATATTTGAAACGTTAGATAAACAGGGCTATCTGATTACATCCACAGACCATCCACTTGTAGAAAACGCCTCCGAAGCTTCATGTAGAGGTTGCAATGTAGAACAGGATTTTCGTCAGGGTAAAACTACATTAAATGGATGTTTCATGGCCTTCAAAAAAGAGGGCATCATATTGGAAATTTTGCAGGAAGCGTTAAGGGTAGCTAAGACAGAGGAATACATCAAATCTACTAAAACCACACATCGGCATGACCAGGCGCTGATTTCGCTCCTGATGTATCGGTATTTAAGGACTCCGAAAATTGTAAAAAAGAATCTTTACAGCATTTGGGAATCTCCTCGGTTTAAGCTTGATCAAAAAACATGGGTACACAGAAGGTCTTTGCGAAAGCACGATTTAAATCATTTTGTTTCACATATTTCCAGATTAGGCAATCCCTATTTACCAAAGAAATCCAGGTCACTTCGCTCAATTATACCTTTCTATTTAGTACGAAGGTGGCTTAGTTCAAAACACGAAGGCTTCATCTACGATGGCGTACGCAACTAAAGAATTTTATCCCAAAATACTGCTGGTTGGCAGCTGCCTTATATCTATGGCTGCCTACTACTTCACAGCCGGTAGTATCACGGATCACGATCCCTTTGTTATGGCAGAAAGTGCCCAACGTGTTGCCAGGGGAAACGCACTTTACATTGATACCTGGGATAACAAGCCGCCGCTGCCATTACTCTATTACCTGCCTTCTCAGATAATTGCTCCTGGCTCCTATCTTGTTCAACAGCTATTTACCTTCCTTTGGAGTGCGGCAGCACAAGCCTTGGCGGCCTATTGGTTGTTGCGTGGCGAAAAGGCATGGATACGATTCATCGTCGTAACATTCGTTATTTGGGCACCGCTTATGAGGTGGGAATATGTCTGGGGCTCCTCTGAATATGCCGTTAACGGCTTCACTTTGCTCCTCGCCGTTCTGGGGTACCGCATACTGCGAGACGGACAGCTTTCATTCGGACTCTGGCTTTTCACCGGTCTTTGCGCAGGCTTTGCCTTCCACACTCGCCAGCCCGGAGTTCTATTCCTGGCTCTGCCAATTATGGCATTGGTACTCGGTTCCCCTGTAAATCGAAATACAAGGAACCTGCTAAAGAGGGCAGACTCAAAATTGGGAAACTATTGAGGGGGATCATAAAAAAACAATGTTATATCGAGTCTATACGGGTGGGCTCATGGGTAATTCTAAAATCATGCAAACGAGTTAATGCAAATGGTTCTTAGCATACTAATTCCTACCTTGGAAAGCAGACAAAATCTATTTAAACGATTGATCCGAAAACTCAAAAAGCAGATTGCGGAGAATGGTTTGGAAAGTGTTGTGGAAATTTTGGATTTCTCTGATAACGGTGAGTGCACAGTTGGCCACAAAAGAAATAACCTCATCGAAAAAGCTCGAGGCGAATTTGTTGTATTTATAGATGACGACGATGATATAAATGAACACTATGTAAAATTGACTTATGATACTTTAAAAAAACACCCGAATATTGATTGCATTGGTTTGAAGGGGCAAGTCACATTTTCAGGGAAACGTCCGCGCCTGTTTATCCACTCACTGCAATATAAAGAGTACTTTTCTTGCAACGGCGTCTATTACAGACCGCCCTATCACCTCAACCCAATGCGGCATTGTATTGCTAAAAAATATAAATTTGAGGAGATCGATTATTCCGAGGACATCGATTGGGCCATGCGTATTTGCAAGGATGAAGCTTTGCAAAAAGAATTCATGATCGACGAAGTTCTTTACTATTATCACAGCCGGAGGAATTGGGTTTATCAACTGATTGTTGACCGAACAGAGAAAATCCGTCACACCCTTGGTTTACAATTAGCCAATAGGCTAAAAGTAAAACGCTGGATTGAAAATAAATTAAGAAGTTAGGATTTATGAACTTTGCCTTTGTTGGCGGTACTTGCTAGCAATCCTTGCCATTAGGTCAGCAAAACGCCTGCCGAGTGTAAATCTCATGAGAATTACATCAACAATTATAAGCCAGCAAATCCAACCTATTGTCCTGAGTGGC
>JAJDAE010000010.1 GCA_029262035.1 Candidatus Zhuqueibacterota bacterium
CGTTTTGAAAATTGGTGCAGTTTTATTTGTATTTTTGTTGATAATTCTCTAAGTTCCACTAGGCTCCTCCTTATATTTTTTAACTGATTTCGCTAAAATCAATTTATAAGGTTGGAGCCTTTTTTGCAACTAATTTACACGCTTTTTCCGACTTATAAACCATTATTTTTTAATCGGATAAACCTAATAATGGTATCAAGTTTTGGGGGATATTCAGTTAGTTTTTTAAAGTTTCAATTTGAATGAATTGAAGTTTTTCAATCGAGTGTTTGATGAAAGTTCAGGTACAAATTTTCCAAGGAAATCGGCATAAATAATATAAGAAATATAATCCCCATGTCTCGCAAAGAAATATTAAAAATTGTGAACTACGAATGGAGCACCAAACTGGAAAAAAGTATCAGCCCTCCCGAAATTATTACTACTTTGTAGTCTTCTTTACATTCGCTTAAAACATATTTCTGTTAGAACATTGTTTCTTTAAGTCATTTTAAAATAGCAGCTTATCTCAACTCGTTATTCGCTGGGAAATTGCTGGCATACGAGTTGCCTGACTCGTGGCGAGAAAAAAGGAGCAAATTATGGGATTTAACCCGTTAGCAAAAACATCGGCGCCGGTGCTTCGGCAGGCGCTAACAGCTTATTCAGCAAGGCACACAGCAATAGCTGAAAATATTGCCAATGTTGAAACCAAAGGGTTTCGTCCGCTAAAGATACACTTTGAAGATGCGTTGCAACGAGCCATGGAGTCTAATAAACCGAAAACCATTAAAACCAATCCGAAACACATGAACTTGAGTAATGATATGGCCTCGGTGGGATTTCGGGTTCAAGAGATGGACAAACGTGTAAATATTGAGCAGGAAATGGCAGAAATTGCTCAAAATCAAATTAGGTTTGATTTTGCTGCCAGTGCCCTAAAAGGGGGATATGATTATATCAAGACCGCCATTCGTGGCAGGATTGCTTAAAACAAGGAGACTAAATCGTGGGACTTAATCGAATAGATTTTTTTTCAACATTCAAAATTAGTTCGGAGGGCTTGTCGGCGGAAAAGCGTAAACTGGCCATTACGGCTGAAAACATTGCCAATGCAAATACCACCCGAACTGATGAAGGAATTGCTTACCGGCGTAAAAGCCTGGTTCGGGAAATGATTTCAAGACGACATCATTTCACCAATGCACTTAAGAATGCCACTCTTCAGATGCGAACTTCATCAGGTGGACATTTGGCCGGGTCGAACTATGAGCCGATGCGGGTTAATAGAACGGGAAGTAGTGAGATAAAACTTGAAGTTGATGAAGCGAATGCTTTCAAGCAAATTTATAGTCCAAGCCATCCTGATGCTGATGAAGCCGGGTTTGTGAGTTATCCGGATATTAATGTGGTTACAGAGATGCTTGAATTGATTTCGGCAAGCAGGTCATATGAAGCAAATATTACTGTGATGAATACGACAAAAAATTTAGCTAAAAAATCACTCGAAATTTAGAAAAAGAAAATGGCAGTTATAAGACCTGTACAATTTCCTCATGTTCAAAGGCCTCTGGTTCAAAACGATCCAAGGCCTGTTCGTGCAAAAAAGATTGAACCGGCCGGCGGCCAGGTTACAGCGGTGCCGGAAAATGTTCGGCCGCAGACAAGCACTAAAACAAAGACTGCAAATGGTATTAAAAATACAAAAGAGGAAAAGCTTGAAGTGGCTATTGAAGTGCTTCGACAGAAGACAGTACAATTTTACGGACCTAAAAAAAATGAAGTAAAACAAACAGCGGCATTAGGGACTTTAATTGATATTAAAGCTTAAAGATAAGAGGTGGAAATGATCAAGATTGATTTAACTCAAGGCCTCGGTATTCAACCAAACTTAGAGAAGCTGGCTGGAACAACCAAGGCAGAAAAGGTGCCCTCTTTTGCGGACACCTTAAAAGGTATCGTGCAACAAGCTGATAAAAATTCCGCAGCTGCAGGTGAGGCAATTAAGGATTTTGTGGCAGGGAAGGACATTGCATTGCACGAAGTGATGGCGACTCGAGAGGAATCTCAGATTAGCTTTCAGTTTATGCTCGAAATTCGGAATAAACTCATGGATGCATACCAGGAAGTATCGAGAATGCAGGTTTAATTTAACGAGGATTTTTTGTGAATTCTGCACTAGGTCAAAAAATAAATGAATTACTGGAACGCCTGAGTAAGCAGCAAAAATTTGCGCTTGTCGGGGTTTCTGCGGTAGCTGTTTTTGCTTTGATAATGTTGTTCGTATGGGCCAACCGACCGGAGTATGCGTTACTCTACTCAAAGCTAGATGCAGCAGATTCTTCTAAAATTTTAGAAGATCTAAAAGATAATAGTATTGATTACCGTTTAAAGGATGGCGGCCGGTCTATTTTTGTGACCAAAGAAGATGTCCATGAATTGAGAATCAAATATGCCGGCCAAAACATGATTTCCAGTGGGAAAGTCGGTTACGAACTTTTCGACAAGAATAATCTTGGCCTTACTGATTTCATGCAAAGAATCAACCTTAAGCGTGCTTTGGAAGGTGAGCTTTCGAATACCATCAATCAAATTGAATCTATTGAGCAATCGCGGGTACATTTGGTAATTCCGGAACAAACCCTTTTTACAGAAGATGAGAAGAAGAGTACCGCGTCAGTGGTTTTAAAACTTAAGCCGCAAACATCGCTTGACCGCAAGCAGGTTGCCGGAATTACAAACCTTGTTGCCGCAAGTGTAGAAGGTTTAGAAACTGAAAATGTGATCATCTTAGATACTTTTGGGCGGGTGCTAACAAAAAATGAACCTTCGGATAATGATATTGGCCTGAGCAGTAGTCAGTATGAACTGCAAAAGAGTATTGAAAACCATTTGGGACAAAAAGCACAAACTATGCTCGATAAGGTTTTGGGGGCTAATAATTCGATAATCCGGGTTTCCGCCGTCCTGAATTTTGAGAAACTAACCCGAACTTCTGAGAAAGTTGATCCTGATATCTTTGCTGTTGTAAGTGAAGAAAAAAATGAAGAGACGACAATAAATACGGATACTACAACACACAAGCGTGAAAATGCAATTACCAATTATGAGTTGAATAAGGTTGTCGAGCATTTTCAAAACAGCATTGGTGATATAAAACAGTTATCGATTGCTGTCTTTGTGAACAAGCCGGATACCAGCCTGGGGCAAAGCGTTCGCGGTCCCGCTGAAATTGCTAAAATATCAGATATTGTTAAAAATGCAGTTGGATTTAGCGAAGAGCGAAATGATAAAATTTCAGTAGAAGAGTTTCTTTTTGACCGGTCAATTTTGGATCGTGAAAATGAAATGATGTCATCGATAGAAGAACGCGAAACGCTAACGGGTTATCTCAAAATTGGATTTGGCGTAGTAGCAGCTTTAACCATTTTGGTTTTACTGAGAACCTTGCTGAAAAAATTAGGCTTGGATGATTATATAAAACACCAACGTGATCTCCTGTTGCAGGAAGCAGAGGACTCTCTTGACGAAGCGGCTGAAAAGAAAGAACTTTCAGCATTAGAGAAGCAGAGAAGGTTAGCCGAAGATGCGAAAGCTCGCGTAGTCCTGCAGGAAAGAGTTAGGGAGGAGGTTCGTGAGTTTTCACAAGATACAGATCGAACCACAAGAATATTACGATATTGGTTAGTAGATGATGAAGAGTATTAAGAATGCCTGAAGAACAAATAGTTCAAGCGCCGGGTCAGGCACCAGTTACTGATCCAAAAAATTTAAGTGGTATCCAGAAAGTAGCCGTTTTTTTTATTTCAATAGGTATGGATAACGCTGTGCCCATATTGAAGCAGCTTGACGAATTTGAGATGGAACAAGTAACTGTGCAAGTAGCAAAGATGAAAAACCTGCCATCTGAAGTCGTTAGTACTGTTGTTTCTGAATTCTATCAAATGATGTTGGCTGATAAATATGTAACTCAGGGCGGGTCAGATTATGCTAAAGATATGCTTGAAAGTGCATTTGGTCTGGATAGAGCCCGCCGCTTAATGAAAAAAGTAAAAGCAGCAACTGAGGTAACAGGTTTTAAACTATTGCAGTCCGTTCATCCTAATGAGCTTTTGAATTATCTGCAAAAGGAACATCCACAAACCATAGCACTGATTTTGGCTAACATGAAGCACCATCAGGCGGCAGGTATTATCAGCGAGCTATCGACTGATTTGCAGGGTGAAGTCGCATTAAGGTTAGCTTCCATGGGAAAAACATCTCCAGAACTGCTGCAAGAAATAGAAGAAGCTTTGACAGCCCAAATGGGTGGTACAATTACAACCCATCAAAGTTTAGGCGGCGGTGTTAAAGCTCTGGCTGAGATATTAAACTCTACCAGTAGAGGCGTAGAGCAAACGATTATGGAAAGCCTTATCCAAAAGGATCCGGAGTTGGCAACAGAAATCAAGAACTTAATGTTCGTTTTTGAAGACCTCAATCAATTGCGGGATAAGGATGTACAGAAAATTCTTAAAGGGGTGGATTCCAAGTCACTGGCAATGGCGCTTAAGGTGGCTTCCGAAGACTTGAGAGATAAGATTTTTGGAAATATGTCGACGATGGCTTCTGAGGCGCTGCGGGAAGAAATTGAATTTCTGGGACCGGTTCGGTTACGAGAAGTTGAGGAAGCCCAGGTTGAAATTGTAGAACAAGTCCGGGAAATGGAAAACAGGGGCGAAATTGTCCTTGCACGCGCACAACAAGATGAATTTGTGGAATAGTATGCTAATAAAGAACTTAGGTGAAAGCAAAGGGATTGTGGGGCATAAGCTGCCTGACTTTGTTGAGAAAAAAAAAGTAAAGAAAAAGAAACTCAACCGGGCTTTGGATTTATCAAAACAATTAACCCAGGCTCTTAAAATTATTGACGAGCTGGAAGTGGAGCGCGAGGAGAGATTTAAGGAAGGATTTGCTTTGGGTAAGGACGAGGGTTACAAAGACGGACTTGGGCAAATCGACTCTAAAATTCAGCAAGTGGCAGAAACTGTGGCGGTTATTAAGAAACATCAACACGAATATATCAGGTCGGCTGAAGATTTTATCGTGGATTTTTCTATAAAAATGGTTGAAGAAATGGTTGGCAGCGGAGTTTTGGAACAGCAAAAAATATCAGTTGAAAAAATAACTGAATTTGTAAACAGCACACTTGATAATTTTGCAGATTCTACAAAATATATTTTCCAGGTGCATAAGGAAACCCTCCCGGTTATGCAGGAATATTTGGATAAAATTAAAGACTGCTTCAAAGAAAAAACCATTGTAAGCGTTGTTGAGGAACCATCTTTGGCGCCAGGTGATTGTTTTGTCGAAACTGATTTCGGTGCTTTAGATGGGAAGATAAAAACACATTTCCGGGAAATTTTGAATGCGGTTACAGGTGAACAGGATTAGTGATTATGGGATTAACTAATACCACAACTTTATTGAATCGCTATACTGAAAAATTACGATCTGCGGGGTCTCACCGACTTCTGGGTCGTGTTGAAAAAGTAATTGGATTGGTTGTGGAATCTCATGGGCCAAGAGCCTCTGTCGGAGAAATGTGTTATATCATTTCCAAAAAAGGAAAAAAGATTTTAGCCGAAGTCGTTGGTTTCAGAAATAAGCATGTGCTCCTGATACCGTTGGAAGAAACCCAGGGTATCGAACCAGGCAGTTATGTTGATGTTTGTGACCAGGCTTATACGGTTGGCGTTGGCCGTGAACTGCTTGGCCGGGTTCTCGATGGTACGGGCGCGCCCATGGATGGTAAAGGGCCAATTAAAACCAGGCACCAGCAGCCGGTGCATAATATGCCGCCAAACCCGTTAACACGGGAGCGTGTGCAGACGCCTATTTCTACCGGAATTCGGGTAATGGATGGCCTGCTGACTTGCGGCCTTGGCCAGCGTGTCGGTATTTTTGCTGGCAGTGGTGTGGGGAAAAGTGTTCTGATGGGCATGATGGCACGCAACACAAATGCAGACATCAATGTGATTGCACTTATTGGCGAACGTGGCCGCGAGGTAAAGGATTTCCTTGAAAGGGACTTAGGAGAAGAAGGCCTGAAGCGTTCTGTTGTCGTGACAGTTACCTCTGAACATGCTTCGTTGATTCGGGTGAAAGGGGCATTAATTGCCACAGCAATTGCGGAGTATTTTGCTGAACAGGGAATGAACGTGCTATTAATGATGGACTCCTTAACCCGGGTGGCAATGGCCTTGCGGGAAGTCGGTCTCGCAATCGGGGAGCCACCCACAACCAAGGGGTACACGCCTTCTGTATTTGCATTCCTGCCCCGTTTGCTTGAGCGGGCAGGCAATTTTGCAAACGGCAGTATTACCGGCATGTATACAGTTTTAGCTGAAAGCGATGATATGAATGATCCCGTTGTCGATACCGCACGCTCCATTTTGGATGGCCATATTGTTCTTTCGAGGAAGCTGGCGGCAGCGGGGCATTATCCCGCAATTGATGTGTTGCAAAGCATTAGCCGCGTAATGACCGATGTTATGCCGCAAAACCATATCAGCAATGCCATTGCGATTAAAGAAATGCTGGCAAGTTATACCGAAGCTGAGGATTTGATAAATATTGGCGCTTACGTTAAGGGCAGCAATGAAAGCATTGATAAAGCTGTAAGTATGATAAAAGATATAAAGATTTATCAAAAACAGGGGATGTTTGAAAAATCAGGTTTGAAAGATGCAGAACAAAATTTGAAGAATTTGATGATTAAAAGTACAGTGGCTCCAGTTCAGCCGGAAATGAGTGTGTGATATGAAGTTTAGGCTGCAAAAAATTCTGGATGTCCGTGAGATTATTGAACAACAAAAGCAAAAAGAGTTTTCAGTGGTGATGCAACAGCTGCAGAATGAAAATGACAATCTAAATGCATTAATAGAAAAAAGAAGTTTGTTCACGGATGCAATGCAATTTGAAAACAAAATTTCCGTGCGTGGTGTCGCCGAGCATCACAGCTATTTGGCTACTTTGACCAGGGGTATTTCGCATAAAGTCGGAGAAGTTTCAAAAATAGAAAAAGAAGTTGATAAAAAGCGAGAAGTATTGCTTAAGGCTACCACCGACAGAAAGAGTATTGAAAAATTGAGAGAAAAGGCACAGGAGGAATTTTTGAAAGAAGAACGCGCCGCAGAACAGGCCTTAATAGATGAAATTGCAATGAGAAAAGTAAAATCGCAAAAGGTGATTTAAAATGAAAATGGTACTTTGGATATCATTCTATTTTATAAGTTTTTTGGTTTTGCTGGTGGGAGCGTATTTGGGGAAAGATGCTTTATTTGAAAAAACAACAAGCGTTCCGGTTTTAAATTATACCCAGTATCATAGGGATGCAGTGGTGGTGGATTCAAGTTATACTGAAAAAATTGATTCCCTCGCCGTAGTTGTTGAAGGTATGCTTGGTGAACTTGCCGAGTACGTTTCTCAACTTCAGGACAGGGATTTTGAAATTGCCAAGCAAAAGTATGAAATTGAAAAATTAAAAAATGAAAATACGAGTCTTAAAACAACCAAAGTTAAAACGGAAGAAGATAAAGTAATTTACAACAAGGCACAGGAAGATAAGAAGTTGCAGGATTTAGCGAAAATGCTGGGCAGTATGAAGCCAAATGTCCTTGCTCCGGTTTTAAAAAATTTGCCGGATAGACTGGTACAAATTTTTTACGACAAAGCAAAATCGAAAGATCGTGTGAAAATTTTTAATGCCCTGCCGCCGGATCGGGTGGGTAAAATTTTGACTGATATAGCTGATTAATAAAAGGATTGTAGTATGACTATGCTTATGAAAGCGGGAACTATGGGATTGACTTCTGACACAACCAAATTTTTGGGTGGACTTGGAACCGGCTCGATCTCTGAAAACCAAATGTCAAAATTTAAAAAGATACTGGCTAATATAACCAAAAGTGAGAACTCTTTTTCAGGGCAGTTTATTCGGGATATTTTAAACAAGTCTGAGAAGGTTGAATCGGATGATATTTCGGTTAGTAGCGAGCTGATTCATTTTCTGTATAACAAGGCTGACTCAGGCGAAGAAGTCGAGGTTGAAACAGGTTTGTTGGAAGGACTGATGCAGCAGTTTGTTCACCATTCACTTGAAACCGGCGGACCAATTGCATTTGAGGTTGAAAGTGAAAGTCATGGTAAAATATCAATTAAATTCGAACCAAAAAATAAAAAGCTTTCCATTGAATCTGAGATTTCCAGGGAGTTGGTAGCCAATACCGGGTTTATGAATATTTTTTCTGATTTGGATATTGAAAAAATTGAGTTTGTGGATTCAAAAAAACTGTCCGCTTTGCAGCCTGCTTCAAGTAGTTTGGATGGTGTAACTGCGAGGAATGGCAGCTCCAAACTTGTCGCTTACAAGGGGATTATCAATAATTTTTCAGAAATTGATGATAAGGTGAAAAGCAATTCCTTTTTTTTTAAAAAGAAGAAAGACGAAAGCGCTGTATCTAACCAAAATAGTATTGCCCAAAAAACAGGTGAGACCGAAAATTTAGGGTTTTTAGATAAACCGGCTCCTTCCGGTAAAAAGCAGCCTTTAGAAAATGTAAACCTGTCCGGAGAAGCAATTCCGCAGAAAACGGTGAACATTTCGGACAAAGCCGAACTTCCTTCAAAAACCGGCTTTTTAGATAATTTTTCTAAGAAATCAACATTGCCGGGACAAATTAATGTGGCCAGCTTAGTTGGAAAAGCTGTCAACTCTGAAATGTCCGAGGGTATTCATGGGAAACAGAAAACAACTTCTGAGGTAGTAAAAACGCCAAAGATGCAGAAGGGACTTTCTGATGCAGTCATAAGTTCTATAAAGCCCGAGAATGCTGAAAAAAACAAGATTAGTCAATCGCAGGCTGTGGAAGCGATAAAGAATACTGTTGCCCAAAGCAAGTTGGTTTTCAAAGGAAAATCGGCAGGTAAATTTCAAGTGACGATGGAGGTCGCTGAAAAAGGCGCTTTGACAGTTAGTTCTCAGAAAAATGAAAATGCTGTGGAAACCAATATTCAAGTAGAAACCCCGAATGCCAGGGATTGGCTGAAATCTGCTTTGGCAAAAAAGGGTGTTAAAGTTGATAACATATCTGTTCAGATAAAATCGGATTCACCTGAAACTAAAAAAGAAATTGTCGAAAAAGCGGGCACGTTCGGCAAACTGATTAGTGATACAGAAAAGGCTCCTTTTGCAATTAATAAGGTTTCAGGTATGGTCAGAACGGTTTTGAAGAAAATAGCCGCAGTTGATAGTTCTGAAATTCCTGTTAAGGAAAAAGAAACATTGAGCGCTAATTTTGAAAAACTTGAAGTTAAGATCAACCAATCGGTTTTGAATGGCAGCAAGGTTGACCATGCAATAAAAGCCGAAAGCGAGCAAACCTTTAAGTGGTTGGAAAAAGAGCTTGGCCCCATTGCAGATGAAATTGTTAAGCAGAAACTGCCGGTCTCGAAGTTAACTGTGGTCAAGGAAGAATCTATAAAATTTTCCTTGAAACCTGAGGTTGCTGCAATTAACCAGGAACCGCCTGATATAAAGTCAAATAGTAAAAATGCCAAGCAGCAGGCGGCCGTCAGTTCAATTAATCTAATCAATGCTGATAAATCGTCCGGCGATGAAGAGAGTTTTTCCGGAGAGTCGCAATTTTCAAAAAATGACTTCCAGGTTAAAGAAAGTTTAACCACCAAGGGAGTGCAAAGCACTGAATTTAAAATTCCTGTTGAACCTCGTGGCGATGGGTCGCAGGTGGTTAACATTTCTACGGCGACCGGGCAGGTTCAATTTGATGTTGTAAATGGCAAACTGGTCTCGGCACAAAAAGTAGACTCCTCACATATGCCGGAAATGATTCAGAAAATTGCTGAACTGGCGCACAATCAAGCCAATTTGTCTTCTCGCAAACTTGAAGTACAAATGGATATGAAGGATATGGGCAAAGTAATGGTAGATGCGTTACGCCGTGCAGATTCAGTTAATCTGCAAATCCAGGTAGAATCAACTGAAGTTCGCCGGATACTTGAAACTCAGTTAAAACCTTTTATTGAGCAAATGGCTAAAGATGGCATTGATATCGGTAAGCTGGATGTCTCCGTGCGTGATGAAAAACAAGAAAGTCAAACGGCTGAGCATTTTTCGGAAAATGCATTTCAAAACCATGAAGAAAAGCAAGCCTCTGAAAACTTTCGAGACTTCTTCACCGGCTTTGAAAGTGAGAAAGAAATACGTGGAGACTTTGAACGTAAGCAAGTCCGCCCAAAAGTTACCGGTAATCAAACACTTGAAATCTGGGCTTAATTGAAAACAAAATATTAATTTTTTGGAGTTGAATATGGATGAGATTACTGCACTAAATACGGTCGGGGCAAGCGGTCTGGACCAGAACTTGTTCGGACAGAACACCGGCGTATTGGGAAAGGATGACTTCCTGAAAATCCTTGTTACCCAGCTGCAAAATCAGGATCCTCTTGACCCTTCCAGCCCTGATGAATTTGCATCTCAACTTGCGCAGTTTAGTTCTCTGGAACAGCTGCAAAACATGAACGACAGTCTTCAGGGTTCAATCGAACTGGATTTACTGTTAAACCAGGCAATTAATAATACCATGGCCACGACTTTGATTGGCCGAAGTGTCAAGGCTGGCGGCAATGCCGTTGAACTCACTGAAGGCACTCAGAGTGTGAATTTAAATTTTGATCTGGCTTCGAACTCGAAAACGGTAAAAGTGGAAATTCGAGATAGTGAGGGCACGGTGATCCGTACTCTGGAGATTGAAAATCAGCTTGCGGGTGATCATAAAATTCAATGGGACGGCAAGGATAAAAATGGGGATGCAGTGGAAAGTGGTAAATATACTTTTGAAGTGACGGCAGAGGATATTGAAGGAAATGCTGTTACAGCCAACGAGTTCATCGTCGGTAGAATAGACAGTATCCGATATGAAAATGGTGGTGCAGTTCTTCTTCTTGGCGGGCTGCGAATTGGCCTGGATGCTGTTTTGGAAATCGGTTATGGCGAAACTGACGGCGGTGACTCAGGTGAGGCAGATGATTCCGGCGAAGATGATTCTGAAGATTAAGACAGTGGTGAATAAAAATGAAGATTGAACAACTACAAAAAACAGCGCATTTTCACCAGGCAAACCAAAGTATAAAAGCTCCGGTTCAGCATGGCGATGCTTTTGCGAAGGTTTTACAGGACAAAATTGTTAAAGCGACTCATCCTGTTAAGTTTTCAGCGCACGCTGTTGAACGACTCTCCTCTCGTAATATCATTTTAAATGAGCAGGACATGAGTAAAATAAACAACGCAGTTGATTCAATTAAGGAAAAAGGCGGTAAGGATTCTCTGCTGGTGATGGGCGACTTGGCTCTTGTGGTAAGTATTGAAAACAGAACAGTAATAACAGCAATGGAGAAACAAGATGGGAATGATAAAATTTTCACCAACATAGACAGTGCATTAATGATGTGATTTTTAGGACTGGCCCCTGAAAGGGAAGGTCCTCCGTTGTGGAATGATTGAAGCAGCGGAAACTAGATTTAATTTATTTAATTTGGAGGACCGCAATTATGATGCGATCATTGTTTTCCGGAGTGTCCGGATTGTCGAATAACCAGTTGAAGATGGATGTGATTGGTAACAACATTGCAAATATTAATACGATTGGATTTAAAACATCCAGAATTAATTTTTCGGAGGAATTAAGCCAGTTATTACGCGTGGCTGAGCAAAACAGCTCCGGCGGTACATCCAACGCAATACTTGTTGGTTTGGGTGTGCGTACGGGCTCAATCGAGCGTGATTTTAGCCAGGGTATTTTACAAACAACCGGTAAAATTACCGATTTAGGACTAGAAGGCGAAGGCTTTTTCGTATTGAATGATGGAAATCAAAACTTATATACTCGCGCCGGCAATTTCCATTTTGATGGTAACGGCCGATTGGTGACTGCAAACGGCGCTTCGTTACAAGGGTGGACTGCCGCGCAAGACGGTGTAATTTCCCAGACTGCTTCGGTTGGTGACATCGTGTTGGACTCTACAGTTATTTCTCCTGCTATTGCAACACAGAATGTCGCGATAACAGGGAACCTTGATGCCAGCGCTGCACCCCTTCAGGAGCAATGGACCGCTAGCAGAAGTTTCACGACTGGTGGGTCTACTCCGGCAGTTGCAACCACTCTTTTAAGTGCTCTTGACCAAACCACCACACCACTTGTTGCCGGCGACACAATTACCATTGATGGAACAAATTCTGATGGAACTGCAATTACACCAACAACCTATACATACGCTGTTGGTGATTCCATACAGGATCTTATAGATGACATAAACACCGCTTTTACTGCTTCAGGTACAATTGCATTAGATACCAGCGGGCGTCTTGTACTAACTGATACGGCTTATGGTGAAAGCAGCACAACCCTTACCTTAACTGCAGGTGCCGGTAACACCGGCGTAATTACCCTTCCCGGTTTTATAAATACTCAGGAGGGGTTTGAACCTCAAACCTCAAGCTCTATTGAAGTTTTTGACAGCCTTGGTATAAAACATACGCTCAATGTTATTTTTACAAAAACAGAGAATGCTCGTGAATGGAATTTTGCAATGAGCACCACAGGAGACGAAACAATCTCTGAAGGTTCAACCGGAACGATTACGTTTGCAAATGACGGTTCACTTGAAACGATTTTCTATACAGGTGGTGAATCCCAATTAAAATTTGATCCAGGCAATGGTGCTGGAGAGGTTAGTCTGAATCTCGACTTCGAGAATCAAACCGGCTTTAGCGGTATAACCCAGTTTGCCGGAACATCATCCGTATTATTGCCTTTTCAGGATGGTCAGGCCCAAGGTGCGTTAACCTCTTTTTCAGTTCAAAGTAATGGTGAAATTCGTGGCGCTTTTGACAATGGCCGTAGCCGGTTAATCGGCCGTCTTGCCATTGCGGATATCAATAATCCGGAAGGACTCTTGCATATTGGCAATAATATTTATTCAACCTCTTCAACTTCAGGTTTAGCGGTGCTTGCTAAAGCAGGAGAAACAATAGCAACAACTGTCATTCCCGGCACGCTTGAAGCGTCGAATGTTGATTTGGCGGCCGAGTTTACCGAGATGATTATTGCACAGCGAGCATTCCAGGCAAATGCAAGGGTAATAACTGTAAGTGATCAATTTTTGGCTGAAGTAACACAGTTGAAGCGTTAGTATAAATTATTAATGGGTAGAATAAAGCTGCTCTTAATCGGGCAGCTTTACAAAATTATGGATTGAACAATGGATAAGGGAACTTTAATTGGTATTCTTTCGGGTTTGGGCCTTACTGCGGTTTCCATGTTAATGGGTGGCGGTATAGGCCCTTTTATAGATATTCCCTCCCTAATTATGGTGCTTGGGGGTACATTTGCTGCAACTTTGGTTAATTTCAGATTTGAAGATGTGATGGGGCTGGCCAAAATTTTTAAATTAACGATGAATGAAGAATCTCTAACTCCTCACAAATATATTGAGCAAATTGTGGCCATTTCTAAAAAAGCCAGAACCAATGGTTTGTTGGCAATTGAAGAGGATCTGGAGCAGGTCGATCAGGATTTCATGAAGATTACATTGCAGCATGTTGTGAATGGAACGGAATCTGAAGATCTAACCAATATTATGGAAGCTGAGCTGGCTATTATGACAGAGCGCCATAAAGTAGGGCAGAAAATGATGATGGGCATGGGAGCTTATGCACCTGCATTTGGTATGGTTGGTACGCTTATTGGCCTGATTCTAATGTTGCAAAATCTGGAGGATCCTTCTTCAGTTGGTCCGGGTATGTCAATGGCGATGGTCACCACTTTTTATGGCTCTCTGTTTTCAAACTTGTTTTTTATCCCAATGGCAGGAAAATTGAAAATGCGTTCGGAAATGGAAATTCAATTTAAAGAGATGCTGTTGATAGGAATTCTATCGGTTCAAGCAGAAGAATCCCCACGAGTTATCCAAAACAAGTTACAATCATTTCTAGCTCCGGGTGATAGAGAAAGCAATGGCTCTGAACCTGCAGAGGAATAAACTACAATGAGTGATAAGAAAAAGAAACCAGAAGATGAAGATGATATGCCAACTGTACCAGCATGGATGGGGACGTTTGCCGATATGATGACGCTTTTAATGTGCTTTTTTATATTAATTATGTCTTTTTCAACAATGGAGCTTGATAAGTTTAAAATGGCAATGGGCTCGTTAAAAGGTGCTTTTGGCGTTCTGGGTGTTCAAAAAAAACTAATGCCAAACCAAAGCTGGTTTTCTCCAGCCAGCCCGGAAGCGGTTAATCTGAAGCAAAAAAGTGTTCTGGAACATATGGAGAAATTAAAATCGGTCTTGGAAAACAACGAGCTGAACGACAAAGTGGAAGTGGAGAAGCGTGGTGATGAAATATTTATACAAATTAAAGACAATATGCTTTTTCTGGCTGGCAGCGCTGAATTAAGACAGAACTATACGAAGCTATTATCGATTATTTCCAAATTGTTCTTTAAAGATATTGCAGAGGTAACCATTGAGGGGCATACGGATAATATTCCTATAAAAACCGACCGGTTTCCTTCTAATTGGGAGCTTTCAGTAGGAAGAGCATTATCCGTGGTTAGGTATTTTATCAATGAAGGGAATATTAGTCCGGCTAAAATACATGCTGCCGGTTTTGGTGAACATAATCCTATTGCAACCAACGATACTGCTGAAGGCCGTTCACAAAATCGAAGAGTTGTAATTAGGTTGAAAACATAAGGTACTAAAGGGAAAACTTATGGCAGATAAAGAAGTCAAAAAAGATCAAGAATCTGAAGAAACCACCGATGATCAGAAGAAAGGTGGAAAGCTCAAACTTATCCTAATACCTGTAATTATTTTGGTTCAGGCGGTTGCCGCCTATTACATAGTGTTTAATATACTTTTAAAACACCCTAATCATGTAGAAGAGCCAAAGCAAAAAAAGGAAAATTTAGAAGTTGGGCTTTTTTATGAGATTAATGATATCGTAGTAAATACTTCCGATTCGGGCGGAAGACGTTACTTTGTAATTGAGATAGGCTTAGAGGCTTCAGAGCAAAAAGTTTTAGATGAAGCCACCAGTAAAGAAATTTGGATACGTGACTCAATATTAACCCTGCTTACGAACAAAACAACTGCAGAATTGATGGATGGTACAGGCAGGAAAATATTAAAAAAGGAAATAATGGGAATTATAAACAAAAAACTTGCGGTGGGTAAGTTTAATAACATTTATTTCAAGAAGTACATAATACAATAATGTTAAATGCTGTTAAATCAGGCTAGTTTAAAATAAGATTATGGCTGACGAAATTAAAGATGAAAATGCTGAAGATTCCGAAGAGTTAGAATCTCAGGAATCTCAGGAATCTCCGGAATCTCAGGAACCTTCTGAACCTCAGGCCGAAGAAGCAGACGAAGAGAAATTAGAGAATGCCGGCGAGCAGTCAGAGGAAGAAGAGCCAGCTGAATTTGAAAGATCTGCTGCCGAGATTCTTGCAGAACAGGCGATGCTTGCGGAACTGGAGGCCTCTGCAAATGAGGAAGAACCAGAGGATGTTTTCCCGGTTAGCACGGATGGTGGCGCCTTCCCGGAAAATACAAAAAACCTGGAACTGCTTCTTGATGTTTCATTAAACGTTACGGTGGAGTTGGGTCGTAAAGAAATGCGTTTTGGTGAAGTTCTAAATCTAGGCAAGGGTTCATTAGTTGAACTTAATAAAATTGCCGATGAGCCTGTAGATATTTATGTGAATCAGAGCAAAATAGCTGAAGGCGAAGTTGTGGTAGTTGATGATCACTTTGGCGTTAGAATAACAAGGCTTGAAACACCCAATAAGTGAAAAGTAGCACGAGATATTTTTATCTGATTAACTTATAAATATGAAAATTACTTTTCAAAAATCTGTTTTAAACTACGTGAACTATAACCTCATTCTTCTTGATGACTTTGTGCCTTAAAATTAAAGTTCTACTTGTGAGTGTTTTGCTTGTATTGGCAACTACTTTGTGCTATCCGTCACCCCAGACGCCTGCAAAGACCGTAGAAAATGATTCGCTTCAAAGTACTGTACGGCCGGATCCCCTCAAAAATTCCTTAGACTCATTTACGTTATTGCTAAAAACTGTTGGCCTCGTAATTGGTTTTAGCACGATGCTTTATTTTGCTTTACGCTGGTACAAAAAAAGTGTTTACGGAAATAGCTTTAACAAGCACTCATCTGAAATGAAATTGTTGGGCGCAATGAGCATAGGGCCGAAGAAAACGATTTGCATGGTTAATGTGTTGGATCATGTTTTGGTGTTGGGATTAACAGAAAATGATATGAATCTGCTTCTGAATATACCCGAAGCTGATATAAGTGAGCGACTTAAAGAAAGTTTGCTCGAGGAGGGAGAGCAGCCCCGGAATTTTGGCAAAATTTTGAACCAGTGGATGAAAAAAAATACTGCATGATGCGGTGAAAAACAAAATAGTAAAAATTTTAGCGATCGGTTTGCTTTTTTTATGTATAGGAATGGTGACGAAAACTGTAGCCCAGCCTTTACCCAAGGTTACTTTGGAATTTTCAGAGGATGGCGGGAAAGGCAATTCTATGCTCGCTATACAAATATTATTTCTGATAACAATTCTAACACTGGCTCCCGCAATATTAACATTAATGACATCTTTCACCAGGCTGATAATAGTGTTTCATTTCTTGAGACAGGCATTGGGTACTCAACAGACGCCGGCAAACCAGATCATAGTCGGACTTTCACTTTTTCTTACATTTTTTATTATGCAGCCGGTTATTACAGAAATTAATAACAAAAGCCTGCAACCATTTTTGGCTGATCAAATAACACAAGATCTGGCTATTGAAAATGCCATGAAGCCTGTTCGCGCATTTATGTTAAAACATGTTCGTGAAAAGGATTTAATGTTGTTTGTTAAGTTGTCAAAAATTGAAAGACCGCCTAACGCAGAAGAGTTACCAACCTATATAATGATACCTGCTTTTATAATTAGTGAACTTAGAATTGCATTTCAACTTGGGTTTATTATTTATATGCCGTTATTATTAATAGACTTAATTGTTGGAGTTATACTTATGTCCATGGGAATGATGATGCTGCCACCTGTAATGATTTCTATGCCGTTTAAGATTTTGCTGTTTGTACTTGTGGATGGGTGGTATCTGGTTGTGGATTCTGTGGTTTCAGGTTTTTAACAAATTAAAGGCTTAAGCTATGACAACTGAATTTGTTATATATTGGGGACAACAGACTGTAAAAACTGCAATTGTCATTTGTGCTCCAATTTTGTTAGGCGGTATGTTCGTTGGATTATTTGTAGGAATTTTTCAATCAGTAACATCTATCCAGGAGATGACTTTGACATTTATTCCCAAAATGGCTGTGGTGATTTTGGTGATTCTGTTTCTTATGCCCTGGATGCTTGAAACGCTGATGGATTTTATGCGTGCCATTTATGGCCAAATGCCGGTGATTTCGAAATGAGTGATATTTTATAACTCATTTAAGGCATTTTGGTAGAAAAGTATGTTCTATGAAATTTTTGGATTGACCGAATCCCAGTTTATCGGGTTCTTTTTATCTTTTATACGCATCGCGGCTTTAATGTCGGTTGCACCGATTTTGGGCAGTCAGTCAATTCCTGTGCAGGTTAAAGTGTTTCTGTCACTTTTTCTTTCGGTAACAATGTTGCCGGCATTAAAAGAGCAGCCGCAACTCGAAACAATAACTTTGTTAGGCCTGTTACCATTAATTTTTAAGGAAATAGTGTTGGGACTTTTTTTAGGATATAATGCAAAATTTATTTTTGAGAGCTATCAGTTCGCCGGTAGAATGGTTAGCACGCAAATGGGGCTGGGTATGGCAAATCTGGTGGACCCGGATAGTGGTCAGCCCGTTACGCCAATTGGAAACATTTATACTTTTTTTATAATGATGGTGTTTTTATTTCTAAACGGTCATCATCTTCTTATATCCGCACTGTATAAAAGTTTTGAAATTTCACCTGCAGCGAGTTATAAGTTTGCTTTGGTAGGCGCTCGCTGGGAGATGGTATCATTATTTAATGAAATTTTCATTATTGGAATTAAATTGGCCGCACCTTCTATGGCTACTTTATTCCTTATTGAAGTTTGTATGGGTATTATGGCGCGAATTGTACCTCAAATGAATATATTTTTTATTGGATTACCCGTCAGGCTGGGCGTTGGATTATTTATCGTTATTGCATCTCTGCCAATGTATTATTTGTTTTTTTCAAATCACCTTTTGGAGTGGAAGTACGACCTATTTACGATTGTAAAATTTTTTTAGGAGCATAATATGGATTTTCAAATTCATGAACTGGATTCGGATGTTTTGGGCAAGAAGCTTGGTCAAAAACTTTTTAGTCCCAAGGGCGGCTTGCTTTTAGGTATGGGCGCACAAATAAAGGAATTTCATTTTAAGAAAATTAAAGAAGTTGGCTATAGAAGCATTTACTTATTGAATAATCAAGAAAATGATGTTTTGAATTCCACAGGCCATTTGATCAGCGAAAAGATTCGTGCGAGTGCGCCAATAACTCTGAAGAGTATTTACAGTAAATTGCACGGCAGAGACAAAATACAGATCTCAAATGCAAAAAAAGAGTTGGGAGCGCTTGCAGATCTTTTAATTCGGGATGTGAATATAAAAGCTGCCCCCCCGGATATTATCGACTTGAAAAGAGAAAAGGACTACATCTACCAACATGCCATAAATGTGGCCGCATACGCGATTATGATTGGTGAAAGCATTCAGTACCATCAATTAAAATTATATGATTTAGCGCAGGCTGCCCTGTTAGCTGATTTCGGCATGTTGAATCTTGATCCCGAGATTCTTTATAAGGACGGTGAGCTGGACGAAGAGGAGGTTGAGGAAATGCACAAGCATACCATGCTTGGCTTTCAGCATCTTAGTAGAAATTGTTTTATTAAGGGAATTGTTGCTGCAGTTTGCCTGCAACATCACGAACGTTATGATGGTTCCGGTTATCCAAGAGGACTTAATGGAGAAAATATACATGAATATTCTCGTATTATCGCCCTGGCAGATGTCTTTGATGCTTATACATCAGATCGGCCTTATCGGCGTCTGCATACAATTGATGAAGGGCTTGCTTACATTAAAAAGTATGCCGGCGCAAAGTTCGACCCACGAATGGTGGCAAGCTTCTTGAAGTTTTTTGGTTTCGAGGATGAGGATTCGTTATAGTATGGTTTTTAAATAGGAGAGAAAAGCGTGGGCGTTATCATCGAATCTTTAACCCCCCAGATAATCGGTCAGCGGTTGGGTCAGAGTTTATACAATCAAACTGGTAATCTTTTGTTGCGCAAAGGCGTCGAAATAAATCAAAGGTATTTCGACTTTTTTGATGAAAAAGGATACGCAAGTATTTTATTGCTCGATAGAGATTTTGATGAATGGGAAGGACTTCAAAATATAAATTCAGACCGCTTTTTAATGACAGCCCCTTTTGCGTTAAAAAGAATTTTTAGAAAGTTAAAACGCGAAGAAAATATTTCTTCCCGCCAGGCAAAAAGTGAATTACTTTCATTGGCGGAGTCTCTTTTGGTTCATATACAAAATACACTAAGGGTGCCGCCAAAGATTATAGAAATGAAACGACAGGCAGACTATCTCTATCAACACTCCGTAAATGTCGCTGTCTACTCTGTATTTTTAGGCCAAAAATTATGCTTTCAGGATAGTAAATTGCTGAATCTTGTTGTTTCAGCTCTATTGCATGATTTTGGAATGGAATTTGTCGACGATGAAATTGTTAACAAAACGACCAAGCTCAAAACAGATGAGTTTGAGAAAGTTAAAGAGCATACGACCAAAGGTTTCAGTCATCTTGTTAGAAATTGTTCGTTTGAAGGATTGACTACAGTAGCCTCGGTACAGCACCATGAGCGCTTTGACGGGGGCGGATACCCTAAGGCTTTGAATGGGGAAAGCATTCACGAATATTCCCGCATTATCACTCTGTCTGATTTTTTTGACGCCTGGACTTCGGATAGGCCACATAGGCGCTTGAATACCGTTGAAGATGCAATGGAGTTTATCAACGCCAACAAGAAAAAAATTTTCGATCCCCAAATGGTTCAATATTTTGCTGAGACGTTAGGATAGTCCGTTCAGACCTATGTAGGTTAGGTTATGGCAGAGGAATCTTTTCAAGAAAAAACCGAAGAGGCCTCCCCGCGAAGGCTGCAGGAGGCTCGTGAAGACGGCAATGTCCCTAAAAGTGCTGAATTCAATTCTGCCCTTATCCTGATTTTTGGTTTGATGACTTTAAATATCCTCAGCGTACAAATATTCCGAAAATTAATTCGTGGGTTTCAGATTTTTTATTCGGAATTAAATACGTTTTCCCTTTCTATCGATGGCTTTAGAACTTATGCTTTTCTTGGCGTGCAATCCATTTTCGATCTAATCGGACCTTTTTTGATTGTCATCGCTTTGGTTGGAATTGTTTCAAATGTTTCTCAAGTTGGATTTCTTTTCACTCTTAAGCCGATACAGCCAAAATTTTCAAAAATCGATCCTATAAAAGGTTTGGGTAAATTTTTCAAATTAAAATCTTTAGTTGAACTGATTAAGGGGTTGCTGAAATTAACCATAATTGGAATTATTGCATATAACACGATAATCGGTCATCAAGACGAGTATCCACTTTTGCTGAATTATACACCCGTTCAGATAATATCCTTTATTGCCTCAGTGATGTTTGACTTGGCGATGCGCACATTAGGTGCTTTATTGATTCTGGCATTTTTTGATTTGATGTATCAGAGGTGGCAGTACAAACGTGATATGCGAATGAGTAAACAAGATTTAAAAGATGAGTCAAAGCAATCGGAAGGAAATCCGGAGGTTAAAGGGGCAGTACGTGCTATGCAGCAGAAACGCGCCAGGGAAAGGATGATGGACAAAGTACCGGAAGCCGATGTCGTAATTACCAACCCGACAAGACTTGCCGTCGCATTGAAGTATGATCCCGCTAATATGGATGCCCCAATAGTTCTGGCAAAAGGCGCGCGGCTCATTGCTAAGAAAATCAAGGAAATTGCCGCAGAACATGGGATTCCGATCTACGAAAATAAGCCCTTGGCGCGGTCACTATATAAACTGGCTGATGTTGGCAAAGCAATACCTTTTGAACTGTTTCATGTTGTGGCCGAAGTTTTCGCATATGTTCATCAATTGAAGAATCGAAGGAATTAATAGGTAGTGGCAGAAGAAGAAATACAAACCAGACAACGGTTCGCTTTTTTGTCGGAGTTGCAGCAACGTTCGGATGTTATACTGGCCATCGCCGTGGTTGCCATGCTGATGTTCATGATCATACCACTGCCGAGCTTTTTTTTAGACATTCTTTTGGCTTTGAACATTACTTGTTCTCTCATGATTTTGCTGGTACCGATGTATGTTGAAAAGCCTCTGGAGTTCTCCATATTCCCCGGTATACTTTTGCTGGTCACGCTTTTCAGGTTATCCTTAAATGTCGCCTCAACCCGATTGATTTTGGGTGAAGCCTACGCCGGCGATGTTATTGAAGCTTTTGGTAGTTTTGTTGTAAAGGGCAATTATGTTGTTGGACTGATCGTTTTTATCATTCTGGTTATTATCAATTTTGTTGTTATCACCAAAGGTTCCGGCCGTATCGCCGAAGTTGCCGCACGTTTTACCTTGGATGCCATGCCGGGTAAACAAATGGCTATCGATGCGGATTTGAATGCCGGTTTGTTGGATGAAAATGAAGCAAAAAGTCGTCGTGAAGTCATCCGGAAGGAAGCTGATTTTTATGGCGCGATGGATGGTGCCAGTAAATTCGTTCGAGGCGATGCCATTGCAGGTATTTTGATAACGGTTATCAATATCATTGGCGGGCTAATAATCGGCACCATTCAACTTGACATGAGTATTGGCGATGCGCTTGAGACTTACACAATTCTTACCGTCGGGGATGGACTTGTTTCACAAATGCCTGCGCTGTTAATTTCAACTGCCGCTGGTATAATTGTTACACGAGCTGGTAATGACGATACATTGGCAAAAACTGTTACGGCCCAACTGTTTACCAAACCTCGGGCAAGTTATATAACAGGCGGTGTTCTTGTGCTCATGGCAATAATACCGGGGTTCCCGACTTTTCCTTTTATGTTGCTCGGCATTACAAATTTAGGTATTGGCTATATTGCACAAAGTGTAATTTCACAAAAAAAGACAGAGCATGCAATTGAAGAAGCAAAAGAAAGTACGCCGGAGCCTCCTACAGAACAGGAAGAGCTTGAGAATTATTTGCATATTGATCCTTTGGAAATTGAAATTGGTTATAGCCTGATTCCCCTTATTGACCGCAACCAGGGTGGCGATTTATTGGACAGCATTACCATGATTCGTAAACAACTTGCTCAAGAATACGGGATTGTGGTGCCGCCAATTCGTATACGGGATAATGTCCAAATCAATTCAAACAGCTATACTTTTAAAATTAAAGGTAATGAAATTGCTAATGGCGAAGTGATGATGGGGTATTATATGGCGCTAATACCCGATGCTGATGAGGACGAAGTGGAAGGTATAAAAACAACCGATCCAACTTATCATCTTTCTGCTTATTGGATGAATCGTGAGCAAAAGGAAAAGGCTGAATTGAAGGGGTATGCGGTTGTGGACACATCTGCGGTTGTTTCAACTCATCTTATGGAAGTTCTTCGCAAGAGTGCTTACAAAATTTTGGATAGACAGGCTGTTCAGAGTTTATTAGATAATTTGAAGGAAGAACATTCAACGGTAATCGATGAGTTAATACCGAATATGCTTTCCATTGGCACTATTCAAAATGTTTTGAAAAACCTTTTAAAGGAAGACGTTCCAATCCGGGATTTACCCACAATTCTAGAGGCCCTGGCCGACCGGGCCGGGCTAACTAAAGATGCAGAAGTATTGACCGAATATGTGCGTTTTGCGCTAACGGAAACTATAACGAATCTAAATAAAAATGAACAGGGTGAGATTACAGCCATCACACTTGATGCAAAATTTGAGGAATATTTAATGCAGCAGATGAGCGCCAATAAACAACTTGGGCAAAATTTAAACTTATCACCGGCCGCAATGAATGCCCTCTATAGTCAAGCTTCAGAAAAATTTAAAGAGCTTCTTACATTTGGTGAAAAAGCAATTCTTATAACAGGGCCAGCTGTCCGGCGTTACCTCAAAGGGTTTTTCGATCCGGTGCTGCCGGAATTGGTTGTGCTATCGATTTCAGAATTAATGCCGAATATTGTTATTAACACCACTGGAAATTTAGGATTACCGAATTATGATTAGAAAATTTAAAGCCTCCACCATGCAGGAAGCAATGCAATTGGCAAAAAAGGTTTTTGGAGATGATGCTATCGTATTGCATTCAAGGAAAGTAAAGGAATCCAATCTTTCCGGTACGGATATTGACGAGTTGGTTGAAATTACTGTGACGGCAGATATGAATCCTGAACAGAAGGAATTGGCAGGCCCGGCAGTATCTAAGCAATTTTATACACCAACAGATGCTAAACGACAATCTCAACCCAAGCCCAAGCCGGTGCGGGAGGCTGAACCCACTTTGTCATCCGTAAATAGTAAGAAATTGGTTGATAACACAATTACAATCCGTAGTGAAATTGGTCGTTTGCAAACTTCTATAGATCGGCTTCGGGACGATATCCGGCGCTCACATACAAATATTTTGCCTGAAACTTATCGATTCTTAGAGCAGGAAAAAGGTTTGGATGCGGAGCTGGCAGCTGAACTTGTACAGAACATTTTTTTAAAGCTTGAAGGCGCTGATATCAAAGATGATAGGAAAATTCTGCAAGTATTGCAGGCTGAAGTCCTTAGCTCCATCAATATCAATGATAAGATGGATTTAATACCCGGACAGCCCAAGCTGATTTGTCTGGTAGGACCTACCGGTACCGGTAAAACGACATCGATTATAAAATTAGCAACTCATCCTGATTTTTATGGGCGCCATAAAGTCGGTTTAATTACAAGTGATACATACCGCGTAGCAGCAGCCGCTCAATTAAAAACTTTTGCAGCTTTGGCCAAAATTCCGTTGGAGATCGCTTATGAGCCTGATGATTTCGGGCGGGCTATTCAAAGGTTTCGGGACATGGATGTCATCCTGGTTGATACAGCCGGACGGAGTCCTTTAAATGAGAAACATCTCAGTGATTTAAAAGAATTTTTTGCTGTCGCGAAACCGGATGAAGTGCACCTGGTGCTGGAAATTACCGCAAGCTCGGCAAATCTTATAGACTCTGTTTCAAATTTTTCTACAATTCCGATTAGTAATTTAATTGTTTCAAAAGTTGATGAAACCATACGGCTGGGTAATATTTTTAATATTAGCAAAAAAATTGCCCTTCCGATTTCATTTTTGACTAATGGTCAAAAAGTTCCTGACGATATACTATTAGCGGACTCAGAAAAAATTGCGAGAATGATTATTAGTTAATGTTGACGAGACTTTCTTTCAAGGCCAGTTTTTTTGCTGCACTTATGACTTTTACATCCTGCTTTTTACTGGATATTCCTTTGGGAGAATGTACAAAACGCTCTCTAATTGTATTTGTCGGTTTTTATTTAATCCTGATTTCATTCTTTATAATCCTGCGGTTGATAATAAACCCGAAGGATGAAGCGCCTGAACCTGAACCGGAAAAAGAAGTCGAGAATGAGGAAAAAGAGCAGATTGCCGAAGGAGATAACATAGGAGTCGAGATTGAATAACGAGGATCTGGTCAGGGAATATTTGAGGACTAAAGATCCTAAACTGCGCGAGCAGGTTATCATACGATACATTCCGATCGTTAAGTATGTAATCGGCCGTCTGAATCTCTCCGTTCGTAACAAGACCGAACTCGAAGATATCCACAGCGCTGGCATTATGGGGTTAATTCGGGCGCTTCAGGATTTTGACATCACAAAGGAAACCACATTTAAAACCTATGCTAACTGGCGCATTCGCGGCAATATTCTGGACTATTTGAGAAAGATCGATATCGTTAGCCGGGGAGATCGCGCAAAATTAAAACAAATTGAACGAACAATTTCAGCACTCGGGTTTAAGTTTGGCCGTGAGCCTTCTGCTTTTGAAGTGGCCAATGAAATGGGGATTGACCTCCGGGAGTGCCATCGGTTACTCGAAATCGCACATTTGAATTTCACCATTTCCATTGATCAAACCCAGAATGTTGATGGCGAAGAATTGCGATTAAGTGATGTTTTGGCTGACGAAAAATCGTTCGATCCGTTGGAAAAAGTAAGCCGGATGAATATTCTTAATTTAGTGAAAGATGCAATTTATAATCTGCCCGAACGCCAGCGTTTAATTGTTTTAATGTACTACAACGATGAAATGACTTTGCTTGAAATTGGCAAGGTTTTAAATTTGTCCGAATCACGTATTAGTCGTTTGCTCGGCAAAGCAATTCTCAGTATTCGCAGTGATTTGAAAAATATGAAAGTAGGGATGTCAAAGGTCAGTTGATTTTTAACCAAAGTTGGATGATTAATCATGGACGATTATAGTTTATCTTTGGGGGTGCCGGACACAACAAGTGTTGGCGGAATACGAGACAAAAACTACAAGAACCCACAACAAGAACAAAAGAAAAAAAAGAAGAAAGAAAAAAAACCTTCAGTGCTTCCCAAGAAGGATGAAGTCATTCTTTCCGGTAATGTTCAAGCTCCCCGGGAAAACGAGAACGAGCCTAAAAATGAAAACGAATCCGATTCCCCTGAGGAAAATCAGGAACCTCCGCATCCCGGAGATAACATTGATATAAAAATATGAAGCTCAGTTTCTACTTGAAGTTTGTTTTATTTGGAAGTGCATTTTTTTTATTGCTGGGGAAGCCGCTTTCAGCAAGAGATTTGACCGATGTTCGAACCGGTTTCCATAAGTCGTATTCACGCCTTGTTTTGGAATTTAACGGGCCGGTTAGATTTCAGGTGTTGGAGAATAAAGAAAATCAAACCATAATGGTGGATATTATTAGTGGGGGAGAAATTAGGAATTTTCCGAACATTAATATCGACCCCGATGATCCTTTCATACGCCAGGTTAGATTTAAAAAGGACGGCAGCTTGATTTCTGTTATGGCTTTCCTGAACAACAGTTATTTTAAAATAAATCAGTCTCAGTTAAATTGGCCGTTTAGAATTGTGGTAGATATTTATTCTTCGGGAACGCAGCTACAAACAGCAGTTGCTCATAAAACCAGAGCAACCCGGAAGCTGGATATTGCAGATGAAAAGAAGGAGCCGGTAAAATCCGATTCAACAAAATCTATTTTGAGTGTCGGCACTGAAAATATTACACCTGAGTCATCTGATATTGGGATGGATACCACCGAACAAGTCACGGGAATTTCACCTGTTCTGGACAATCTTTTAGTTAAACCCTTCGATATAGAATCTCTGACAAATCCCTTTGCGCGAAATCTTATTCAAGCTCAGGAACCTCCGGTACATATCGCAGAAACCAAAACGAGTTTGATTTGGCTAATCGGTGGGGCATTTATTCTGTTAGATGTTGTGCTATTGGCCTTTTATTTTTTGAAACAGGGCAAGTTAAAATTGCCCGGTAAGGCTGCTGCCCAAAATGCGAACAGAAACCGCAAATTTCGAAAAAATGTTTCCCAGCCGGTAAAAACAAAAAAAGGTAAGCTCGAAAAAAATAAAGAATCTTTGGTGAACCCTGCTTTTCTTTCCTATTTAAATAATGCCCTGGAAAAGCAGCAACAAGAGCCAGTAAATGTGCCCACAAATGAGCACCAGCCGGATGAGATAGATGAAATTAGTAAAGCCATTAAGCTGGATACTTTGATTGGCACACTTACCGAAGCCGTGACCGATACACAGTCCCCCGCCAATAAACTGCCGATTCCGCCCGAATTTAAAGAAATAGCTGTTGATTTGAATCTTAATAATTCCGGGACTACCGAAGAGACCGCCAAGCGTGATCTCATTGGAGAAGATGGCCGGGAGTTCATGCAAAACATCAAGCGTTTGTATTTGAATTAATTTCTTTTTATGTTACAGGTGTCAGGTTCTGCGTTTCATCTTACGCTTTATATGAAATGATTGTGAGATAAGCCAGCGAGGATTGTGACAAAAAAAGATAAAGCTACTTTAATGAAAAAAAGACATCTCCTAAACTCAATATTTCCTACATTCGCTCTTACCAAGCTGGTTAGCTATATTTTCTCGCCCGCTCTGGGTAGAAACTCAGGGCGAGCTAAGTAATAAATCCCTAAACACCCAAAGGCTGTCACCATAAGTGGCGGTCTTTGGGTGTATTTTCGTGTTTGCGTGCGAACCAGGGTTGGACGCTTCCGGACTCCTTAATGCGTTGAAACGCCTGAGCGGGTACCCCATTATGACTACTGAACACTTCGTAGTAATTATCATATTGTCCGGTAATCCCAAGTTTTGCAGGATGGAAATCCGATACGCTCAGCGTAGCCCGCGCCCGCCGGACGCGTAGTGAAATCGAGCAGGATTCTGAACCGGCGGCATCTGAAGGCGAGGTTGGTTTATAATCTGCAAGCAAATGTATTTGAATAAGAAAGCAGCCTTTTTGAAAAAGGCTGCCTTCTTGTTGATTCGCAATTTAATTCATGAAAATTAGTGTGATCGTGGGTGTGTTTTATGAAATAAAATTAAGATAATTATCTTGGGTAACAACTTCAAATGAAGCATTTGGATACGCTTTTTTCCAATTCCCAGGAATTTTAATCTTAGATTTTTTCCACTTAATCTCATAACCAAAAAGATTGCCATCGCGTTCTTCAACCAAATCAATTTCACTTCTATCGTAAGTGCGCCAAAAGTAAGAATTTACAGATTTTCTACTATATTCATTCTTTTTTATACGTTCCATGAAAATGTAGTTCTCCCAGAGTTGGCCTAAATCATTGCGAATGTCAACCGGGTTAAAATTGTTAATTAGCGCATTTCTGATTCCATTATCATAGAAAAAGTACCTGTTATTTTTAGTGATTTCTTTACGTAAATTTCTGCTAAAACCGGTTAATTTATAAATCACAAACACTTTCTCTAACAAGTCAAGATAACGTTCAACGGTATTTTTACTCATACTAAGCTGTGTGCCTAATTCACTCATGGAACACTCTTTCCCAATTTGGAAAGCCAATAATTGTAACAGCTTAACCAATTTATTTGCATATTTTATACCCTCAAGCTCAAGAATATCTTTGAATAAATAAGAGTTAACAATTTCCCTAAGGTATTCCTGGCGTAGCAAATTATCTTTCATCTTTACACATTCTGGATATGAACCGTAAATCAGGCGCGATTCGAGATTGGCTTCTGCTTCATGCCGTTTTTCAATATTTGAAATTTCCATTTGGGATAATGGAAGCAACTTCAGAACATATTTTCGTCCTGTTAACGGCTCGCCTAGCCCCCGGGCAAGTTCAAATGATGATGAGCCTGTTGCTATAATTTTAATACCTGGAATATGATCCACTATCAATTTTAAATTCAATCCGATATTTTGAATATATTGGGCTTCATCAATAATCAAAAACTCATGCTCGCCAACAAAATCGGTGAGTTTATTGATGGACTGGCTTTCGAGGTTTTGCCTCACGATAATATCGTCTCCATTGACAAATAATACTTTGCTATTTCTGTCTAATTCCTCGAGAAATTTATTTATCAAAGTGGTTTTTCCAACACGTCGTGCACCAAAAATAATTAAAACTTTAGATGGCTGCAGCAGATAGTGAATGTTTTTAATTTGTTTTTGTGGGATATACATATTTATACTCTTCTAAATTTAGTCAACTTATTGACTGAATTTATATAAATTTAGTCAATAAGTAAAGCAATATTCTTACTTTTTTTACAGCAACAATTGTTCAACAAGGCCTTTTGGTAGATTGAATCAACCTATATTTAATAGTAAAAACTTCCTCACGTCTGGTAATAACTCCCATAAGAACTATTGTTTTACAAAGCAAAGTTACACTACTTTATCCATTTAAGTTAATAGTAAATAGTAGTTTATGGTTTTGTGGGTTTTGTGGCATATCTGTTGCGTTAAGCCGGGGTGAGAAAAAGTCACTAATGGAATTGGAAAGCGATGATAGACCGATTAAAAAAAGCCAGCCAGGCCATGATAACCAGAAAGCACGAGATGGAAATTGTTGCCAACAATCTGGCGAATGTAAATACAAATGGGTTTAAAAAGGATTCTATCTTTCTGCACGAATTGGATAAAAAGCTCAAAGAATTACAGGTTGGTAAGGTTGAAGGAGAAAAGGGTATTCTCGTTTCTGGCACCAGTATCGATTTCAGTCAAGGCGCTTTGAAAGGTACCGGCCAGGTGTTGGATGTGGCAATTTCCGGCGATGGACTTTTTGTACTTGAAGCGCCGCAAGGTGAAGTGTTTACCCGGGATGGGCGTTTCACCGTTAATGCAGATGGTATTTTAACCAACCTGTCCGGCAGCCCCGTACTCGGCGAGGGTGGACAAATTGAGATTGATATGCAGGAAAACACTCCGGAGCAAATCATCATCAATAATGAAGGCGAAGTGGTGGTTGATGGACAGATTGTAGATAAGCTTAAACTTGTTAGTATCGATTCTCCTTTTGCTTTCACTAAAATCGGATCGAATATGTACGAGTTAAAACCTGGTTTTGCGGCTCCGTCTGAAGTCGAAAATTCCTCAGTTAGACAAGGTTATTTAGAGGAGTCTAATGTAAACGGCATCAATGAAATGGTTAAGATGATAGAGATTTTTCATTTCTATCAAACCAGTCAAAAAATGATATCCAGCGAGGACAGAATACTCAGCAAGGCGGTTAACGACATCGCGCGAGTAAATTAGGTTCTAAAGAGATTTTAAGGAGATTTTAAAATGATCAGAGCGTTACGCACAGCCTCTATGGGAATGTTCACACAGAGCTTAAGAGTGGATAATATTGCCAACAATCTTGCAAATACAAACACCACAGGTTTTAAAACCAGTAATATCGAATTTCAGGATTTATTTTATCAAACGCTGCGGCCGGCCGGTGTAACTGACCAGCAGAATACCCAGTTGCCTACCGAGCTGCAAATCGGGCATGGTAGCCGGGCTGTGGCCAATGTGAAAAACTTCCAGCAAGGGGACATGGTTAATACGCAGAATACTCTGGATATTGGCTTGGATGGAAATGGTTTTTTTCAAATTCAAAAACCGGATGGCACAATAGTCTATTCCCGGGATGGTAACCTTGGCTTAAATGCAACCGGGCAGTTAGTGAATTCATCCGGCCTGGTTTTGGAGCCCGCCATAACTATACCTGATGATGCAAGCGCTATTAACGTCGGGGTTGAAGGTGTTATTAGTATTTTGGTCGTCGGAGAAGTTACACCGCAGGAGGTCGGGCAGATTGAACTGGCTAAATTTGTCAATGCCGGCGGTTTGAAAAACATAGGCGGCAACCTGTACGAAGCGACAGCAGCTTCTGGTGATGCGGTTCTCGGTACACCGGGCACTGAGGGCTTTGGGCGTACAATGCAAGGTTTCCTGGAAAAGTCCAACGTGAATGTTGTAAATGAAATGGTAGAGTTGATTGTCGCGCAACGTGCTTTTGAAATAAACAGTAAGGCAATTCGTACCGCCGAACAGATGATGGAAATTGCAAATAATTTGAAACGATAATCTGGTGAAGTAGAGCCTACTGACAATTGACAACTGAACAATGAAATTGAAATTTATTCTATTAACTCTTTTTGTCGTAGTTGCCTGGCGGCAGCCGGCTTTCCCCGAGAACGAAGAATTTCTACATCCGTTTATCAAAGACGTGCAACAAGTAATTCAGAAATACATCCAGGAAAGTTTGGATGTAAAGCAAAGCGATCTTTTTATTGAGTTTTCTATGATTGATACCACTTACAATTCCATTAAGTGGGATGAAATTAGGATTTTACCTGGTCGTCGTGGCGCTAAAAAAGGCGTCCAGATGATTAAGTATGGCATATTTAGCAAAGGTGAATTCAGGAAAGATTTTAGTATCAAAGTCCGTGTCAAAACGATTCAAGATGTTGTTGTTACAACACAAACTGCAAAGCGGCAACATATTTTGGGGCCGGATGATGTGAAGTTAGAGCGCCGTGAAACAACAAAAGTTAGAGGTTTGGTTTGTACTTCGATTGAAGATGTACTACAACTCCGAACCAAGAGAATTGTTGTTGGCGGGGAAATTCTCATACAAAGTGTTTTGGAAGATTTACCTTTAATTCCTAATGGGGCACGAGTAACCATTCAATTCAAAAGTAGTGGTGTCGATGTGGATATGCCGGGTAAAGCCAAACAGGATGGCTATCTCGGTAAAAAAGTGTTGGTTAAATGTATGGCGAACAACCGCAGTTACAGGGCAATTGTAGTTGATTCTAAAACTGTAATAGTTGAGATATAGGGAAGAAATATGCCGATAGGAAAGAAAATAATTTTGTTAGGTCTCATGCTGTTATTGATAAGCACTCAGGTGCTTTCTCAGAATTTTGATAAGTTTAAACAAAACTCACTTTATACGGATTTTAAAGCAAAGCAAATTGGTGATATTGTAACTATTATGATTGTTGAATCAACCTCCGGTTCACAGCAGTCAGACGCAAGCCGCAATAGTAAAGGGAGTTTAAGTGCTAAAGGAAAAATGGGAGGGAACCTGACCCGGTTTTTACCTCTGTTCAATGCCTCCTCAGACTTTGAAGATAAAAACAGTGGGGCAGCCGATGCCGCACAAAAAGATGCGCTAAACGGCAAATTGACCGCCCTCGTTACTGAAATTTCCCCCAATGGGAATCTAACCTTAACCGGCAGAAGACATCTTGAAGTTAATGGTGATTCTTATGTTTTGATGGTGAAAGGTATTGCGCGGCAAAAAGATATTACGGCAGACAACATGGTGCTTTCATACAATCTCGCTAACGTTGATATTTCCTATACAAAAGATGGATTTATGGATGGCGTTGCTGCTCCATTTGTCCGGCGGTGGACAAGTTGGTTTTTGATGGCTGGCGTGGCGACTTCTGCTTACTATTTTCTTGGTGTAGCAAGCAAATAGGCCGGAGATGGGATGATGAAGTATTGGATTAATGGGAGTACTGGATGGTTGGATGGATGAGTATTAGGGTTAGGTTCGTAGTACAAGCTTTAGCTTGCCTTGCGCGATCGTCTGAGGCAGCCTTAAGGCTGGATTACGAACCTATAGATTGCACCCGAAATGCGTGGTGAAAATTTTTGACTTTAATAAACGAGTAATGGATTGATGGTTAAATACCGTGAACCATGAGCGTCCGGTTAAGTTGTTGCATATCTTGGTTTAAGTCGTTAAAAAGCAACATCAAAGGAAAATAAAATGAGATATTTTTTAATTGCTATGTGGGTTTAACCTTGGGTTTAAATACCACTTTTACTCAGACAATTGACTACAAGTCAAGGATAGGTATGATCGATAAGTTGGGTTTTACATCAAACTTGCAGCACTTTTATATAAAATCTAAGGCTGCGAACATAAAGCAAAAAGCGGATATTAAAAGCAAAATCGTAGCTAAAATCGAATTAAGCACAATACTTTAACAAAGTAGCAAAGATAAATGAGTCTTAGAAAAATTTATTTTGCCGGTTCTCTGCTGTTATTGATAAACTTACCAGTTTTGGGTCAGGCACGAATTAAAGATATTGCAGCATTTCAAGGCTTACAATCCCAACATCTTATCGGGTACGGCCTTGTTATAGGTTTGGATGGAACCGGAGACCGCAGTAGCGGCGCCAGCGGTGCTATATTTACGATTCAATCAATTACAAATATGTTAGAAAAGTTCGGTATAACCGTGCCGTCCGACAGGCTGCGTGTTAGAAATGTGGCTGCGGTTATGATTACAAGCAAGATGTCGCCTTTTTTAAATCCCGGCACAAAAATTGACGTAACCGTTTCGTCACTCGGAGATGCAAAAAGTTTAGAAGGGGGCATTCTTCTTACCGCCCCGCTTTTGGGGACAGATGGTGAACTTTACGTAATGGCACAGGGGGCGATTTCAATTGGCGGTTTTAATATCGAAACCGGCGAAGGTGAAAAGATCAGGCAAAATTATGCTTTGGTGGGACGGGTACCGAACGGTGGGATCATTCAAAAAGCTCTGGATCATCAGTTCGATATGCAGCAGCCACTTGGCGTTATGCTCAGCAAGCCCGATTTTACCACATCGGTGCGTATTGCAGATGCCATCAATAAATATTATTCTACCCGGCTTGCTACGCCAATGAACCCCGCTACTGTAGCAATTAGATGGCCTGATAATATGGCCTACCCGGGGGATATGGTAAAGTTTATGTCGGAAATCGAATCTTTAGTTGTGAAGCAGGATAGAATTGCGAAAGTTGTGATCAACGAACGAACCGGTACCATTGTGGCCGGTGGTGATGTGAAAATATCAGATATTATGGTCTCGCACGGTAATCTGACCATCCACACCAAGCGACGCCCGGTTATATCTCAACCCGGCCCGTTTAGCAAAGGCAGGACAGTAATTGACGGCATAACCACCACGACTGTCCAGCAGGATGAAACCCGAAGCGCTGTGATTAAAAATATTGTGACCGTGAGCGATATCGCATCTGCTTTAAACGAGTTGGGAGTTAAGCCGAGGGATATTATTGCAATTTTTCAAGCCATAAAAGAAGCAGACGCACTTCAAGCTGAATTGGTTGTGATGTAAAATGGATGCCCTTAATTTTCAAAATAATGTTCAGATAAACAGTGCTTTGGCAGACCTGCAAAGCATCAAGAATAAGAGCAAGTATTCTGAGGAAGACTTAGAGAAACTAAAAAAGGTAGCGCAGGATTTTGAAGCCATTTTAGTAAACCAGGTTTTAAAAAGTATGCGGAAAGGTATGCCGAAGTCCGAACTCTTTGGCGAGGGCGTTGCCAGTGAATTTTATACAGGAATGTTTGACGAAAATATTGCCAAAGCGGTGGCAAGCAAGGGCGGTTTTCATTTAGCCGATACTATAATTGCCAGCTTTACAGATGATGGTAGAAATAGTTTGCCTGTGCAAACTTTACATGATTATCGATTAAGGCCAATTAGTACAGAAATAAAATCGATTAAAACACAGGATTGGGATAGAGGGATTATTGCTCAGGCAGCCCAAAAATATGCTTTGGATCCAAAATTGGTTGAAGCCGTGATAAAAGTTGAATCGAATTATAAAGCAGATTCCGTATCTCATAAAGGCGCAGTTGGTTTAATGCAGTTGATGAAAGCGACAGCAGATGAGTTGGGTGTGAAAAACAGATATGACCCCCGACAGAATATTTTTGGCGGGGCTAAATATTTACGCAAAATGCTGGATCGGTTTGACGGGAATCTTGAATTCGCAGTCGGTGCGTACAATGCAGGGCCTTCTGCAATCGAAAAGTACAATGGCATTCCGCCCTACAAAGAGACCCGGCGTTACGTGGAAAAAGTAATGTCAAATTATCGAGATATGTAAATGGAAGCGATTATTGAAGAATTGATTGATGTTATCGCGGAAGAAATTGAGGCGTTTAACGAACTTTTGGTAACCCTGCATGACAAGCAAAGAGCAATTGTTGAGGGAGAAATTGAGCAGTTGAATACAACGGTTGAACTTGAAACCAAATTGGCTAATGAGACAAAATCTTTGGAAGCGTTACGGCTTAACAAATCTCAAAAATTAGCCGAGCAGCTTGAAATGGATAGCTTGAATCCGAAGTTAGGAGAAATTATCGATCAAGTTGAAAAGAAATACGCTCAAAGATTAAGTGACCAGCGAAATTTGCTAAGAACTTTGGTAGGAAAAATCCAGGTTCTCAATAAAAGCAATCAATTTTTGTTGGACTATTCGTTGGAATTTATCGAAAAAAGCATGGCTGTTTTACTCAGCGGGACGGAGCCTATGAGCATTTATAAAAAAGATGGTAAGATGTTAAAAGGGTTGAAGAACATTGTTTTGGATCAAAGCGCATAGGGTACAATTATGGCTGATTTATTGAGAATGTTAAATATTGCTAAACGTGCCATGTTCGCGCATCAGACCGCAATGAATACATCTGGACAGAATATAGCAAATGTGAATACCGAAGGCTATTCTCGCCAGCGTGTAACCTTGGCGGCATCCCGTGCGACCGCTGCCCCGTTTGGCTATCTGGGTGCTGGAGTAGACGTGCAAACGGTCGAACGTATCCGCAGCCAAATGATAGACCAGCAACTTTTGGATGAGCGTCCTGCTTTAGAAATGCACGATTTTAAAAGCTCAGGGTTGGAGTTTGTGGAGGAAATTTTTAATGAGCCTTCCGAATTCGGTTTAAGCAGAAACATAGAGGAATTCTTTAATTCCTGGCATGATTTGGCAAATGATCCGGAAAGTACCGCTTCCAGAACTGTTGTACGCCAGAAAGCTCAAACAATGACCAGTAGTTTCCGACGGATTGACCGTGAGTTAAATAATTATCAAACTCACTTGAATCGTGAATTAAGGGATGCGGTTGATGAGGTTAATTTGATAACCAAAGAAATTTCGAAACTGAATGAAAGGATTGTTAATTCAGAAGTTAACGGCCATCAAGCTCCGGATTTGCGTGATCAACGTGATATACTGGTTGGAAAATTGTCGAAATTGGTAGATGTGCGTACCAGTGAAAATGAGCATGGTGGAATCACTGTTTCTGCTGGCAATAGAACATTAGTAGTGGATACATTTAATGAACCACTCACTTTGACCACAATTTCTGAAAGCGATCCAGGGCCGTTTATAACCTTTGAAGGCGATAGCACTATAGCACAAATTTCAAGCGGAAAAATCAAAGGCTTGCTTGAGCTTCGGGACAAAAACATACCAGATTACAGAAATCGTTTGGATGCGCTGGCTGTTGCCTTGACTACGGAACTCAACACGGTGCATACAACCGGTTATAACTTGAATGGCATAACCGGCATAGATTTTTTTGATACTGCAACATCAGGTGCGGCGGATTTTGAAGTAAGTGCATCCATCCTTACTAATGCTAATTTAATTGCAAGCGCGGATACGACCGGAGAATCGGGTAATAACGGTATTGCACTGGCAATGGCCAATGTTGCTGATAATTTGACGATGAACAGTGGTGAGTTTACTTTTAGTGATTATTATAATTCACTTATCTCAAATATTGGCAGTGAGACACAGGAAGCAAATTTTTTATCCAATACGTTTGGCTTAACAGTAGAGCAGCTCGAATTTAGCCGGGAGTCAATATCCGGAGTTTCTTTGGACGAGGAAGTTACAAACATGATTGAAGCCCAAACAGCATTCAATGCAGCGGCCAGAGTTATTTCCTCTGTGGATGAAATGATGCAGACTATATTAAACATGACATAGGTTTAGGTTATGAGAGTCACCAATAGAATGATTGCTAAGCAGATGCTAACAACAATTTCAAAAAACCAGGGATTAGCAGCAAAGCTGCAATTAGACATTGCCACAACCAAAAAAGTCAGGCGGCCTTCTGATGATCCGACCGGGGTGATTCAACTTGGAAGATTCAATGCATTGGTCAGCCGGAATGATCAGTACCTCAAAAATATGAGCACAATGGATAATTTTTTAACCAATTCCACTGCCGCTTTGGATAATGCCCTAAACATCGTTGAGCAGGCTAAAGATATCGCAATAAGTGGTGCTTCGGGTGTAACCAGCGATGAGGCCAGAGTTTCAATGGCGAATCAGGTTGACCTGCTTATTGACTCAATGGTTGATATTGGAAATTCAAAATACAATAACCGCAACCTGTTTGCGGGCACTCTGACAAGCGGTACAGATTCTTATACGCGGGTAGGAGATGTTATTACTTATAACGGTAACGACAAATCGATCACTGGTACAATTGGTTTTAGTACAGATGTGACATATAATAAAACGGGTACTGAAGTCTTTAACCCTTCCGGCGGTCCTGATTTATTTGCAACACTCGTCGCTTTAAAGCAGGGTCTTGCGGGAAATGATGTTGACGCCGTTCAGGCTGAATTGACAAATATCGAATCCTCTAAGGATCATTTGATTGCTGTTATATCGCACCTCGGAATTTTACAAGACAGGTTGAGTTCAACTGAGGTTATGATCTCAAATCAAAACATTAGTTTTGCCGATCAAATTTCAAGAATTCAGGACACGGATATGGTGGCAACCATAGTTAATTCACAAGTTTTGGGAAATGCAATTACAACTGGCTTAAGGTCTATGGGCGAGGTTATACAAATAAGCTTAATAAATTTTATTAGTTAAAGGGAGTTAACATGAATTCGTATACAAATTACGGGAAAGTAGAGTTACTGCAAGGCAGTATACTTTTACAACAAGGAAACTTTGAACAAGCGAAACAAAGCTATGAAGAAGAACTTCAAAAGGATTCAAAAAACCTGGAAGCATTGTACGGAATGGGCATTCTGTGTCAATATAAAGAGGATTACGAAGGGGCAAAAGGATACTTTGAACGAGCATTAAATCTCGAGGATGTCAGTTCACAAATCTTGAACAGCTTTGGTATTGTTTCGGTTTATCTTGGCGATAAAGAATCGGCAATAAAAGCTTTTGAAAAAGCAGTTGATTTAGATCCTGAGTTTCTGGATGCTTACAAAAATTTGGCAGATGCGTACATTGAATGCGGGAATTTCGATGATGGCATTAAAACCTACCAGGTGATTTTACAAGAGCACCCCGATGATGTTGAGACTTTACTCACGGTGGCAGAGTTATATTCTGAGTCGGGAGACAAGGAATCGACCAAATACTTATTTGAAAAAGTCATTAAAATTGAACCGGATAATGACGTGGCCAAAATGGGTCTGCAGGAATTTGATTAGGAAATTTGTAATAGAGTCCTGATATGCCCACTTTGAGTAAAAAGGATGCTAAGCAAAAAAATAAGATTATTGCACTTTTCCGGAAAGGCGATACTGAAAGCGCACTCTCCGAAGTAACGTCTGCCCGGAAAATAGCGCCAAATAATCATGAGTTTTTTTATCTTGAGGGGATGATACTTGGCTCCCGCTCGAACTATGCTGACGCATTTCGGGCATTGGCCAGGGCAACTGAACTAAATCCCAAGCATGGCGAATCTTTTTTTGAGATAGCCTATCTTCAAATGGCGCTTTGCAGGTTCAACCTTGCTGAAGCCAATTTTAAGAAAGCACTCACACTCAATTTCAATAAAAAAGAATGTTCTACATATATCGCCCGAATAAGGTCGGTTGCAAAAACAAAAGACGTCACCTTATCCGCTTGCCTGATCGTTAAAAACGAAGAGAAATTTCTACCCGGATGCCTGAAAAGCCTTGAGACAATTGCCGATGAAATTGTAATTGTAGATACAGGCTCTACGGATGAAACCATACAAATTGCCGAAGAGTTTGGGGCGAAAATATTTCATTATAAATGGAAAAACGATTTTGCAGACGCCCGCAATTTCGCGAACAGCAACGCAACCGGTGATTGGATCATTCAATTGGATGCCGATGAAGAGCTTTTTCCTGAAGATCAAAACAAAGTTCGGGAAATCATTCACCAGGGGACTTCTAACGGTGCCTATCTGGCTTTGCATAATCGCGTTTCCAATTCTTTTGGCGAGAATATGCCTTCCATTCATTATCTGGTCCGGCTATTCAGGAATTCTCCCGAATTTTATTATGAAAATGCAATACATGAAGTTTTACAAATTTCCGGTCATGTTGCGGCTGTAGATGTAAATATTTTGCACCATGGTTATAATCAAGATGCCGAATATATGAAAACCAAACGCAACCGAAATGCAGAAATTTTGTATCGCCGCCTTGAAGAGGATCCTGAAAAAGTTTCAACACTTTTTTACCTTTCCATGATGCACGTGGGGTGCCGGGAGTTTGATAAAGCAGAATCATTTGCATTGAAAGCAATTGAAAAAATTGACCCCGGGAATCCGTCGAAACAACATCTACTTTTAATGATGTTGAACAATTTAGCTTTAATCAAAAACATTGCAGGCGATTTGGATACTGTGATTGAGTATTCGGAAAGAGCCATCAGTATAAACGAGAATTTTCTCGATCCATACTTTTTTTTGGGAACGGCCTATTACCGCAAAGACGAGCTGAGCAAGGCAAAAGATGTTTATTCACGCTATCTCAAAAAGACTCAGGAATTAAAGGAACGACCGGTTTTTAATCTGTTTGGCAGTTCGGCCGATACTTATCTGTTCCAGGTTTATCACTTTCTGGGGAAAATACACCGCAAGGAACACGACGATAAACAGGCAGAATTTTTTATCCAAAAATCTGTAGAATTAAATCCAAAATTTTGGATTGGTTATGTGGATTTGGCTTACATAAATAAAGATTGCGAGAACCTCAGGAAGTCAGCTGAGTATTTTGAGAAGGCTATAAATCTCGCTAAGGAAAACCCGGATATAAACAAAGAAGATTCACTGCTATATTTTGATTTTGTGAATGCTGCAAAATCGTATATGCAGGTTTTGAAAATGATTGGTCATCAAAATAAAGAAGCAGTCTCCTGATTTATGCGCCCTTCCGCTGTAAAAAAAAATAGACTCTCTTTGTGCATGATAGTAAAAAACGAAGAGCAGTATCTTTTCGACTGTTTGAAAAGTGTTGAAGATGTTGTTGATGAAGTGATTATCGTCGATACCGGCTCCGAAGACAGTACTCTGGATATAGCCGAAAAATTCAATGCAAAAATTTATCACTATCCCTGGAAGGACGATTTTTCTGCTGCGAGAAATGAAAGCCTGAAACATGCAACCTGCGAATGGATTTTACAGCTTGATGCTGATGAGCGGCTATGTACGGAAAGTAAAGCCGAGTTGAAAAAAAGGCTCAAAGATAAAAAATATATGTGCGTCAATGTGGTAATTGACAGCCCGAAAGCAGATCAGAAGAAAGGACATATAAGCCGGGCGCACCGGTTATTTCGCAATATACCCGGCATGAAGTATTCGGGTAGAATTCACGAGCAGGTCTCGCCGGCAGTGATGGCATTAAAAGGCAAAGAAGGCTTCTCATCCATTAAACTCATTCATCTGGGTTATGCAAAAGATGAAGGCGCAATGGAAGAAAAAAGTCTTCGAAATAGCAAGCTGCTAAAACAACAAATTTCCGAGGAGCCGAATAATGCCTATTGGCGCTTTACATATGCTCAAAATTTAGTTCTAAATCGCGAGTATAGTGAGGCAGAGGAGCATCTAAAAAAAGCTCTTGAGCTTGGCGGGTTACCTAAAGATATTCTATGCAGCATTTATAATAATTTTGCTGAGATAAAAATAAAAAAAGGTGATTATCGCAATGGAGTTGAACAGGCGCAGCAATCGATAAAGTTGAATCCTGCTCAAACCACTTCATATCTTTTAATGTATGAAGCCTACGGCTATCTCAAACAGATCGAGAGTCAAATATTCTGTTTAGAAAAAACCATTGCACTTGTTGAGAAAAATAGCCGAAATACGAACCAAACGTCCCTTGAAGCTTATGTTGATATTACCTCGCTTTATCTTAATTTAGGCGCACGGCATTTTCAAAGTAAAGATTTTCTGTCGGCGAAAGCCGCCTTCCAAAATGCTGTAAAAATATCCCCTGAAAATATAATGGCTTTGCAGGGATATAGCGATTGCCTAATTCAAATTGGAGAATTTGATACCGCCGAGGAAGTTTTGTCTACTCTGGGTAATTTGAATCCGGACGATCCTGTAATTCTTGAAAAGCGGGCATTTATTTTCATGAGACTTAAAAAATTTGAACAAGCCATTACGGCCTATGAATTACTGAGTACGCGAGTCTCCCGGACTGTGGCTTTAAGTAAAAGATTAGCTGGTCTTTATAATTTGATTGGTGACAGGGAAACGGCTGAAATGTATCTCCAGGAATCCGTTCAAATTGGAGAGGGTTAATTACAGGGAGAATGGATTTTTCCCATTCTCCCTGTTTCAAGATTCTAGCGTGCGTCACTTACATTGTTTATTACAATATTTCTTTCAATCACAGAATTGATTTTATTTGGCGGCACGGGCAATTTTGTTTCGGAAACAACTATTTCATCAAATGCTACTTTTTGCACCCAACCGGATTCAATATCTTTGTAGAAATTCCCTTTATAATGTGAGCCGCCAACAGTTGTGATTTCCATATTTGGCATCGGAGTCATAATCATTTTAAATGAACTTTCGCCCGAATCGATGCCAATTATGGCGCATTGTTTGTCATTAACTAAACTTAGTCCATTAAACTCAAGTGTGATTTTCCCATTTTTGAAGGATGACCCCTCGGCAAAGTTTGAACCCAGATTGGTTGGTGGGGCGCTGTTGGCCGCAACATGAACAACTTTTTGTCCAATTTTTTTCAAGTTTTGAATGCCATTGCCATATTGTGTTTTTTCTCCGAAAACATCACAAAAACCATGGAAGTCTATAAAAGAATTATAGATATGATATGATTTGTCGGGTGGTATCATGTTACCGTTTTCATCGACGAGGCCTTCAAATTTGCTATGCTCTAAACCGAATACCTGGTTTGACTTGTCGATGCCTGATTTGTACTTATATTGCCAATTGGTCAATACGGGAATGCTGACTTCCAATGAATCTCCAAAATTTATTGTATATTTTTCGCAGGTATATTCAAAGCCATCTGACGTTGGCATGCATTTCAAACGAAAACGAAAGGTGTCCTTTCCAAGGCGTTCGCCGTCTAAACCATAATTTAGAAGTTCGGATTTGAGTTCAAAAAACTGTACTTCTGCGGTGCGTTTGTTCGCTAAATTAAATTCTTGCTCAAGCAGGGGTTTGTCTGCGGGTTTGGAACCTAAAATAAAGGGTAAGATGAAAATAGTTAGGATTAATTTTTTCATAAGGTGTCTCCTTTTTTTAATCATTTTTGATTTTTTATAATTTGCTCCATACTGCTCAGGTAGTTTAAAAAAGCTTGTCTGCCCTTTTCGGTAATCATGCATGTGGTTTGGGGTTTTTTCCCGACAAATGCTTTTTTTATCTCGATGAGTTCGTGGTCTGCCAATTTGGTTAGATGTGTATTTAAATTTCCATCCGTAATCCCGATCGATTCTTTTAAAAATGTAAAATTTGCACTTTCAACATTAATTAAAATGGCCAGAATGGCCAATCGATTGGGTGCATGAACGATGGGATCCAGTGCTAAAATTTCTTCATGGCTCATTTTAAACGCTCCGGTTTTTATATTTCCTGTTGAAAATAATACCAGGCAGTACAAAGCCGATTGAGATGGTTAAAACCGCAATGAGCGTGTGTATTGATGCCAATTCAACAAAAGATATCAGCAGGGCGCCTATCCACCATGCCAGGCTACACAATGTTATGAATTTTAAATCATAAATTGCTCCAGTGGTAAAAAGCCCAATTCCCAGAATTAGATAAATTAAAACGGGAGCAGCTGTGGCAGGAATAACATTTAAAAATGGAAAAACGAAAAGAATCATAATACAAATGAAGCCACAGGCAGCCCATAAATAACCGAAGATTTCTTGCGCATATGTGCGGACTTTTTCCTTCTTACCTTGCCTGCCAATTGTCATAAAGCCAATAACACCGCCGATTACTGTCATTCCAATTAGAATAGGGAATTCCCATTGCAGACCCATGAAGTGGATGAGCGGTATGATGAGGATACTTAAGATGCCTATAAAAATAAAAAAATGCCCTGACTCGGCTGTCTCTCTCCTGGTCTTTTCAATCATTTCTTTGATGATTGAAATGTCTTGTTGAACCTGTTGGTGTTCCATAAAACCTCCTTTGAATTTTCAAGAAGTTGTTTTTTAATAAAAGTACTTTTAAAAACAAAGTAAATATATAATAAATTTACTCTATGTCAAGGTTTTTGTGAAAAAATAGGAGAATCTAAATTATTGGTATCAAAATCTGAGTGATTTCTTACAATCCGTCAGAAACCTAAGCTCACCGCAAAAAATTTAAGCTGCCCCTGCATTTTTCTGCACCACTAAAAAAATACAATTATATCGATTATGTGGTTTTACCTGGTCTACGTCAAACCCATTCAACCAGGTCCTGTATTCTTTCTCGCGTCAACATGAGCAATTGTTCTTTTGACAGCGATTTAACTTGGTGCGCGGAAATTTTTTCACCGAATTTTATTTTGATGGGTTGGGGTTGCACCAGCCAACCGTTTTTACGTTTTAAGCTAAATAAACCCGACAGGCCTATTGGCACAATATCCACAGCGGCTTTGCGTGCCAAGTGAAACGGCAGTTTTTTGAACTGCTGGAGTTGTCCATCTTCGGCACGCCCGCCTTCGGGTAGAATAAGTACCGACTTTCCTTCGAGAAGTAACTTTGCTGCTTTATTAACGGCAGATATTGAGCCATGAATGCTGTTCCGGTCTATTGGAATCGTGCCGTACCGACGCATAAACCAACCATATAAAATCCATTTAAATTGATGCTCTGATGCCACACCCCGAAAAGCGATTGGTATAAAGCCGACGACTAACGGCAAATCAAAAAGACTGATGTGGTTGGCCATAAAAAGGTACGGTGTATCTTTTTCAAACCGGGTATCACCTTCCACAATTACTTTTACCCGAATTACTTTGAAGAAGAAGCGCATCATTTTTTTAAACCAGGGATCGTATTTTTCCAAAGGGAAGAGGATTGAAAGAATCAGTCCAATAATGAGCATCGCGGTAAACACAAAAATGCCGACGCACCAGATATAAATTGAAATTAAATATTTCATTTATGCGAAGATCTCCACCGCCTTCTCCAGGCACTTTATCCGGACTGGCGTTGTGCCGAATAGTTCACCATCCATGCCGAGTAAAAGACGGGTATTGCAGTCAATCTTGATGGATTTAATCTTGAAAGTTTCAATCTCGGGCTCAGAGGTGTGTTCACCTGTAAAAAGTTTTGAGAAAATTTTTAACAATCTTAGGCGCGTGATTTTTGTAGCGAGAGTTACATCAAAATAGCCATCATCAAATTTGGCATTGGGTGCCATCAGGAAGGTACGGGCAGTGTAGCGCGTGTTTGAAATTTCAACCATTGTCGTTTCTTTTTGTATGCTCTGCCCATCCAATTCCATTTTTATACTGTATGTCCTTAGTTGCAGCATATTCAAAAAGACACCCAGGATATAAGAAAAATTGCCGAGGAGCTTATATCTTTCCGAAGTCTGCATAACATCGGTTACAAACCCCAAACCGATAATATTTAGAAAATAGTAAGCTTTGCCTTCTGTTTCAAAATAACCTGCATCTACTTTTTGAGGGCAGTTTCGAAATATCATTTCGAGCGCTTTTTGCCATTCGCCGGTCTCAATCCCAAAATCTTTAATAAAAGAATTGCCCGTACCCACCGGCAGAA
>JAJDAE010000091.1 GCA_029262035.1 Candidatus Zhuqueibacterota bacterium
TTGAAGGTAAAGAATCCCGATTTTAGCCATATCCACGGGACGCATCTGCAGCCCATGGCCACCGTAATAAAATCCGCGGGAGTCTCTATCCCAGGCAAACCTGCTAATGCCGAGGGGCTCGAACAATACTTCTTCGGCGAACTTACGTGTGCTTTTTTTCGAAGTTTGTGATAAAATAACTGAGAGCAGATGACTGGTACCGGAATTGTAATTGAACTGAATGCCAGGATTGACCTCCAATTTTTTTTCTAAAACATAGTTGATTTGGTCACCGGAACGAACCCAGGAATTGAATTCATTGCCACGGCTCTCATCCCATTGTAAACCACTGGTCATAGTAAGTAAATGTTCTATGGAGATGACATCTTTTGCCGGATTTATATCGATGAAATTATAATGTTTGAGAAAATCATTCATTCGGACATGGCTGTTTTCGATTAATCCCTGCTGAATCGCAATGCCGGTCAAAATAGAAGTAATACTTTTTGTAACGGAGCGGACATGGTTCAGGTCATTTTTCTTTGTGCCGTTAAAATAAATCTCTCCAACCAGTAAGCTATTTCGTACAACAACAACAGCTTTTATGCCGGATATTGTGCCCGCCCGCTCAAGAGCATTGGCCAATTGCAGCGAGTTGATGTTCTGAGATTGCGGTGTGGCCACTGCAAGTGTTGTGGTAGCAGTGTCCGGCGCGGTAGGTGAATCTGAATTACATGCAGTGAGGGAGAGGAGACCCCAGTACATTGCAAAAGTAAAAGTAAATTTAAGCAGCGTTTTCATTTTTCTTTTTTTCCATTGCCACATAGGCGGTTGGTTTTCAAACCATTCAAAGATTTCATTCAACTTCCACCTTGATATGAAAAGATGGAAGTTGAATAAGCTCAAACATCAAATGTGTGTGAATTTATTGTGCGGTTTATTTATCCCGAACGGAAGCAAAAATGTAATCGCGTAAAGCAGTAAAAAATTGAGCGCCGGTATTTTCAAAGTTTTCGGCGTTAGAAACAACCACCATGTTTAAATGCGGAACTACAAAGACAAATTGCCCGAGAGCGCCCCATCCAAAATATATATCATTAACTCTTAAGTCTTGCACGATAGGGCTGGCATCGGAAAACCGCCACCATTTGTAACCGTATTCCGTTGTTGAGCCAGAGGTGATTTGCGTGCGGGTAGATTCCTCAACCCAAGCCTGTGAAATCACCTGGGTATCACCGCGTTTACCTTTTCCCAACATCAATATACCAACGTTGGCCAGATCTTTTGCGGTTAAAGAAAGGCCGCCACCGGTATCTGAAAAACTGGGAAATCCGGGACGTGGACCTAAACCCCATGCCCAGCGACGGATATTGATTGGCTGAAAAAGTACATCGCCGGCAAATCGTTCAGTAAGCTGGCCGGTGACCTTTTGGATAATTACCGAAAGTAAAAGTGTTGTGGCGCTGCTGTAGTTAAATCGTGTACCAGGCGTGTCCGTCATTGGTAAATCCAGAATATGTTTAACCCAATCCGGTCTGGGTCCATAGGTCAGTTCATCTTCCACCCAGTCCCATTCCAGACCGTGAGACATAGTCAAAATATTTTGCAAAGTTATCGAAGCTTTAAGGCTGTCAAGATTCTCGATTGAAGCATAATCATCCAGAAAGATTGGCATGATTTTTTGATCCACGCCGGTGAGGAGTCCGCGTTCGATTGCGATGCCTATTAAGATTGAGGTTACACTTTTGGTTACTGAGTAGATTGGGTGCAGGTCGGTGCTATTCCAGCCGTTAAAATATTCTTCAATCACGATGTCACCATTGCGCACAACAATAATGCTGTGGATTTCACCGTACTCGCCATCTTCAACTTTTATCAGCATTTCACGCAGTAATTCGCTGTCCATATTCTGGGCTTCGGCAACGGTGTCAGGGCCGAGTAAATCTTTAAACGGCTCGCTTTCTTTTTTGCTGCAGCCGGAAAAAAGTAGCGTGGCCAAAAGAAGTAAGCTGAATGATTTTATTAAGTACTGCATTTATATCTCCCTATTTTCACGGAAAGAGGGATGAGGGTTCTATTAAAGTCGGCTATTGATAGCTGTTTATTTATATTTGATACAACTACCGGATATGGATTATTTCATTGCAAATAAAAAAAACGCAATAAAAATCTTCTAATTGGAATTTAATAAGATATGTCATTTTCTGATTGATCTATTGAAAGTGGATTGCTAAAGTCCAGAGTTAAGTATTTTCGAATAGAAAGGATTTTATTATAGATGAAAGCCTCAGACTTATTTGTTCGTGCTCTTGAAGCCGAGGGCGTTGAGTATATATTTGGAATTCCCGGGGAAGAAAATCTCGACTTATTGAATTCTCTGCGGGACTCCTCCATAAAACTCATTCTAACCCGACATGAACAGGCCGCCGGTTTTATGGCTGCCACTTATGGCAGGTTAACCGGAAAAGCTGGCGTTTGTCTTTCGACGTTGGGCCCGGGCGCCACAAATTTTGTTACAGCTGCCGCCTATGCCCAGTTAGGCGCCATGCCCATGCTCATGATTACCGGACAAAAGCCCATTAAAAGCAGCAAACAGGGGCATTTTCAAATTGTCAATGTCGTGGATATGATGCGCCCGCTGACGAAATACACACAGCAAATAGTGAGCGGTGATAACATACCGCCACGTGTACGCGAGGCGTTTCGTCTGGCTGAAGAAGAACGTCCCGGCGCAGTTCATCTCGAATTGCCTGAAGACGTAGCCGCTGAAGGGACAGATTCAAAGGTTATCCCGCATAGCAAGGTTCGCAGAGCCATCGCGGAAGATAAGGCCATTCGCAAAGCGGTACAAACCATCGAGCAAGCGAAACATCCACTGCTGCTAATTGGGGCGGCTGCTAATCGAAAGTTAACCTCCAAAATGCTGAGTAGATTTGTTGAACAATTGGGGATTCCCTTTTTTACCACACAAATGGGGAAAGGAGTGGTGGACGAATCACATCCTTTATTTATTGGAAATGCGGCGCTGTCGGATAATGATTTTTTGCATCGTGCCATTAAGCAAGCTGATGTCATTATTAATGTCGGCCATGACGTTGTTGAGAAACCGCCTTTTTTTATGAAACAAAATGGCCTGAAAGTGATTCATGTGAATTTCTCAAGTGCGGTTGTCGATCCCGTCTATTTTCCCCAGGTGGAAGTTGTGGGCGATATCGCTAATAGCATTTGGCAAATCTCGGAACGCCTTGAAAAACAAGACACATGGGATTTTTCATATTTTATGAAAGTGAAAGAACATATCGATATTCATATTTTGGAAGGTGCGGATGATGAACGTTTCCCGGTTTATCCCCAGCGATTAGTGGGTGACATCCGGAAAGTGATGCCTGAAAATGGCATCATAGCCCTTGATAACGGTGTTTATAAAATTTGGTTTGCCAGAAATTATAAAGCATACAATTCTAATACGGTGTTGCTGGATAATGCGCTCGCGACCATGGGCGCCGGGCTGCCTTCAGCAATGGCTGCAAGCCTGGTTTTCCCCAAAAAACAAGTCATGGCCATCTGTGGTGATGGCGGTTTTATGATGAACTCTCAAGAGCTTGAAACGGCCGTACGCCTGAATTTGAATCTGGTTGTTTTGATTTTAAATGATAATGCTTTTGGTATGATCAAATGGAAGCAGAGCGAGATGAATTTTCCTGCGTTTGGATTGGATTATGGCAACCCCGATTTTGTAAAATACGCGGAAAGTTATGGCGCAAAGGGATACCAAATTACCAGTCCCGATGACATTATTCCTGTGGTTGAGAAATGCCAAAAAGAAGGAGGCATTCACGTGATAAATTGTCCGATTGATTATTCGGAAAATGATCGGATTCTTAACCGAGAGATTAAACAGAAGAGCAAATTGCTTTAAGAAGGTTGCCCGAGTGCAGACCGCTGCGGCTGGTTTGTAATCAGAGCTTACTCTGAAAACACACTCTTGACATTCAGAGCAAGCTCTGACTACAAGCGGGTAAACTTTTTTGATAAACAAGTTATTTAATTTTGAAATCCTAAGAAAAGGAGAAAGAAAACATGCAAGTTATAAATCCGACAAATGGGGAAGCTTTAAAAAAATATGAAGAAATGACTCCCGAGCAAGTTAGAATTATTATCGCCGGTTCTCATGCCGAATTTCTGGAGTGGCGTAAAACCAGTTTTGCACATCGGGCAGAATTGATGAACAAAGCCGCTGAAATTTTAAGGAGCCGTTCAGAAGAATACGCTGTTTTAATGGCGCAGGAAATGGGCAAGCCGATTAAAGACGGCAAGGGTGAAGTTGAAAAATGTGCCTGGGTTTGTGAATATTATGCTGAAAATGCTGAAAAAATATTGTCTCGGGAATATATTGAAACGGAAGCCAGTTCAAGTTATGCCAGCTTTCAGCCTATTGGAATTGTGTTGGCAGTGATGCCGTGGAATTTTCCTCTGTGGCAGGTTTTTCGTTTTGCAGCGCCTGCGCTTATGGCAGGCAATGCCGGTGTTTTGAAGCATGCATCCAATGTTCCGGGCAGCGCACTGGCTATAGAATCGGTTTTCCGGGATGCCGGATTCCCGGAGCATGTTTTTAGAACTTTGTTAATTGGAAGCCGCCAGGTTGAAGCTGTGATCGAGAATCCGCTGATTAAAGCCATAACATTGACCGGCAGTACGCCTGCTGGTAAGGCTGTTGCAAAAAAAGCGGGAGAGATGTTGAAAAAAACTGTGCTGGAGTTAGGCGGCAGTGATCCGTATATCATCCTCTCAGATGCGAATTTGGAGGAGGCCGTATTGGCTTGCGTAACCAGCCGGTTGATCAATGCCGGGCAAAGCTGTGTTGCCGCAAAACGTTTTATTGTGGTTGAATCCATAAAAGAACAGTTTGAAACGTTGTTTTTAGAGCAAATGAAAACCTATAAAATGGGAGACCCGCTGGACGAAGACACGACCATTGGGCCGCAAGCACGTCACGACCTACGCGACGAACTGCATGAGCAGGTTAAGGCCAGTATCGCGAAGGGCGCTGTTTGTTTGCTCGGTGGGGAAATTCCCGATAGTAGCGGTGCGTTTTATCCCCCCACTGTTTTGACCAATGTGCAGAAAGGGCAGCCGGCGTATGATGAAGAATTGTTTGGCCCTGTAGCCTCGATTATTTCCGTGAAGGATGAAACGGAAGCAACCCGGGTTGCGAATGATTCCATTTTTGGCTTGGGCGCCGCGATTTTTACAGGTGATAAGGCCAAAGGTGAGCGCATAGCTGAAACGGAACTGGAGGCAGGCTGCTGCTTTGTAAATTCATTTGTTAAATCAGATCCAAGATTGCCGTTTGGTGGCATCAAGGAAAGCGGGTATGGGCGCGAATTGGCAAATTACGGCATCAAAGAATTCATAAATATTAAAACGGTTTATGTAAAATAGACTTGTTGATTTTCTAGACTATTTATTCACTCCTGCGAGGAGTCCCCCACTAAAAGATTCGTCGATCCGGAAAGGATCTTTTCCCGTCATTCCCGCACGCTTTAAGCGGGAATCCACGCATGAAAAATGAATGGATTTCCGACAAGAATATTCGGGAATGACGACCCCGGATGGACACTAACTAGATTCAGGGTTCGATATTTCTATCGAATCCTGAATGATACAAGTGAAGAATTCCTGTCAGACATTAGACATGTTTGTTCTGTCATTCCAGGGAACAGCTTCTCCGAGTTTAACAGAAAAAAGAGGCGGTAACTCTATTAGGCTTGTTTTTGAGTTTGCTCTTAAGTCTTTGTTATTAATTAGACTAAGTAGCAAATGGTGACGGCTTGTTATCATTAAAAATTTTCTGGTACACTGTTTGCCATCTTATGACTCAAAAATGAGTTAAATAACTTTGAGTAGATGATATGGCTGCAAGTTTAACAATTATCGACCAAATAGAAAAAGCCGTAGATGGCGACTATGAAGACTGGCAAATTGGTTTAACGGACGATTCGGCGTCACGCAAAGCCGAATTGGGCAACCCTTTAAGCTGGCTGCAATGGCAGGCTGAAACTTTCCAGGACGCACAAAAAGTTTTAGACCACTTCATTAAAAAGGGAATGGGAAATGCCGGAAGTATCAAAAAAATCGGTGATACCGTTTATATTCTTTTAATGGATAAACCACGCGTTAAAGCAATGACTTATGTTTTTTAGCTTTCTTTCCTCCTCTGGCAAAGGCCGGTTTTTATTGACCTTTCAACCGGCTTTTTTGCTGACTTTGTAGAAAAATTGTCAGGCTACCAGATATAAAAATTAGCAAACCCTTCGAAGCACTGTATTTCTCCTCATAATAATTCTCAACGACTAATTCTGGTTCAGATATATTTTGGTATTGAATGAGCATAATGGGCTTGCTTTTTCTAATATTATTCACTATTTTTTTGCCGTTTAAATCTTGTTTTAAAGCCACTGTAGCTCAATCTGGTAGAGCACTCGATTCGTAATCGAAAGGTTTCCGGTTCAATTCCGGTCAGTGGCTCTATATTTCCCCTTTGTTGTAATTTACTCCGGTATTCTTTGAATCGTCATTTCTGTTTATACAATCCAACAAAAATATGAAGAACAGCTGTCATTTGAATATAAAGTTAAGACTTTGAGCAGGAACATTTTTACTATAAAATTGTTGAAAGCAATAAATTGGAGAACAGATGTTGGATTCAACCTCATTGATTGTTTTTATAACCACAGCCATTGCTTTAGCTGTTTCGCCCGGGCCAGCTGTATTGTTTATAGTTGCACGCAGCATTGAACAAGGAAGTAAAGCCGGTATCATTTCAACACTGGGAATTTCATTGGCATCGATTGTACATATAATGTTTGCGGCCCTTGGACTTTCTGCACTACTTCTGCAAAGCGCATTTGCATTTAGCATTGTGAAATATTTGGGTGCTGTGTATTTAATCTATCTTGGTGTGCGCACTTTTGGTACCCAAAAAGTAAGGAGTGGGGGAGAGGATTTTGAACCCAAAAAGAAAAGCCAATTATTTGCGCAAGGTTTTATTGTGAATTTAATGAATCCCAAGACTGCATTATTTTTTCTCGCGTTTCTGCCGCAATTTGTCAACGCTCAAAGGGACATAACGCTGCAAATTATTTTTCTGGGTGCTATTTTTACAAGCATAGCAATGATTAGCGATAGCCTTTATGCGCTTGTTGCCGGTACTGCAAAAAATTGGTTGTCTGGTAATGCAGCAGTCGCTCGGTTTCAGAAATATTTGTCAGGCTCGATTTATATTGTACTTGGTATCACGACCGCTTTGTCTGGCAGCCGAACCAAATAAGAATGAGTCTGATGTTTAGAGAAAGTATCTTTTTCTTATTAACGCTTGAGATTACCGACAAGCGGGTCCTTGTAATGAGGCAACGGGAAATTTAGGCAGTTTTGGTCAAACAGGGAGGAGAAGTCCTTCAAAATTAGTCTTTGTTTTTTCTTTGATTAAATATTATATTCATGAATTATTGTTTATTAAAAATTGGTGTAAGGATGCGTAAAGTTGTTTTAGGTCTAACTCTGGCGTTTGTTTTTTGGGCACAAAGTGCTTCATTTTCTCAGAGTGCAGTTGGGTATGATTTTTTAAGGACGGACATCGGTGCCAGGCCGTCTGCCATGGGTGGTGCTTTTGTTGCTGTAAGAGGTGATATTCATAGTATTAACTATAATCCGGCCGGGTTGTCTGCGCTTCATGAAAGGCAGGGAACCGTTTCTTATTTAAATCATCTGCTGGATTTTCAGTCTGGATTTTTAGGGTATGTGCAGCCGATTCGAAAAGGCACAGGCGCTGTGGCTATTAACTTTTATGACTTTGGCACATTTGAAGGTCGTGACGAAAACGATCTCGAAACCGGTGACTTTGGTGCGAATGGATTGGTGCTGTCAGCAGGGTATTCGGAAGAGGTTTTACAGAATTTTTCAGTTGGCCTTACCGGGAAGTATATTCGTTTTCAAATTGATAATTTCAACGCTTCGGCGGTAGCTGCTGATTTGGGAGCTATTTATTCGTTACCTCAACAGGCTTTGAGTTTCGGTTTCGGGATATTTAATCTCGGCACTACTACCAGTGCTTTTATCGATACAAAAGATGACCTGCCCATGAATCTCCAGTTAGGATTTACCAAAAACCTTGAACATTTACCAGTGATGGTGAGTGGGGCTTTGGTTAAATTTAATGATGAAAATTTGGATTTTAGAATTGGCGGAGAGATTTCGGTGAGTGAAAAACTCCTTTTGCGGCTTGGTTATAATTCCGTCGGGCAAGACCAAAAAGTTGATACCGATAAAGATAAGTTTGCAGGCGTCGCTTTTGGTTTTGGCGTTAAGTTGAACAAAATAAATCTGGACTATTCACTTTCTTCTTTTGGCGAAGTTGGTTCCTTAAACAGGCTGTCGGTGATTGGCCGTTTCTAAGTTTTATATGTTTTTGTATTGCTTTGAATAAATTATGTTGAAGATAATGGACTAAAAATGACTATGATTAGAATTGTATAAAAGAACTCTCATACGAATGCGAGAAAAAATTCGCAGGCGTGAATATGTGGTGACTGAGCATGCAAGAAAGGAAATGATTGATGATTGTTTTACAATTTACGATATCGAGAGAGGAATTCTTACCAGCGAAATCTTAGAACGACAAAGAGACCAAATCAGTTCTGAGTCGAAATATCGTATCAGAGGTAAAATAATATCTGGTAGGGAGATTGAATTAATCGTAAAGCTCAGTTCAACCAATAAACTTGTAATTATAACTGTATATGAACCATGAAAAATAAAAGCAAAAACCTAATTTGTGACATTTGTGGGCAAAAAGGAGCACGAGTTCGAAAAGTTACCGAAACACATGGTAAGGGAAAAGATTTACTACTTATTGAGAATGTTCCAATGATAAGTTGTCCCAGTTGTGGGGAAAATTATTTTACAGCAGAAACTCTTCATGAAATTGAGCGAATTAAGCTTCATCGAAAAAGTTTTGCATTGGAACGCCCCGTACAAATTGCATCATTTGTATAACAGTTGCTAACGTTCAAACTTAACGCGCCAAGAACTGGTTAGCTGATTAGCACTTTTGGCTTAACTGAAGAAAAAGATTTATGTTTTTTATGGCTGTAACGCCTCGCTTGAGCGTTTGATGTGTTGATGGTTATACCGTTATGAATCTTATCCATCCTGTTTAATCCAGCAATCTTATAAAAAAGATGTCCAATAAAATTGTAGTATTTATTACTGCCGCTTCTAAAGCAGAAGCTGAAAAAATAGCAACCAGCTTGGTTGCCGAAAAGCTGGTTGCGTGTGTCAATATAGTGGGTTGCGTTCAATCAATTTTTAACTGGCAGGGCCGTGTAAATAATGAACCCGAAGTCTTGATGATTGCTAAAACAATAAAAGGAAATTTCGATAAATTGGCGGTAAGAGTTAAAGCACTCCACAGTTACGATGTGCCGGAAATCATCGCACTGCCAATTGTTGCCGGCTCTTCTGACTACCTCAATTGGATTGATGAGGAAACTAAAAATGATGATTCCATTTAATTTTCAATGGAATAATTTTCACCTTTAAATTGTCTAAGAATTATGAATTTGTTGATTTTAGGTAGCGGCACGGCCGCGTTGCAGGCAGAACGTGGACCATCCGGATATTATGTAAATATTGCCGGAAAAAATATTTTGCTAGATGGCGGTAGCGGAACCCTGTTGAAATTGGGAAAAGCAGATGTTTCATATGAAAATATTGATCAAATTTTTTATACGCATTTGCATCCCGATCATACCATGGATCTTGTACCATTTCTCTTTGCCACAAAAAATACACCCGGCTTTACACGCACCAAAAAGTTAGAACTTTTCGGGCCAATCGGGTTTAAGGATTTCTTTAATAATCTTATTGAAGTATTTGGCCAAAGTATGCTTGAAGTTGACTATAAAATGTCACTGACTGAATTGGGCGAAACTTCTTATGATTTCAAAGACTATAATGTGAAATCCATGTTTATGCAGCATTCCGAAAATGCCATAGGTTATAGATTTGAATCTGAAAATAAAGTTCTAGTCTACTCGGGTGATACTGCACCTTGTGATGGTATTACAACATTGGCAGAGCAGGCAGATGTGTTGCTGCTTGAGTGCTCCTTTTCTGATGGGAATAAAAGTGAAGGGCATTTAACTTACTCCGAGGCCGCAATAATTGCGAACGATGCCGGTGTGAAAAAATTAATTCTAACTCATATTTATCCACCTTTTGACGAGGTTGAAATACTGAATACTGTGCGAAGCAAGTTTACAGGGGAAGTGGTGCTTGCTCGAGATTTCATGAGAGTAAATATCAACTAAAGTGATTAAGCACTTACGAGAAATCGCCATTGGCGGCTCGATTATTTTGCATATCTTCTTTCTCCTTTTCTGGATGTTTGCCGATCGGTACAGTTGGTTTGCAGGCGACATTGTGCAAACAGTGGCTCCGGAACCGATTATTTTTGATTTGGCCAATTCTTCTGAAAAACCCAAAACAGTCATTGAAACCCCGGATGACGCTCAGGTAGTCGAGAATCAAAAACAGGCTGACTTTCTTTCAGACAAAAATGCACTTGCAAGAAATGAGGAAGCAAATTCCGACCTGCCAATTAATGACCCATTTGCCAGAGGGGATTTTAAGTTTGAAGAGTTGCCGACCAATCATGGTCCCATTGGGGAGCAGGTGAATCCCAATGAGCAAAGTGAGCAGCCCGAAGAAAAAAATGATAACGAAATTGATAAAACCACTCGTGGTGATTATTATGTTTCTACCAGTGAATTTAACAGAGATTATCTGACAAACAACCCTACTCAAAATAACCCTGGCGTTCCGAATGCTTCACCAAGCGTCCGGTATGATAATCAGGAAAGTCGTGCCCCGGATATGGGTGGATTATCTTTTAATACTTACGATTGGGACTTTGCTCCCTATATGCTTGAATTAAAAAAAAAGGTGGGACGAAATATTTTTCCACCTCCCGCTTTTACCCGCTTGGGGTTGATCGCCGGCGAGTCCACTATAAAATTTAGAATTTATCCGGATGGCACCATGAAAGCTCTGGAGTTGATTGAGTTTGATGGCCACAAAACATTGATGGAAACCAGCTACGCAGCAATTGAACTTTCAGCGCCATTTAATAAACTCCCTACAGATTTCCCTGAACCATTTCTGGAAGTTACAGCAAAATTTTCGTACACAAACGGTCGTCAAAAATAAACGGAGAAATATATGGAACAGATTTTAGATTTTTTTACCAAAGGCGGATTTATGATGTATCCGCTTTTGTTGTGTTCAATACTCGGCATGGCAATTATAATTGAAAAGTCAATATCGCTGAGGCGAAAGAATGTGATCATTCCTGAGATTGTGAATGTGCTGGATAATATCAAAGGTCCTGATGATGTGGGTTTAGCGATTTCAATCTGCGAAAAACATGAAGGCCCATTTGCCAACATTGTTAAAATGGGACTGGAGAGCCGTGATTTGCCGAAGGAGGAAATCAAAGAGGCGTTGGATGATCAGGGCAGACAAGAGGTACATGTTTTGGAGCGCGGGCTTGTCATTATCGAAACCATTGCGGGGATTTCACCGCTCCTCGGCCTGCTTGGAACTGTTATTGGTATCCTCAAGGTTTTTAATGTGATTGCAGAGCTTGGCGTTGGACAAACCAATGCCTTGTCAGGTGGTATTTCTGAAGCTTTAATCACCACGATATTTGGCCTTGCAATCGGTATCCCGGCGGTTGTGGTTTATAATTTATTTTCCAATAAAGCAGAGGGTCTTATTTTGGAAATTGAGAAATATTCTACCCAGCTTCTAAAGAAAGTGAATGTTTTTAAGAACAACGGCGCAACCAAGAAAAAGGTAAAAGTCGATGCAGTTTAAAGCCAAACAGAAAAGAAAAGTTGTACTTAATATTACCTCTCTTATTGACGTGTTATTTTTGCTGCTAATTTTTTTCATGGTGTCCTCTACATTTCTTGAACAACCCGGCATTAAACTTGAATTGCCCCACGCCCAAAACTCCGAAGTTGTTCAGCAAAAAGATTATACACTTTTTGTAGATAAAGAAGGGGAAATGTTTTTGAACAGTGACCCTGTTGATTTGAAAGCTCTTGAGGGAAAATTGAAAGAATCCTTACCGAAAATGGAAGATGGCGCGTTGATACTTAAAGCAGATCAAGAGGCTTCGCATGGACTCGTTGTAAAAATAATGGATGTTGCCAAGCGGTCCGGGGTGAAAAAGCTAGTGGTTGGAACCAAGCTTGAAAAGTAAAAAATATTTGTTCGGGTGTGCCTGTGAAAAGTAATGAAACAAAAAAAAATAACAGGCGTAAATCCCAAAATGCTGTGACAGATAATTCCCGTTGATGTATTCTGATTATCACAATTCTATCTTAAAATAGCCTTACCAAAATTTAGAAGTGTATGTTTCACACACCATCGAAAACTTATAAACAAAGGGATAATCTTTTTTTTAACTAAATTCCAAAGGGAAAATAATTATGAAACGTTCAATTATACTTTTTTTTGTAGCCGGTTTTTTTATGGTTTCTTTTTATGCAACATCTGGCCAGGCTCAGTTAAAAAACTTGCCCAGAGTGAGTCCCGCCGCATCTGTCGTTCAGAGGGTTGGGATAACCGATATCACCATCGACTATCATAGGCCGGCAGTTAAAGATCGGGAAGTCTGGGGAAAACTGGTTCCTTACAATGGTCGAATTCCGTGGCGGGCTGGCGCAAATGATAACACAACAATTACTTTTAACCATGATGTAACTATTGAAAAGCAGCAGGTTCCTGCCGGTACTTACGGCGTGCATATGAAGCCGACAGAAGGAGAATGGACAATTTCCTTCAGTAAGAATTACACTTCTTGGGGAAGTTATTTCTATAAACCGGAAGAGGATGCTGTGAGCATAGCCGTCACGCCACAAAAAGCTGAACATACAGAGTGGCTAAACTACGGTTTCGAAGGTCTGACGGAAAATTCCACTGTGGCATACCTCCGATGGGAAAAATTAAAGGTACCCTTTAAGATTGAAGTCGATGTTCATGAAATTGTTCTCGGAAGTATTCGTAATGAACTGAGAACCTCTCCGGGGTTTACCTGGCGTGGCTTTTATGATGCAGCGAGATATTGCTTAAGAAACGATATCATCAATGAAGAGACGATGGCCTGGATCGATCAATCGATCAGTAGGAAAAAAAACTTCAATAATTTACAAGTAAAGTCTCAACTGCTGGCAAAAGCTGAGAAGTCCACGGAATCGAAAAATTATATGAAACAGGCTGTAGAAATGGCCAACCGGAATCAGCTCAATCGCTATGGCTATCAGCTTCTCGGGGAAGATAAAGCGGATAAGGCCATTACAATATTCAAGTTGAATGTGAAACGGCATCCGAAAGAATGGAAGGTTTATGACAGTCTTGCCGATGCATACGAGAGAAAAGAGAACAGCAAACGAGCGGTGAAAAATTACAAAAAAGCGCTTAGTATGGCTCCGGATAACCAGAAAGAACGGATTCAAAACGCCTTGGCCCAAATTGAAGGTACTAATTAAGAAAGCAATAATCCATTCTTACAAAATAATTTTCTTTCAAAGGGTTGATTTTAAGATTACCTTAAACTTAACCCTTTGAACTGTTAAGGTTTTAAGCATCTTTAAATTGATATTCAAATTGAAGCCGCGTCAAAAAGCTCCAAAAACTTTCAGAGTATATTTTCTTCCCAGGATGCTTCGACTTCGTAAATGCAATATCGACTATCACATTCGAGAGAAAGGAGAAGTGATGTTAAACATAAATAATTTTAAATACTACATCATATCCATTATCACCGGAGCAGTGTTTTTTAGTTGCTCAAGCCAACCCGATGCAAATTCAATTACTGATGCTGCCATTATGGCTCATGGGGGTTATCGATATCAATCTTCAGTTATTGAATTCGACTTTCGCGACTATCATTTCTCGGTTGAACGCAACGGCGGTTCTTTTGCCTACAAGCGTACTTTTGATGAACCTTCCGGCACCGTTTCCGATATTCTAAACAACGAGGGATTTCATCGGGAAATTAATGGCGAAACTGTGGTGTTGGCTGAGCATGACCAAAAGACTTTCTCGGAATCTGTAAGTTCTGTCGTCTATTTTGCCCTTCTACCTTATTTTTTAAATGACCACGCGGTGCAAAAACGTTATAGCGGTAGAAGTACGATCAAGGGAGAGTCTTACGACAAAATCGAAGTGAGCTTTAGCAAGGAGGGTGGTGGCGGAGACTATACAGATACTTTTACCTACTGGTTTCATCAAGAAAACCACACAATGGATTATTTGGCATATAACTACCATCGTGATGATAACGGTACCCGGTTTCGGGCTGCGTTTAACCAAAGGCGGATTAACGGAATTCTGTTCGCTGATTTTTATAACTACAAAGGTGCTGAATCCGACACCACTACAGCAGATTACGACCAACGTTTTGAGCAGGGTGAACTTACCAAAGTATCTGAAATTATTCTCGAAAACGTGAAGGTTCAAGAGATTTAAATTAAGAGCTAAAAGATCGGCGGCCTATCGAAAATTTCCAGACTTCATTGTGGATATAATCTATCCAAGTACCTCATCTGGCAATTTTTTCGGGAGTGGAGTATATTTAAAAGATAAGGCTTCTGCTTTTATTCAAACAAATGGATTCATTTTTAGTTTGAAGTAGAAATTTATCCTTGCATTTTAAGGCGAATTTCTGTATTATTCGAGTCGTTCGTTTTAAGAGCTTGAAAATTGTTGCGTTATGAAAAGGGAGAAATAAAAGATGGCTAAAAAATGTGATATTTGTGGTAAAGGACCAATGGTTGGGAATAATGTGAGCCATGCCCACAATAAAACCAGAAGGCGCTGGTTGCCAAATCTCAAAAAAGTTCGGGCTAATATAGATGGTCATGTAAAGCGTATCAAAGTTTGTACCAGATGCATCCGAACCGGTAACTTTGTGAAGGTTGTTTAATCTGGTCTTTGCTTGTAAACTTTTTAGTTTTTGCTTCAAAAAAAAAAAACCGACTAAATATTAAATTTAGCCGGCTTTTTTTTGTCCATAATTTTCACTTAATCGATTTTTCTTCTCAAAAATGCAGGGACGTCTAAATCCTCAGCAGACTCCGGTTCTTTTTCCCAGTCTTCGTCCTCAAATGTGGTCGTGCCGTTTCCTTCACCGTTTTTCATTTCTTTAATTCTCTGAAAGGTAGGAATTTCCAAATCAGAAGTTTGGTGATTATCTTCGAGCTCATAAATACGTCTATGATTGGTAGCAATTGAACTCAAGCGCCCGTTTCGGTTAAAGCCTGTGGCTATAACAGTCACCCGCATTTCTTCTTGCAAATTATTATCGATAACCGCACCGAAAATAATATTCGCATCTTCACCCGCTGCTTCCGAAATTACTGAAGTTGCATCATTGACCTCGTGCAATGTCATACTGTCGCTGCCGGTCACATTTACAATAACACCAAGCGCGCCTTCGATAGAAACATCTTCCAGAAGAGGACTGGAGATAGCTTGCTGAGCTGCCTCGACTGCACGGTGTTCGCCGGTCGACAGGCCTGATCCCATCAGTGCATCGCCCATTTCGGACATCACAGTTCGCACATCAGCAAAGTCCAGGTTGATCAAACCCGGGATGGCGATTAAATCAGAAATGCCTTTAGTCGCTTGCAAAAGAACGTCGTCTGCAATCTGAAATGCAGCGTTCAATGGCGTATCTTTTGGCACAACGGATAGCAGTCTCTGGTTTGGAATAATTATCAGGGTATCAACGCACTCTTTCAGTTCGGCGATACCTTTCAAGGCTCGACTCATTCGTTTGGGTCCTTCAAAAAGGAAGGGCTTTGTAACGATGCCAACAGTTAACGCACCAAGATCTTTAGCGATTTCTGCAATTGCCGGTGCAGCGCCGGTACCTGTTCCGCCGCCCATGCCTGCCGTGACGAAGACCATGTCTGCATCTTCAAGAGTTTCAGAAATTGTGTCCCGATCTTCATCAATAGCCTTTTTCCCAATTTCGGGGTTTGCACCAGCGCCCAAGCCTTTTGTTGAAATGCGACCAATTTGAATTCTGGAACTGGATTTGCTGTTTTCTAATGCCTGTAAGTCCGTATTTACGCTGATAAATTCAACGCCATTTAAACCGCCGTCAATCATACGGTTAATGGCATTTCCGCCAGCGCCGCCAACACCAATCACTTTCATTCTTGCGGTGGATGAACTCTTTTCGTCAAACGCAAATCGCATAGTCATGATTTATTCTCCTTTTTATTAATTTTCATATTTGTTAAGATTGTTGAACCATTTTTTCATTCTGGCTACAATCCAGTTAAAGCGTCCGTGTTCTGTATTTCCATTTAACTCTTCAGCTTCGAAGCCGTGATTTATTGCGTAATGAATTAACCCAACACCTGTAGCATGCTTTGGACTTTTTACAAGGTCTTTGAAACCCTCAAATCCGTTTGGAATTCCAAGAGTTACCGGCATGTCGAAGATGTCCTCTGCCAGTTCAACTGCGCCCGTTAACATAGAACCACCGCCAGTTAACACAACACCGGCCGTCATTAAGTGAACATAATTTGATTTCTTAATTTCGCGATACGCCAGGCTAAAAATTTCTTCCATTCGCGGTTGGATGATGTCCACAAGGTAGGCTTTTGAAATTTTTCGTGGAGTACGTCCGCCAACTCCCGGTACTTCGATGGTCTCATCTTTATCATTTTCAGTATGTACCGCACAGCCATGTTTTACTTTTATCGTTTCTGCATGCTCCGCCGGTGTTCTTAAGCCAAGCGCCACGTCGTTGGTAACATTTTTGCCGCCCAGTCCCACGACTGATGTGTGACGGATACAACCCTCAAAAAACATGGCAATATCTGTTGTACCGCCGCCTAAATCCATGACCACAACACCGAGTTCTTTTTCGTCTTTTCCGAGCACTGCATAACTTGATGCCAGTGGTTCCAAAACCAAATCCAATGGGGTAATGTTGGCGCGTTCAATACTTCTACAAATATTCTGGGCGGAGGTTATAGCACCGGTCACAATATGAACTTCTGCTTCGAGTCGAACACCTGACATGCCCACCGGGTCTTTAATTCCCTGCTGGTCATCCACTGTAAATTCCTGTGGAAGAATATGCAGTATTTCCCGATCGGTGGGCAAGGCTACGGCTTTAGCAGCCTCTATGACCCGTTTAATATCGGCTTGTGTAATTTCGTTGTTTGGACTTGCAACCGCAACCACACCACGTCCGTTGATACTGCGGATATGGTCACCGGCAATGCCCGCGTAAACTTCGTGTATTTGAGTCCCCGCCATTCTTTCGGCGGCTTCCACTGCCAATTGAATGGAGTGAACTGTTTTTTCCAGATTAACTACGACACCTTTTCGTAGCCCTTCGGATGGGCTGGAACCAACCCCTACAATTTTGGGGAGACCCTCATTTTCGATGTCGGCGATGATAGCGAAAATTTTAGTGGTTCCGATATCCAGCCCTGCTATGTATTGTGCCATATTTCTTTTCCTCTTTTGGACAGGATTGGGTTTAAATTAAATGCCTAAACTGAAAATCTATATATAAATATCCAGGCATTTCAACTATCAATTTCCTTTACAATTACTTGATCTTTAAATCTCAAATCGAAGTATTTTACTTGCGATAATTGTGTGTTCTGGTTTATCGTTTTTATGACTTTCATTAATTTTTCTGCCTTATTAACAAAACCTTTGTTGCCGACAACAACCGGTGTAGATTTTTCAACCAGGTAAAAATAGAGCCCAACTTTATCTGAAAACGAAACTTCAGAAATCTGGCAGTATAATGAAAAATTTTGTGTTTTGATCGCATCCAGAAAATTTAAGACCACTGCCAGTTTTGAGTTATTTGCTTCAGTCGGCTCAATGTTTGAAATAACCGGAAAATCAACCGGATCAAACGTTTTAAGGTCAGGTAAAAATTGACCATACTTATCAATTAGGGACAATTTTTCACCATTAATAATAGCTAAGGGTTGTCTCTCTATTACTTTTACCACGAGATTATTTGGTAATTTTCGGCTAATTTTTGCATCATGAACAAATGGATGTTTTTTTATTTTGGCCGAAATAGCTTTCAAATCGATATCAAAAATACTTTTGGTTGTATCAATTTCAAACAAGCTCAATAGTTCCGATTTTGGTGCGTTTTGATTTCCAATAATTTCAACATCTTTTAGGGAAAACATTACGCCGGCATTCAACCAGGTTGCCACTTTGAGCAGGATAAGTACGGTAGTTGTTATGCTTAGAAAAATTAGGCCGAGTTTTTTAGGCCAAACACTTTTCGGGTGTTCCTGCCATTTGTCGGTGCTATACTTGGAGTACATCATAATTTCTCCTCAACCCCCGGTTTTTATTAATGAAAACATGTCTTTTATAATTTCCTTTGTAGCATCCGGTTTTGCATTTTTTAAAGCTGCTTTAGACAGCAAGTGTTTTTTGTCCGGGTTATTCAGAAAACCCTTAACTGCATCAGTTAAAGTCTCTTGATTTAAATTTTTTTCTGGTAGTACAATAGCTGCTCCGGATTTTTCAAATGACCTTGCGTTGAATGCCTGATGGTTCGCGGCTGCAAAAGGGTAGGGCACTAAAATAGATGGCAATCCGCAAATGGCAATTTCTGATAGCGTTGAAGCGCCTGCTCTGCACAGAGCAAAATCTGCTGCTGCGTAAGCTGATGCCATGTCTTCTAAATAAGGCAGGACAAGAACATTGGCCTTGTATCTTGCACATTGCGGGGCAATTGAATCAAACTCGGTTTGTCCGGTTGCCCATAAAATCTGAAGTTTAATTCTTGAGAATTCTTCTAGACTTGCCAGGACTGCATTGTTAATTGCCCTTGCGCCTTGACTCCCGCCAAATACCAGTAAGACAGGTAGGTTTTCATCAAAATTGAATTTATTGCGAGCGCTGCTTTTATCCATGCTGCTTAGATTTCTAACCGGGTTGCCGCTTAACTTTATGTTTTTTTGCCCCTGAAAATATTTGGCCGAATCTTCAAATGCAATATGAACCTGTTTTACTTTTTTACCGAGAAGCCTGTTTACCAAACCGGGATAGCTGTTTTGCTCCTGAATCACGGTTGGCGTTCCAAGTAAAAGACCAGCCAGCAATGCCGGCCCGCTCACATAACCACCCGTTCCAATAATTGCGTCCGGTTTAAATGATAGTGTGATAACCACAGATTGCATGATGCTGACTATCAGTCTTATTGGAAACAATAAATTTGTCAGTGTAATTTTTCTTTGAAGTCCGCGCATCCAGATTCTTTTAAATTGAAAATTGTAATTCGGCAAAATCTTATTTTCAATACCGTAGCTTGTACCTATAAACATAATTTCTGAACAGCCGGATTTCTCTAACTCCTGCGCCAGGGCAATTGCGGGATACAAATGTCCACCAGTACCACCGCCAGCGAAAATAAATTTTAGGCTGGTCTCAGGCATGAGCTGCGGTAGTTCTCCTTCTTGGCTGGTATTTACCAACCGGTTTAAGTTGAGTTGATTGTTTTGTTTCATTTGCAATGTTCAGTAAAATACCTATGCATAGTAAATTGGTTATCAACGATGAGCCGCCATAACTTAAAAATGGCATTGGAACACCTGTGGTTGGCAGTAAGTTTACACCAACACCCATATTCGTAAAGGCGTAGATTCCAATACTTGTAGCAATGCCGAATCCCAAAATCTTTGCTTGAAAATCCTGAGCCTGCAGCGCGATTTTAATGCCACTCCAAATTAACACGATAAAAACAATCAGGACTAAAGTCGTTCCGAATAACCCGAGTTCTTCACCCACAATAGAGTAGATGAAATCCGTAAAAGGGTCTGGTAAAAAATGATACTTTTGTCGACTGCTGCCGAGCCCTTGTCCAAAAACGTGACCATTGCCTAGGGCGATAAGAGATTGTAGTGCCTGCCAATCTATATTTTCTCCTTTTACAGATTGGATAAAATTCATGACACGGACTTTTCGATAACCATCGCGCAAAAAAATCAGCGCTAAAAATGGAATGGTTGAGGCGCCAAGAATAAGCAGATATTTAAACTTTTCACCTGCCGCAAACAAGATAGTCAAGGCGATGAAGCCAACTAACATGGCGCTACCGGCATCAGGTTGCAGCATGATTGGTCCCACCACACAAGCTATTACACCCAGATGAAATAAAAAACTTTTTGCTGATTTTGGCGTAACGTAATTTGCAGCTCCCATCGACATACTTAAAAATAGTATCAGGGATATCCGTGCCAGGTCTGTAGGCTGAAAGTTCATGAACCCCAGATTAATCCAGCGCTTGCTTCCTCGTATTTCGCTTACCCCGGATGAGACCAAAATGAAAAGCAATATGATAACCGATGCTGTTAGCAAAATGGGTGAAATCGAAAGCCAGAATTTATAATTTACTTTTGAAACGATAAACATTAACAGCAATCCGAATAATACTTTCAGAAAATGCTTTTTTAAAAAAAAGTGACTGTCGCCAAAACTTTCCTGAGCTTTAAAAGAGCTTGCGCTATAAACCATAACGATACCGATCACCAGAAGAATGACAACGGATAAAAGCAGGTGTGAATCAGCGTTTTGTAAGTTTTTCTTCATAAATAATTTAACGAATTTTGAATGTACTTAAAGTTACTAAAGTCAGTAAAATAGCAATGATCCAAAATCGAACGACTACCCGAGGTTCATCCCAGCCGGATAGTTCGAAATGATGGTGAATTGGCGCCATTTTGAAAAATCTTTTTCCCGTATATTTGAAATAAGTCACCTGAATAATCACCGAAAGTGTCTCGGCAACAAAAACACCGCCCACAATAAAAAGCAGAAGTTCTTTTTTTAATAAAATTGCCAACGCACCGAGAGCGCTGCCCAGTGCCAGAGAACCCGTATCACCCATGAATACTTTGGCAGGGTAGGAGTTGTACCACAAAAATCCCAGCGAAGCTCCGACTAAGGCCGTGCAGTAAATTGTTAATTCGCCAGCACCTTCAAGGTAAATGATGTTAAGATAGCCGCTGAAATCTACACGCCCGGAAAAATAGGCAATGCCTGCAAAGGTCATTGCTGCAATTCCAATCAAGCCGATGGCAAGACCATCCAAACCATCTGATAGATTTACTGCGTTTGATGTTGCCATGATAACTGCAATCACCACCGGTATATAAAAGATGCCAAAATCGATTTCGTAGTTTTTAAGAAAAGGGATCGTGCTTAGCGTGCTAATACCATCAAATTCCGGTGAAAAATAAATAACGCTGCCAATAACTGTACCTACTATAAATTGTCCCAACAGTTTGTAACGCCCTATCAAGCCCTTAGGAGCTTTTTTGATACATTTTAAATAGTCGTCTAAAAAGCCCACAATTCCCATAAAAAGCGTGGCAAAAGTAATCAAAATGATGTACGTGTTTTCTACTTTCGCCCACAACAGAGTTGGAATAATAACAGAGGCCAGGACAATTAAACCACCCATAGTTGGGGTGCCGGCTTTCTTTTGGTGCGACTCCGGACCATCGGAACGAATCTCTTCCCCAATTTGGTACTGACGTAGTTTTCGAATAATATATGGTCCGACAAACAGGCTTATGAGCAGAGCCGTTATTGCCGCCCACGTGGCTCTGAATGTGATGTATCTGAATAAGTTGAGACCCGAAATGTAGTCTCGCAAGGGATATAATATGTAATAGAACATGGCTCTATCTATAGTTAGTGAATAACTTTAGTTAAACTATATCTTGCTTTAAACTTTGAACAGGATCAATATTTCCATGATTCTGTTTTTGAAACCTAAATAGTTAATTAAAAATACCTTCAAGAATTTCTTCCATTTTCATGCCGCGTGACCCTTTTAGTAGAACCAGGTCACCAGGCTTTAAATCTGTTTTCAATCGTGTTGTCAAGTCTGTTTTATCCGTGAAATGTTTGCGGGTTATTGTTGCCTGCGCTGCATTACCTGCCTCTTTTGCCAAGTCACCGTAAGTAAACATTGCTGTCACGCCGAAGCCATTAATACTTCTCCCAATCTCAGCGTGCTGCTCTTCTGCATTTTCTCCCAGTTCGAGCATATCGCCAAAGATAAAATATTTTATGCCTGAGACATTAAAGCCCGCTAATGTTTTCAACGCGGAGAGTGTTGACTCCGGATTGGCATTGTAGCAATCGTTGATAACAGTGATTCCGTTTTCAGTTAAAACTTCCATTCGCTTGGATGGAATATTCAGGTTTTCCAGGGCGTTTTTTATCTCAGCCAAATTAACACGGAACTCAATACCAACCGCAATTGCAGCCAAAGCATTAATGGCATTGTGCACACCAGGTAAATTTAAACTTATTTCGGTGTCCTCAATTTTTATGCGTGCACATCCCGTTTCGTTTATCCCAATTTTTTGAGCTGAAGTGTTTTCTGTACCTGAAAAACCAAATGTTTTCTTTTGTGAAAAGTCTTCGCTAAATTTAGAAATATTAGAGTCTTCCATGTTTATGAAAACCGTTCCGCCATTAATTTTTAAATAATCAAAAAGTTCCATTTTGGCTTTGGTGACGCCGTTGATGTCTTGCAGGAATTCTGTGTGACCATGACCAATGTTGGTAATTATTCCAAAATCCGGCTCGGCAATTTCGCACAGCGTCTTTATTTCACCAAAATGATTTGTGCCCATTTCGATCACTGCGTATTTGTGCTCTTTAGTTAATTTAAAAAGGGTGAGGGGGACGCCAATGTGGTTATTGAAATTCCCCTCAGTTTTGCAAACCTTACCTGATTTTTCTAAAACGGCGGCTATCATTTCTTTGGTTGTGGTTTTTCCATTTGTGCCGGTGATGCCAATTACAGGAATGCTAAACTTTTTTCTATAAAAATTTGCAATTTGTTGTAAAGCATAAGTTGTGTCCCGGACTACAAAAACGGGTTTGCCTTCGAGTTCATTTTTGTTGGCAAACCAGAAGTCATGATTTATTACAACGGCCAATGCTTGCTTTTTTAACACCGCCAGGGCAAAATGATGGCCATCATGGTTTTCACCCTTTATCGCAATGTAGATGTCACCCGGATGAATCGTTCTTGAGTCAATTGATACCTGATCAGCTTTTTTATTTAAAAGACTTTCATGACCTTTAAATTCAAAAGTACGGGTTTTGATTTTTAATAAATCCTTAAGTCTTAAGTCCATAAATGACTCAATTTATCAATGAAACCAAGGACTGTGCCGGTGCGCACTCCAAATAGCAACTGGCGTCTACTTTGATTTTTTCGCCGGCAACGGGTGTTTGTTTTACAACCTTTCCATTGCCAATTATTTTGATTTGTATTCCCCGTACCGATAATTTTGCGATCGCCTCTCTCAAGGATAACCCGATTAAATCCGGGACTTCCTGATATTTTGAATCCGTTTCAAAATCACCTAAGACGAGGATTACTTTTTCAACCGGTTTGTTTTGACCTGACACAATAATTTGTTCAAGCACCATTTGGCCGCTGCCTTGAAATTCATAAGCAATTTTATGTTCATCTAAAAGTTGCATAGCGGTGTCTTTATGGCGTCCTGATAGTTCCGGCAGGCGATCCGGCATTTCATTCTGTGAGGTTTGTGTGTATTGTTGAGGTGCCTCCTGCCGCGGCAATGTATGCACATTGCGCATTTTTTCGATAATTCGTTTAACCGTTGGAGCCGCCACGCCGCCACCAGAGTGAATAGGGAAAGGTTCATCTATTGAAACATAAACTAAATATTGCGGCTGCTCTGCCGGATAGTAAGCCGCAAAGGATGCTATAAACCTTACCTTTGAATACCCACTTTTCCCTTCCAGTGGTTTTTGCGCGGTACCGGTTTTTCCCGCCATGCTAAGCCCTGCTATTTTGGCGTTAGTTCCGGTTCCGTCTTCTACAACCTCTTTCAGAATGTCTGTCATTTTTTGGGCAACATTTGGGTCCATTACTTGCCTAATAATCTGCGGGTAGAATTTATGTATGCTCTCACCTGCCGGTGTTTGAATTTCTTTGATGATGGATGGTTTCATCAGCATGCCGCCATTGGCAATTGCGCCGTAGGCCATTGCCATTTGTATGCCGGTTACTGCAACCTCATAGCCGTAGGAAATCGCCGCGATGGTAAAGTTTGACCATTCAGCGGGGTTTTTGAAAATACCTCCAACCTCCCCGGGAAGTTCAATGCCTGTAAGATTGCCAAAACCAAAACTTCGGGCAGTCTTGAATATATTACGTCTACCAATTTTTGCAGCCAGTTGTGCAGTGCCTATATTGCTGGAATTTTTGAAAATCTCGGTAAATGTTAATTCTCCAAATTTTGCAGTATCTGTTATTAATTCACCTGAAAAACTATATTGGCCGTTTTTACAGTCCATTTTTTTGCCCGGGGGCAGGATGTCATTTTCCAGCCCGGCCATCATAGTGATAATTTTGAAAGTTGAGCCGGGTTCAAAAATATCGGTTATTGCTCGAATTCGCCAGGATGCCGGGTTGGTTTTACTTGCCTGGTTCGCATTGTAAGTCGGCACAGATGCCATTGAAAGAATTTCACCGGTTGCCGGATTCGTGACCAGGGCGATACCTCCCCTGGCGTTGCGGTGGGCAACTGTGGCAGCCAGTTCCTCCTCAATTATACCTTGATAGACATTATGAATCGTCAGGACAATATTGTTGCCGTTTTTACTTTTTTGGGTTAAACCTTTCACCGGCATAACGTTCCGTCCGCGTGCGTCCTTTTGTACGATTTCCCAACCATCATGGCCTTTTAACTGATCATCGAACTTCATTTCAAGCCCACTAATACCTTTTCCATCCACATCCACGAAACCAAGTATTTGTGAGAGCTTACTGTCGAAAGGGTAAAGACGCTCCAACGACCTGTGAACCTGAACACCGGGAATATGCAAAGCCTCAATGATCTTTGCGGTCTCTTCATCTAAGTCACGTGTAAGCTGAACATACTTGGAACGTTTGTTTAATTGATGGACGATTTTATATTTGTCAACTCCGGTTAAATTGGCAATTTTATTACTGAAGCGTCGAACATCTTTAATAGCTCTTTTGTATACGCCCAGGCTATAGTGAGGCCGGTTCATAGCGAGCGCCACGTTGTTGCGATCGTAAATTATGCCACGGGGTGCTTTTTGTGCAGAAACCCGATTGTACTGTTCGTTTGCCATGGCTTCAAATTTTTCGTTCTGAAATATTTGTATGTGTATCAACCGTAAAAATAGACCAAAAGCAACTGCCGACAGTATATACTTAAAAAAATGGATCCTCCAATACTGCATTCCAGCGTTAACCGGTTTACGCCCAGCGGCTTGCTTGCTGCGGGATTTAGTTTTTTGATAAAGAGATGATTTTTTCATTGGATACAAAATCCAACCCTAACTGGGTTTGTGCAATTCCCTTAATTCTTTCGTAGTCGGAATATCGTA
>JAJDAE010000092.1 GCA_029262035.1 Candidatus Zhuqueibacterota bacterium
CAAATGCTTAACCTGGCAAAAAATCAGGTTAAAGGCGCTTCAAAGTTTTGGGTTGGCTACCAGTTTGAATTGCGTGATAATCTGGATATCTTCGACGTTCATATAAATAATGATGGCGGGGTCACTATTTCATCCGGTGGGACTATACGCCACCATTATGCCGACGATGAGTCTGTTGAAACCACCGCGTTGCGAGCATTAAGCGAGTTGGGTGATAAAGAATCAGAGAAAAAACTTAAAAAATACGAGCGGGATTTTGTAGTGAACTTTGAAGACTGGGGCGTATTTTTTCTATATGATTCAAAGCAAAAAAAGGTTAATAAAATAAAACTGTATAACCGTCAGAATCGTCGGTATTTCAAAAGTATGCCGGTGGTTTGGTTCGAGAATGTTGGCACCGATGCAAGTTTCAATCATCTGCGTGACATTATTGAAAATGATGACTACCAAAAGCGTGTGATTGAGCCGGCGACCTTTGTGTTGAGTTTGCATAAAAGTCAGGCGGTAATTCCATTCCTGAGCAAGCTTGCGGCTGGTGATGCCTATTTAGATATTCGCGAGAATGCGGCATTCTGGCTTTCCCAAATTCCCGGCAAAGAGAGTTTTGAGGCGCTTCAAAAATTGTATAGAAAAGAAAACAATCCGGATATGAAGGAGAAACTGATTTTCTGTTTTTCTCAACATGATGATTCGCGCTTGCTGAAAGAACTGGAGGCAATTGCCCGCACTGACAGCAATTATGAGATGCGCGAAAAAGCGGTTTTCTGGATTGGACAAAACGATTCCCCCGAAAGCCTGGATATGTTACAGCGCCTTTTAAAAGAGGCCAACCGGCGTGACATCAAAGAGAAAGTTATTTTTTCAATTAGCCAGCACGACTCGGAGCGGGCAGTAAATTTGTTAATCGATATTGCCAGGAAATATAAAGACTCCGAAGTCCGGCAAAAGGCCATCTTTTGGCTGGGGCAGATGGCGAGTAAGAAAGCACTGGAAACCCTCGGCGAAATTGTTGAGGGTGATGAATTGACAGATGTTAAGGAAAAAGCGGTTTTTGCCATCAGCCAGCATGGGGATGAACAAAAGGCGGCTGATATGTTGATTCAGATTGCCCGTACCAACAGCAATCCGCATATTCGCAGCAAAGCAATATTCTGGCTCGGCCAAACCGGCGATGAGCGTGCGGTAAGCTTTTTTAAAGATATTTTGGTGAAAGATTAAACGCGGTTTTTTCTTGAAACTCGATTGCGCGGTGGTTATCTTCTATAGAATTTTAATAGTTTACTTTAGATGAAATCACCGTTTTTTTTTATTTTACTCAGTTTAATAACAGGCTGCACGCCATCCACCCTGAAATTGGAAAGCCTCCTTCGGTTAGCCCCCCCGGAGGATATAAGCGTGCAATGCAAACCGGATTCCTGTCAAATTAGTTGGAAAGCCAGCATACAAGAGAATGAAAAGGAGTTTGCCGGCTATAAAGTTTATATTTCGAATACAAGCCTGTTGTTTGCTTCACCCGGCCAATTACCAACCCCGATCACAGTCGGCAAAGATAAAAAAGTGGTGAGTTTTGAGAAACCTGTAAAAACGGTTTTTATTCACGTGCGCAGTTATAGCACTAAGAATAAATTAAGTTTGCCCTCTCTGCCGGAAATTAAAGCAATGAATCAACCTTACAAGAAATCCCTTGTGTTTTGATTAAGTTTAAGCTATTTTTCCATGAAATACTAAAGTTTGATTTTTTATTTTCATGGATAAGTTTGTCGTGTATATTGAAAGATCACTTATAACTGAATTAATTGAACGCATAAATCATTTCCCTGTTACATGTATTATTGGCCCTCGTCAAGTCGGTAAAACTACCCTCGCTAAACGTTTGATGAATCAAATCGAGAAAGAATGTATTTATTTGGATCTTGAGTTACCTGAAGATCAAAACAAATTGCTTGAACCACAACTATATCTTGAGCAACATTCTGAGAAATGTGTCATACTTGATGAAATTCAGCGAATTCCACAGTTATTTCCAGTAATAAGGGGGCTTATTGATCGCCACCGTGTACCAGGTAGATTCATCATTTTAGGTTCTGCTTCTCCGGAATTTCTTAAGCAAAGTTCAGAGACTTTGGCTGGTCGAATTGTATACAAAGAACTTACTACCTTCAATTTTTCTGAAATCGCTAAAGATTATGATATGACACAGCATTGGTTCAGGGGCGGATTCCCGGATGCAATGTTGTCTCAAAATGATGATATTTGTCGAGTCTGGCTAAGAAATTTTATTCAGACATACCTTGAAAGAGATTTGCCATTACTTGGGTTAACAGTAAATCCGGTTTTAATGAGACGGTTGTGGTCAATGCTTGCCCATTTTCATGGGGGTATTTGGAATGCAACCAATTTTGCAAAAGCAATTGGCGTCTCAAGCCCAACCATCAATCGATATGTAGAATTTTTAGAGGCTGCGTTTATTTTAAATCGATTACAGCCATTTTTTCTAAATTTAAAAAAAAGATTGGTTAAATCACCCAAAGTTTATATTCGCGATAGTGGTCTATTACATAGCCTGACAGGTATTACGAACTTTGAAACGTTGCAAGGAAATATATTATTAGGCGCCTCTTGGGAGGGTTATGTTATTGAACAAATCAAACAAATTGTACCTGAAGAAATTAACCTCTATTATTATCGCACACACAATGGCACTGAAAGTGATGTTGTACTTGTACGCGGAAATAAAGCCTTGTCCTGTATTGAAATAAAATATACATCAACCCCTAAACTCTCAAAAGGATTTCAACTATCCATTGATGATCTGAAAACAGAAAATAATTTTATTGTGATTCCACAGTCTGAAACCTACCGCTTTAGTCAAAAAGTTATAGTTTGCAGCCTTTTTGAGCTTCTTACCAAACATATAAAAGCCTTTGTTTAATAGTTTAGTTTGCAAGAACCAACAAACCAGAAATAACTTGACAAAAGTGTTTATTTTTGTTACGATAAAAAAATAGTTTATTAAATTTCTATTTAAGGGAGGGCGCTATGGCAGGAAGTGTGAACAAGGTGATTTTAATTGGGAATTTAGGGCAGGATCCTGAATTGAAATATACCCCGAGTGGAGCTGCAGTCACAACATTAAGTATGGCTACCAGTGAAAACTGGAAAGATAAAGATGGTAATCGGCAGGAAAAAACTGAGTGGCACCGCGTAGTTTTATGGCGTAGACTGGCTGAGGTAGCCGGTGAATATTTGAAGAAAGGCAGCAAGATTTATATTGAGGGAAGATTGCAAACCAGATCCTGGGATGACAAAGACGGTAATAAACGTTATACCACCGAAATTGTTGGAGACAATATGACCATGCTGGATTCAAAAGGTGATGGCGGTTCGTCGCGTTCAGCTGATGCACCACCACCTATGGAGACACCGGCTGCAAATGCTGCAGAGGATGACCTGCCATTCTAAAGGTAGTTTAATTAGCCAACATTTAAAAATCCGAGAGGTTTTCTCGGATTTTTTTTGTCCAATATTTATATGAAACAAAAATTAAAACAAGCTGCGATAGATGCACTTGAATATGCTTATGCGCCATATTCTAAATTTAAAGTAGGCGCTGCCCTGATAACAGCATCGGGCAAGATTTTTACCGGATGTAATGTTGAAGTGAGTTCATTCGGTTTAACCATCTGTGCTGAACGGGTTGCCATTTTTAAGGCGATTTCCGAAGGAGAGAGAGATTTTACCAGCATTGCAATTGTAGCTGAGACCGAAGCATATTGTCCGCCTTGTGGTGCTTGCCGTCAGGTTATTGCAGACTTTTCTCCGAAAATGGAGATAATTCTAATTAACAAAAATGGCCAAATTAAAACAACGTCGATTCAGGAATT
>JAJDAE010000093.1 GCA_029262035.1 Candidatus Zhuqueibacterota bacterium
TCAGGGCAAAATTCTTCATTCGATGGATTAGGAATGAATTTAGGAAATCTGTCACGCTTATCCCACGCCAAGACCCGTTCGATTAGCCCTGAGAATTTTACAGGCGAGAAAGGCAAGGGGGGAATGTCAGTTGATGGTATAGCCGCTGATGCAGCCCGAGACCTGGGACAAGGGTGGAAACTATCTCCATATGTCAAAATTGAACCCGCTGATACTTTTGTTTTAGCTGAGATTGAAGGGCCGGGCGCTATCCAGCAAATCTGGATGACTCCAACCGGCAACTGGCGAAATTCCATTCTTCGTTTTTATTGGGATGGAGAAAAAGATCCATCTGTTGAAGTTCCTGTCGGCGATTTTTTTGCCAATGGTTGGGGAGAATATGCCAGGGTTAATTCCCTCCCTGTCTGTGTTAATCCAGGAAGCGCCTTCAACTGCTACTGGGAAATGCCGTTCCGTAAATCTTGCAAAATCACCATGGAAAACTTAGATGAAAAGCAAATGACTTTGTATTACCAGATAAATTATACTCTGACAGACATCCCGGATGATGCCGCTTATTTTCATGCCCAGTTTCGACGTACGAACCCCGTGCCCTACAAAGAGGTTTATACCTTGTTGGATGGTGTAAAAGGGTGGGGACATTATGTTGGCACTTATATGTGTTGGGGTTCCAACAATAAAGGTTGGTGGGGCGAGGGAGAGATTAAATTTTATTTGGACGGCGATAAAGAATTCCCGACCATTTGCGGTACCGGCACAGAAGACTATTTTTGCGGGTCCTATGGGTTTGTGTCAGATGATGAATACAAAGAATACAACACACCTTATGCAGGCATGCCCCAAGTGATTAAACCGGATGGACTTTATGATTCCCAGACGCGTTTCGGACTTTATCGCTGGCACATTATGGACCCGGTCCGTTTTGAAAAGGATTTGAGAGTGACGATGCAGGCTCTGGGCTGGCGGTCAGGCGGCCGGTATCTGCCACTTCAGGACGATGTCTCGTCCGTGGCTTTTTGGTATCAAATGGAGCCGCATGCTGCTTTCCCAGAGCTGCCTGATAGAGATGGTTTGGAGATTAATTGATGAGCGTCGGTTTGTGAATCTTATAAATTTCTGAGACGAATAATATTTGCTATTTTCGCAAAGAATAGATTTTTTAACATTGATACTTTTTTGCGTTATGACCTACAACCCATCAGTGGTAAAATCACTCAAATCAATCGGAGTAAAGAATGAATACCAATTTAACGCAAGAGCAAATAGATAAATACCAGCGTGACGGATGCATAGTTTTTGAAGAATTTCTGACGGAAGATGAAGTAGAGGAGATGCTGAAAGCTGTAAGTGAAAGTGTCGAGCAAATGGGAAAGCAGAAAGTGGCTGGTGATGGGAATGCGGAAATGGTTGAAGAAGATAGTTACTATGACAGCGTTTTTCTTCAAAGATTAAATCTGTGGAAGATAAATGATACTATTAAAAAGTATTTTTTAAGTCCCGAATTAGGAGAGATGCTTTGCAAACTGGAAGGTATTGATGGCATCAGGGTTTGGCATGATCAAACCTTACAAAAGCCGCCGTGGGCAAACCCGACTGCCTGGCATCTCGACAATCCGTACTGGTCGTTTCATTCAAAAAATGCACTCTCCATCTGGATTGCACTTGATGACGCAACGCTCGAAAACGGATGTTTGCACTATCTGCCCGGTTCCCACAAGATAGCACGGTACGACAATGTTGATATTGGGGAAAACATCAGCGACCTGTTCAAGCACTACCCGGAATTTCGTTCCATTGAGCCGGTAGTTGCCAAGATGAAAGCCGGTATGGCAGGCGTTCATAATGGTCTTTCGGCACACGGAGCCGGCCCCAATATGACGCCGTACCCAAGGCGGGCAATGACCTGTGCCTACATGCCGATTGGCTCCAGATTCAACGGCCAAAAAAATATTCTGTCAGATGAGCAAGTTGCAAAATTGAAAGTTGGAGATGTTCTCGACGACGAGCAGCAGAATCCGCTGGTGTGGTCAGCTAAATAACATAAAGTTAAAAGAGATGTCAAAACCGAGATGATTCCGAATAAGCCAGGTTCGTGGTTATGTCTGAAACGGTGGAATCGTTTGGATTGTAAAGCTTTACATGGTTGTGCCGTCTCTATGTTACCAATTCGTTCGTAACCTCCAATTAGTTGTTGCAAAACTATAGTAATTTATTAAATTTATACTTCATGTCTCGTCAGCGCTATAAATTAATCGCTTGTGCTGTACTCAGCAGGGAATGTTTTTTTTGTGCTTCAAAATCGCCTAACATTATCGATGTGCAAATTTTGGAGCAAGGCTTGCATGATGTGGGTGAAAGTAAAATGAGCCCCAGCCTGCAGTCGGAAATTGACAAAGTTGACACCGGGAAATATGACGCCATCCTGCTTGGTTATGGTTTGTGCAATAATGGGATTAGAAAGTTGAATGCTAAAATCCCTTTGATTGTCCCAAGAGCACATGATTGCATTACTTTGTTGCTTGGCTCAAAGGAAAAATACAAGGAGTATTTTAACAACAATCCAGGTGTTTTTTATCGATCCATAGGTTGGATTGAACACGCAAAGAGCCATCTTTCAAATCCTGATAGCACTACCAAGCAAATGGGAATGAGTACCTATCAGGAATATGTTGAAAAATATGGGGAAGATAATGCTGAGTATCTCATGGAGGTTCTCGGCGGGATGAAGCATTATTCCAAGCTGGCATTTATCGACACTCAAGTCGGTGATCCCGGGCAACACATTGAGGCTGAAAAAGAAATAGCACGCAACAGAAACTGGCAATTTGAAATAATTCAAGGCAATGTTTCAATTATTCAAAGATTGGTTGATGGTGACTGGTCTGAAAGTGATTTTTTAGTTGTTCCCCCCGGGGAAAGTATACACCCGGATCATACGGATGAAATCGTTTGTTCGAAACTGAAGGCCTAATATTGTCAACTAAGTGACAGGGAAAAGTGCGATTTAGTAGAGAAGCGTATATCGAATTAATGACTTTCGGTCATACAGACCGTCAGATGTTTGTCGAGTTATTTGGTCCATTGGTGGGTTTAGAGAGCGAATGGGAGGCGCAAGGGGCTAGTCCGGATGAGATCAATTTAACCGCTTTTGACTGGGACTTTGTGACTACTGTTAATTGCGGTGGTAATACCGGTATAAGAGGAGGGTATGAGCCAACAATAGTTGAGAATACAGACGAATATATAATTCGGAAGGATGAGCTCGGACGTACAACGAAACTTGTGAAAGCAACGGCGACTATACCGCTTCCCCTTGACTACCCGGTGAAAAATATGGATGACTGGCTTAAGCTGAAGCATCTGTATGTGTTTCATGAAGATCGCATCGATTGGGATTTGGTTGAGTTGGCAAAAAAGCAACAGTCGAACGGCTCTTTGGTGGTAGCGTATATTCCCGGCGGGTTCGATACAGCCCGGGAACTTATGGGTGCGGAAAATGCTTGCCTGTGCTATTACGAGCAGCCAGAATTGATGCACGATGTCATTAACACCATTAAAGACACATCAGTAAAGGTTCTTGAGCGAATCACGGACAAGCTCGTTATCGATCAATTGTCTGTTCATGAGGATCTCGCCGGCAAGACGGGTCCCATGATCGGCCCTAAGCAAATTGTAGAATTTGTCGGGCCGTATTTTCGTACGATTTCGGAGCTTGTGTCTGCACGAGGCACACGAATTTTTGATATGGATACAGATGGGAATGTCGATTCCGTTCTGCAAACTTTTATTGATTATGGTTTGAATTCAATGCATCCTTTTGAACCTGCGGCTGGCATGGACATTGTTAAAGTCCGCCAACAATACGGCGGGAAATTAGCGATGCGAGGCGGTATTGACAAGCATGTTCTCAGAAAAAGTAAGGCGGAGATCAGAGATGAACTTGAATATAAACTACAGCCACTCATGCAGGAAGGTGGAATCGCTTTCGGTCTGGACCACCGCATCCCAAACGGTACGCCTATCGAAAATTACAGATATTACGTGGACCTGAGCCGTGAAATTCTTGGGCTTCAACCAAGATCAGCCAACAGAAAAGGCTGGCAGCGCATGGCATTCTGAGCTCTGCCCGCGAGCGATAAATCCCCCTGAGCTCAAGCCCGACGCACCCTACTTAGGGCGTGTACCTCGCGCTAAGAAAACAAAAAAAATGAAATGATGCAACACTATGGTTCGAAGAATCGAAGTGGTTCCTTACAATCCCAGGTGGCCCATATTATTTGAGGAAGAAGCCGATAGAATTGCTTCCATCTTCGGTCATGAAGTTGTTGCTATTCAGCATATCGGCAGTACGGCCATCCCCAACATTAGCGCCAAATCTATCATTGATGTCCTAGTCGAGGTACACAACATCGAGAGGATTGATGACTTCAACGAAACTTTGCATCAGTTAGGTTATTTGCCTAAAGGGGAGTTCGGTATCGCGGGTAGGCGATTTATTATCCGAGGCGATGAGATCAATCGAACACATCACATTCATATTTTTCAAACTGGACACCCAGACATAGGACGGCACCTAAATTTTCGCGATTACATGATTGCTCACACCGAGGAAGCCAGAGATTACAGTCGTTTGAAAGAGGAGTTAGCCCGCAAATGTGCAACAGACATTGAAAGCTACATGACGGGCAAAGATGAATTTATCAAAGAGATAGACAGAAAGACAAAAGCATGGAAAGATAATACGAGTTAATGGTCATCAATTCCATGCATGGCACCAATTAACTAAGCGCTTCCGGCTGATTGTAATCTTGGGTGTATCAGGAAAACTATAGAATCAATGTTAAGTGAGTAAGCTATTTAGGCTTGCGAGAGACGCCGCTTACGCTTTGCTCCTCAGTCGCGCCGTTCTTTATGGTTGTTCTGACCTTGTGAACTGATTAAGTTCAGCTCGAAAACTTAATCTTATTCGAATTTAATGGTGCCAAATCTCCAGGGTAAATGAAAAGCTGCTTTGCCTGTTTGACTCCAGGCATAATGTTCTCTCCCCTCATTTTTCGGAGAATCAATACGATAAAAATTCATTCGCCATTCATCGCCCGGCTGTGGCGGAACATTTGTTGCACCGATAAGCGCCGCAAGTGGAATTGCGAATTCCGCAGTCCAGCCCGTTGCCTTGCCGGGAAAATCTACTTCACCATTGACATGAGTAGCTGTAATAAGCCCTTCAGGGTTCCATTCCGTCAGCCCAATAAAAGTCTCATTAGGTTTTTCAATTGTGCGGTTGTTTAAAATTACAGAATCGAAAATGATATTTTTGGGGCTGACATTGATTTCATAATATTGATGCGCCACATTGGCGGGATTGACAAATACTTCCACACATTCTTCATTCCAAATCGGGCCGTCTCTTTCTGTAACCGTACCCCAAACATAGGTGTCTTCACATTTAAACCCGACATAGAGAAAGACATCATCATATAAAACTCGAACTTCAGTGGAAAAGCGTCCGGGATTTCCGGTTATCGCATCAAGCAGTTGAATCGGTTTTGCGCTAAGCCAGGCCGGGTCGTCTAGCTTACCCGTTATCTCGACTTTTTTGCTGACTCTTTTACAAGTATATTCAGGCAAGGGGTTGGTTGGTTCAGTTTGATTCATTTGTAATTGTCCTTTTTGTTTGGTGTGGCAGGAACTGGTGATGATTAAACATACAGCTATTGCCACTAATTTTATTAAATTTGATTTCATATTTGTCACCAGTCAGTGGATTAGTTTTGTTTTACGATGAAAGTCGTTCAGCTTGGTTGCCTATTTTATGGTTCAAGTCTTATTACTTCCGCCTGGGTGTGCCCCCGCACAAAAAAGAGAATTTGTACGTGACCCTAGCTATTGGTGCTATCAATGGCACGAATCAAGTCATCAACATCGAAAACATAACCAAAGGCCAATGCTACACGCCATAGGGCAATCTGTTTACAAATTTGACCTCTGGCGGTCTCCTTGTTTTCCACAGCGGTCACGGCCTGACGAAGTACGGAACACATTACCCCGTGTTTGCTCATTTCTGCCATACCACCAGGACTAAGCAGAAGACACCAGTTCACTGCAAAGCCCGCATAAATTAGATGATTCACACCATGTTCTTTGCACAGGGCAAACAGTTGGTGAGTATCCTTCGCGATGCCCTCGTCGCCAACAGGTTTCGCTTCTTTTGCGAAATCCAAATTTTCAAAACCATTTTGGACATCCTCGGCGTTGTGGTTGCCTAGTTGCACCTTGAACTTGCGCAATTTATCTAAAATAGGTTCTGATTCGATTTTCTCAAATGGTGCAGACTCGGGACCAGCCAGCCGAACGGTGTTTGAGTAGCCGGGATAGTCCTTGTAGTAATCCCCACCACCGACCACATGAAATAGTTTTATTCCTGACCCTCGCACGGAGGACAATAACTGAGGAAAGATGGTCCGACAAATCTCTTCTGCCCGTGGCAGGTATTCCACCATGCGATACCATCCCGGATACTGCTCCAACATGCCGGTATCCCAGCCATGCATTAAGACGATCGCAGTGTGTTCTGGTGCTATCTCCATTTTTGCCGATTTCCATCCCTCGAACGATTCTGCAGGAATATCCAAGGTGTAATCTGCATCGAATTGTTCGTAATAATGGGCTGCCAGTTTAATTGTCATCTCGTCTCGCCAAAGCCAACAATATTAATTTCAAATGATTGAGGTTTTGTGTTGTCAAATACTATAACCGGGAAGCAAACCTCTCAGCTTGTCGCTTTGCCTGCCAGTTACAGACATCCCATAGATCTGCCACGGGGTCCTGCGAATGGGGCAGAGTTTGAAGATAGGGCGGCGGTCCGAACTCCGGTGTCAATGTCGATTCTGTAAAACCTTGTTTCTTCTGTGCTGCCCAGATTATGTCCCACCAGTGCTCATGGGCTTCCAACTCTGTTTTGTATTCCGGCGCACTGGGGTCTGGAACCTGAGGGCCCTCATTGTAGCCAACCCGGGCGTGAAGGTGAATGGTTCTTTCAGCGCATTTTTTAATAATCTCGATTTGATCATCGAGCAATCGTTCACAAACGCAGACCCAATGGCTGAAGTCACTGCAAAGTTTCAATTCCGGGAATTGATTCAGCAACCCGTGAGTTGTCCAGGGATTGTACATGATTCTGCCTCTGTGGGTTTCATGCGCAATAGGGACACCGTGTCTGCTTTCGATTTTCAGAACTTCGGCAAAATATCGGTTACTTTCTTGCTCTGTCCATGCGTCTCTACCGCTATGGCAGTTGATTAAAACAGGATCAAAATCGATGGTTTCGATAATCTGTTTCTCAAAAGAGGCGATATGTTCATCAACAGTTTTACCTTCAGTAAAGATCATCGCTATGAATTTAAAGTTGTGTTGTATCATCAGGTCTCGAAGCAGCTTCCGCTGATCTCGTTCCGGTCCCAGATGGGTTTCAATACCACAATAACCATGCTCTTTGATTTTTGGAAATACAGCTTCCCATGGTTCCTCAATGCCCCACAAATGGCGATATATTGATAACTTCATGAATGCTCCTCTTCAGTTGGGTGTTAACATGTAATTACGTCCAGGTACTAAATTTGAAGCTGGTTGCCCGGTTGCTTCGCGCAATTCCAGGTTTGAATTTCCATTCAGCCGGAATATTGCCTTCATTTTTTCATGCGAACTATTTTGGAATTCCAGTATCTGCACAGGTTGCTTTGCAAAGGTGTCAATATAAACCTGCCAATTATTCTCTCTGTTGTCACGGACAAGATAACCTTCTGTAGGTTTGGAGAATTTCAATTTGACCTGTGTTCCGTTTGATTTATACTCAATTTCGTCTTTGTTCATGAAGACAATTTCTGTGATTGAGCCAGCTACCATACGCAACCAAAAGCCACTTTCATCCTCGGTTTTTTTTCTGGTATTGAGTTTCGGATTTATAGTCATATCGAAAATATCTTGTGTCGGAGAACTCATGCCTTTGTGCTCAATTTTTACTCTTATATGGTTCGCCTGTCGAGCTAACCAGGAAACGCTAACAGGTTTGGCCTTTTTGTCTTTAGAAGGTGAAAGCACGCGAACCGAAGTGTGAGGTAAGTCGACCTGTCCAGAATAGACAAGAGCCGGAGCCGGGTGAGTACGATGCGCATCATACGGACTATAGTTGCCAAAAACGCCGACCCATCCTCGTCCGCCTTTCACATGATCGATGTTTGGATACCGAACCGGGAATTGTGTTTTGGCACGGGTGGTGTCTCCCACAATTACCGCAGGATTGAGGCCGTCCTCTGCTGATTCTATATTGAGGGACGCATCGTCGGGTGCATGAGCTGTGATTTGTTTATGATTCATTTTAAGGTCGATGTCAAACATAAATTGGAAATTGCTCTCGATATTGTGAGTTCCATCTCCCTGCAATGCATCCAGCAACAGCCAGTATTCTCCCCGCTTGTAGAAGATAGTGCGTTTGTGTATGATGTCCAGGCCGTTTGCACGAAAGTTATAACTTCCTGAAAGAAAATCATAAACCGGGTTGGTCATCCACTTGTTGTTCAAAACATCAAATTGATAATGTTGCTCCCATCCGGCGTTTTGATCGATACCGTCTATCGTGATAGAATTATGCAGAAATCCGAAGCGCAGGTCGTAACGAGGCCCGGGTTGAGTAGAATTGTAAATAGATGTTCCTGGATCAACGATAAAATTAGCGCCATCGGCGGAAACTGTAATACTCAATTTGTCCGCATGCTGGTGATTGGTGCCGAAGGGGCCGGAGTCCATGCTGAGATACTGAGCATTTTGTCCCCAGCCGTCACGCATGGCATAATAGCCGCTGAGGTAATACGGGCGGGATTGATTTGGAAATGAAAGATAGGGTGGTGGCGGTTGATTTGAATTTTCCTTTGCGAGAGATAGCAGATCCGGACGATTGAAAAGCTGTCCGGCTTTTTCGAGTAAATCTACTCTCACATCGTAATTCCCATGATCGCCATAGCGCGGCAGGCTGCGGTCGGGTTTCATTAATCCAATATGACCGCTGACCAGTTTTTCCAAGGCATCCCCTATATTGTTCTTCACAGTCGAGGCCGGTATAGCGTCATATATTTTCAAACATTGAGCCAGGACGGCTGAGGAATACCCCAATGTCAGCTCAACTGAGACTTCTCCCGGGTAAAAATAAGTTCCAATAAATGATTTAAATATGCCGAGGGTTTCGTTGTGCCAGTCATCTGCATTTTTCACTTCCGGGAAGTTTAAGCTGGCGTATAAAACAGCACGCAGATTCCCCAGGGTGCCGTTATGCAAACCCAAATTGATACGTGGAACGAGCCAGTCAACTTCCTGCCAGAGATGCAGCAAGATCTTTAAATAATCGGCGTCTGTTAATGACGGAGATTCTTTCAAAAAGCCGAGGGTGTCAACCCAGCGCATGATGCGCCAATGTTGCAGCACCCAATTCCATGGATTAGTTGTATATTCGGCTTGGACATTGACATTTTCAGCGAGATGGATTGGCACATTTTCAGTGAAATCAACCATGTGCAGAACCAGTGCCCTGGCATAAACTTCGTTTCCCGTATGGAAATAGGCTGGCGCGAGATAATCAAAATGAGGGAAACGGGCAAGTGTTCTGACTTTCTTGTTCTCATCAAACCAAGGTAGATTTTCGCCAAACTGCTCTTCCCCATACATGGTCGATATTAAATTTTTTACCGCGTTATCAGCTAACTGAGTGTCGTGTTCGGGATTCCTTGAGCCAGGGATTGCAATTACCCAGGCAGGTTGGATAAATGCCCTCGTACGAAAATATTTTGCCAGAATTTGAATCTGTTTTTGGCCTGATACCGGCTGCTGAATCTGGGTGAGCAGAATCGCTGGTTCACTTGTTGGTTCAAGCCGTTCGATGAAAGTTGTGAGCCAGTCTTCTTCCTGAATTTTGGAAAAACCGGGGGTTAAAAAGAACGGAGCTACAGAGGTCAGTAAAATTACACTGATGATTTTATGCATAAATATGAGATACTTTAATTCTTATTATGATTGTTTTAAAATATACTGGATTTGAATCTTAGTCAAGGAGAAATGATTATGAAACCATGATGGCAATCGGTTTTACGCATGAAGATACTGTTTAAGCAAAGGAATCTCACCAGATATTCCTATGGGTTTTCTTAATTTTTAAAGTATCTTTTCTTTGAATTATTACAGGAAAGAAAAATACCGCAAATTCTTGGGAACGTACAATTTTGCTGTTTGTGGGGACCAGTATAAAAGAATTTTCAAAACTGCAAATCTATGAAACCTTATTCCCCTGTTTTACCGGGATGAATTAACGAATTTTATTTTCTGAGCAATTTTCAAACATTTGTGACTCGAATATTTAAATTTACTTATGAGATTCTGAAATGCCGCAATTAAAACATTTAAACAGCATTGATTATATTGTAGTTGTTTTTTTCCTGGTTATGGTAGCCGGAGTCGGAGTTTTTATATCCAGGTACAACCGCAATACCAAAGATTATTTTAAAGCCGGCGGCAAACTTCCCTGGGTTATTTCCAGTATATCTCTTTTCGTTTCCGGTTTTTCTGCATTCATGTTTGTGTCCGCTTCCGGATATACATATCGTAACGGGATGGCCTCGGTGTATATGTTTACATCTTCGTTTGGTGCTTACTGGCTGGGTTATTTTGTTTACGGCAAGCTCTGGCGGCGAACAAGAATCGACTCTCCGATGGAACTACTGACCCGCAGGTATTCACAATCCACGACTTATTTTTACAGTATTATCGCAATTATACCCAATATTTTTCTGATGGGGACATTGATTTACACGCTTTGTATTTTTGTCTCCAGCGCTCTGGGCTTTGGCTCCACTGAAGTGGATTTTGGGTTTATCACACTTACGGGTTTTGAAATTACCCTGATTGGTATTGGCGTTGTCCTTTTGATCTATACGGTTTTAGGTGGATTGTGGGCTGTAGCGGTTACCGATACTTTGCAATTCATTATACTGTTTTTGATGACGGCAATCGTTTTTCCGTATGCATTCATTTATCTGGGAGAGGGCAACATTATTAACGGCGTTCATAATCTTATTGAAAGGGCGCCGGCCGGATACCTGGACTTTTCATTTGGGCAGATTTCGTTTCTGTTTATTGCGTCGTTTTGGCTCATGAACAGCTTCGGGTATAATGTGAACTGGCATATCGGTCAACGCTATTACAGCATAGCAGACGAGCGCGATACCAAAAAAATGGCATTGATGTGCGCCATATTTGGCTTCATCGGTCCGATTATGTGGATTTTGCCGGTCATGGTCGCGCGGGTCATTTTCCCGGATATTGCTTCCGTTTGGCCCGAACTTACGGCACCCTCCGAAGCTTCTTTTGTGAGCCTCTGTTTGCTTATTCTGCCACACGGCTTTTTGGGCGTTGTCGTTTCTGCCATCCTCGCAGCAAGCATGAGTTCCGCCGATTCAACTTTTAACTGGCTGGCCGCGGTGGTGACAAAGGATGTTTATGTGCCAATATCCAAAAAAGTGAGCCGTGGAAAAATGCCTTCGGATCGTACTCAGTTAATCGTCGGGAAGATGTCTGTACTGACTCTGGGCATTTTGTCAATTATCATCTCATTGTCTTTTCAAAAAATCGGCAGCTCGTTTGATATATATATGAAAATATATTCCATGACGACACCTGCGATGTTTGTCCCTGTTATGCTTGGCATGGTTTATCGCAAGACACCGTGGTGGTCAGGGATCACAACTGTTTCAGTCGGAATAACCGCGACAATTATTATGAATTCAGTCGCCACGGTCATGGCAGGCCAGCCTTTTGAGAGAATAGCGCATATCTTTACAGACGTGCAATTTTCATTGTTCGGCATTGAGTACGGCAAGTTTGAGTTGAATATCTTTTTTGGTGTAGCAGTAAGTGTAGTAGTATTTTTCGTTACATCTCGTTGGCCGAATAAAAAAGAGCAGGATATTGCAAGACTTGCTGCTTTGGACAAAGACTTACGAACACCTGCTTATGCAGATGATGCGCCAATTGACAAAAAAAATATTCAGTCCTATAAAATTGTGGCACTATTGTCCGGTTTGATTGGTGTTTTACTGGTGCTGTTATCTGTGTTTTCAGGAGACTCGCAAGATTTCCTTATTAACTTTTTAGCCGGATTGGGCGCTTTACTTTTTTCTTATCTTTTTTGGTTCTTATCTAAACGGTATGTTTAATTGTTGGAAAGCTCATTTAAACAAGGGAATTTGTTATGACTCCTCAAAAAACAAGTTATTTAATTGTATTTCTTCTGCTTTTATCAAATCTGTCCTGCTCTGATTCAAATAAAACTATTTACGGGCTCTGGAAATTTATGCCCAAAGAGGGTACAGATATTGTAACCTGGCGGTACAAACATCAAGAGCTGGAAATAATCAACAATCAGGGTGAACTCGCGGTTTTGCAAAAATTTTATTACCGGAAAAAAGTTGCCTATGTCGACTCAATGATTATTAGCCCCGGTGGAGAACCGAGAACTTCTATCCAGAAAACGCAAAATTGGGCTGGAAACTGGTATATGGGGGTCTTATCGCAGGTAGGGTATGAGAAAAAATTTCATGGTATCTGGAAGGAAGAACATAAGGTCCTGCTAATTGAGAGGGCGGAGGTCGTTCAGACTTCCCAGGGAGAGATTGATTTGAATACGACCCGTGAATTTCGTGTGGACGGGGACAAGGTGATTGTCTTGGAAACGCGATCAACCCGGCCAACACCTATTACACTAGTATTTGAAAAACAGTCTTAAAAATAACCGTCCATAATAATTTGAGGGAATTGAAATGCTGAGAACTACTATTTTATCAGTACTGTTAACGTTAATATTCGCATTGCAACTTACGGCGCAGCAGAAATATGTGATGCGCTTATCGGACAATTGGGAAACAGCAGGTGACCTGCCAACTCAGGCGTTACTTATTAGTTTGCAGGGTGTCGCAAACAAGAAAGCGCCAAGACTTTATTTCCTGTATCCGGATAATTGGGATTTTAAATTTACCGAACCGTTATACGATTATTACAAATCGACCCGGAAAATGGAATTTCAAGAAATTAAAACTGTAGACGAGGCTTTGAAAGCCCTGTCCAAAGATGTGAAAGGTTACGTGGTTTGGGACAAATCCGTACGGACTTCTCTAATTGTTGCTTTTACTTTCGCCGGCCTGACAGAGTCCGTCATTGTATCGGAAGAGTTAATCCCGGTGGTCGAAAAATATGGATTAAAACAAAAAGAAGATTTTCGTGGAAAATTTACCGGCCAGAGTGATATTGAAATTTACGAATGGGCTTATGACAAATATTGGGACCAGTGTGACAAGGAGTACCTGATTTATCTCGGAGGTGAGTGGGGCAAAGTAATGAAACCCGGCGTTGCAGATTTTGGCGTTCTGAAAAAATCCTTTTTTACTGATGCTTCAACGGATCCTGCCGACACGTTGGAATACCAATTTGCAGATAAATTGTTCAGCCAAATGAAGCCGATGTCAATCGTTATGGGATGGCATTCTTATAAAAAAGACTCCGAAGCGCAACATGTAACTTTAGCCTCAAGCTATGCATTACGGGTGGAAGGCTTGCACACGTTACCGAACATGAGTTTCAATCACCAGATTCCGGTCACCCCCGGTTTCCGTTTTAAAAATAACCACAATGTTAAACCGGGCAAAAAGTATATACCCAAAGAAAAAGTATATATATCCTGCATTCAGACGGATTGCCTGGGAATTGGCGCCTGGACTGAACCTGGCCGGGGAGAGATTCCTTATGCCTGGGAAGTTACGATGAATTGGTCCTGGCTGGCACCGGCAATGCTGCAATTTTTTTATGACATGGCCACACCAAATGATTATTTTATTGGCTCGCTTTCAGGTCCCGGATATATGTATCCCAAGGCCATTCCCAAGAAATATCTACCGCAAACCGTTGAAAAAGCTTACGAGCTGATGAAGTTGCTTGATTTGAATGTGTTTGAGATCATGGACCATGAAAACTATTGGAAATCCAATGGGATTGATGATGATCTTCCGAAAAGTGTTTTGGATGCCTATTACAAAGGGATGCCGGATGTTTTGGGTTTTGCGAGTGGATACAGACCCGGGCATACATTTTATGTTAAAGATGGCAAACCGTTTATTTCTTTCGACTACTACATGAGCGAAACCAGGGATGAAGCCGAAGCAACTTCGGATTTACAAGAACTCGCTCAAATGAATCCAAAACGTCCTTATTTCCTGTTGATGCATGTTAGGCAATGGAGTGATATCAAACGTGTCAAGCGAGTTTTGGACGAGCTTGGGCCGGATTTTGAATTGGTGCCCCTGGATATTTTCATGAAAATGGCAGGAGAGAATCCGACTTTTAAAACCCGGTATTTACCGGAACAGTGAGGTTTATAGCTCACAAAGTAATATTATTTACTTGGCTTAATATTATATAAAGTTAATACTTAGATGTCATTTTGGGCACGAAACGCCTTGTACTCAAATTTAGCAACGAACAAAGTGTGCGAAGAATCTGCGCAATCACCCAAGTTTCTTCGCGCCCAAAACTATTTGATTTAAGGATACATCCATCACCTCGCGCTCAGAATGACGTTAAAACTTGAAGTGAGAAATTTTAACCACAAATTATTCAATTAAGAAAATTGTAATCAATGAGTTATTGCATTTAAAGTGGGGATTACCTTATGAAGAGATTATTATGCATTTTAGTTCTGTGCCTGTCGTTTGTTGAAATGGCGCAATCGATAACGCTGCCGGAGCAAAAGAAAAGTACAATCGTTCCAAAAGACAAAGGCATATTTTTTGACCGGGAAGA
>JAJDAE010000094.1 GCA_029262035.1 Candidatus Zhuqueibacterota bacterium
TTGAAGCGTTTGGGCGGGTGATAATTTAAAAAGCGCCTGGTATGAAAAATAGTCCCGTTGTTTGAATTTGCTACAAATTTATCCCAGACGTTTTTTTGAGTTTCCTGATATTTTTCAACGCAGACGAGATTGTCTTCTTTCAAATCGTTGAAAGAATACTCTCTCTTTTTCATCCGGCAAGCTTAACCATAATTGCTTTTTGGACATGTAGTCGATTTTCTGCCTGATGAAAAACAACCGATTGCTTTCCATCAATAACCTCCGCTGTCACTTCTTCTCCCCTATGGGCCGGGAGGCAATGCATAAAAATACAGCCCGGAGCAGCTTTTGCCATTAATGCTGAGGTAATCTGGTAATTCTTAAACGCCTTTCTACGCTCCCAGGCTTCGCCTTCTTGTCCCATACTTGCCCAAACATCCGTATAAATAACATCTGCACCTTCCACGGCCTTAGCCGAATCGCGACAAATTTCAATTTGGCTACTCTTATTTGCAGAGGCTGTCTCAATAAGTTTGGGATCGGGATCGTAATTTTCAGGAACCGCAAAGGTCATATTCATAGGCAGCTTACCGGCAATATTCACCCAGGAATTTGCAACGTTATTGCCGTCTCCAACATAACAAACCTTCAGGTCGTTAAGGCTTCCTCTTACTTCAAGAATGGTCTGGATATCGGCCATGATTTGGCAAGGGTGCAGCCAGTCGGTAAGGCCGTTTATAACCGGTACAGATGAATTATTTGCGAGGTCCAGAATTTCCTCATGTCCAAATAATCTAGCCATGATAATATCAACATACCGACAAATTGTGTTGGCAACATCACCAACAGCTTCACGTTTATTGAGTTGTATATCGGCCGGCCCCAAATGTACGGCATGGCCGCCCAACTGCGTCATGCCGACTTCAAAAGAAATTCGGGTTCGGGTTGAAGGCTTTTGGAAAATCATAGCCAGAGATTTTCCTTCAAACACATTCAACTGTTCCCCGCGCTTCAGTTTGGTTTTTATTTCAATGGAGAGATCAAGTGTTTCGAGAATCTCCTCTTTTGTGAAATCTGTAATTGCTAAAAAATCTTTTTTCATTTATCATTTCGCTTCCACCAGGTAAAACTGGATAATCAAAGTTATAAAATATAGCGACTCAAGTCCTCATCTTTAACGATGTGTTCAAGCCTGTCTTTCACCATTTTCTTGGTTATTTCAATTTTTCCGATTTTTTTATCAGGCATTTCAAATAAGTAATTTTCAAGAAGTTGTGTTAAAACGGTATGCAGCCTGCGGGCGCCAATATTTTCAGTGCCATCATTTACTTCACTTGCGAAATTTGCAATTTCTCGGATCGCATCTTTTTTAACTTTCAGGCTGACCCCTTCTGTTTGAAACAGAGCGATATATTGCTTTATCAAAGCATTCTCAGGTTCAGTTAAGATTCGAACAAAATCCTCGGCAGTCAAAGAGTTTAGTTTAACGCGAATCGGGAAACGCCCCTGCAGCTCGGGTATTAAATCCGCTGGTTTAACCATATGAAATGCGCCTGATGCGATGAACAAAATATGGTCGGTTTTTACCATGCCGTATTTTGTAAAAACGCTGGTTCCTTCAACAACCGGCAGTAAATCTCTCTGCACGCCTTGCCGCGAAACATCAGGTCCGGATTTGCTACTTTCTCCGGCCACTTTATCAATTTCGTCGAGAAAAACAATTCCTGAGTTTTGAACGCGTTCAATCGCTTCCTGAACAACTTGCTCCATGTCAATCAGCTTTTGCGCCTCTTCCTGAATCAGGTATTTGCGGGCTTCACTGATTTTCATTTTTCGAAGTTTTTTCTTTTTGGGCATCATGCCACCAAATAAGTCCTGCAAATTAACTCCCATTTCTTCTACGCCCATGGGTGAAATAATTTGCATCGATGGTGACTGATCAGCTTGCACTTCAAGATCAACTAACCGGTTTTCGAGTTTACCGTTTTGCAACTGCCTTCGTAACTTCTCTTTTGATCGATCATTACTTACTTCAGTGCTTTCATCTTGCACATCCTCGCTCTCATCAAAGTCAACATTACTTTTACCTTTCGGCGGAGCCGGTAACAGCAACTCAAGAATTCTATCTTCAGCATGTTTTTTTGCTTTTTCCTGAACTCTTTCAGCCTGCTCATTTTTAACTATTGATATTGAAAGATCTGTTAAGTCCCGGATCATAGATTCAACATCACGACCAACATAACCGACTTCGGTAAACTTGGTAGCTTCGACCTTTATAAAGGGTGCGTTTGCAAGCTTGGCAAGACGCCGGGCAATTTCGGTTTTGCCAACACCGGTAGGTCCACTTAAAATTATATTGTTGGGATAAATTTCTTCCCGGAGAGAATCCGGGACTTGCTTTCTACGCCACCGATTTCTCAAAGCAATCGCAACGGATCTTTTTGCTTCATCTTGCCCAATTACATACTTGTCAAGTTCTTCAACAATTTGTTTTGGAGTAAACTCTTTAATATCTGACTTTAAACTCATGCTTAAATCTCTTCTATAGTTAGAACTGAATTTGTGTATATGCAAATTTTAGCTGCAATTTTTAAAGACTCTTCAACAATTTCTCTGGCGCTTAATTTTGAGTGTTTCATCAACGCTGTCGCTGCGGACTGCGCGTAAGTGCCACCTGACCCAATGGCCAGAATATCATCATCCGGCTCAATTACATCGCCGGTGCCTGAAATAAGCAGCATATTTTCTTTGTTGACAACCACAAGCTGTGCTTCCAGCCGGCGAAGAAACCTATCCGTACGCCACTCTTTGGCAAGCTCCACCGCAGCACGGTTCAGGCTGCCGCTAAACTCTTCCAGCCTTGTTTCAAATTTTTCAAAAAGGGTAAAGGCATCCGCTGATGCCCCGGCAAAGCCAGTCAGTACCTCACCGTTATGAATTGTTCGAATTTTGTTTGCATTCGCTTTTAAAACAGAATGGCCAAAACTAACTTGGCCATCTCCACCCAAAGCGCTCTTACCATTCCGGCGTACAGCTAAAATGGTTGTACTTTTAAACATAGGTAGGTTCTCTCTTTAAATTTTCCTTCGCAGCCGGGAAACCGGAATCATCATCTGTTCGCGGTATTTGGCTACTGTTCTCCGAGCTACATTAAAACTCTTTTCCTTTAGCATTTCTGAAATTTTTTGATCATTCAGCGGTTTATTGGGATCCTCCACGCCAATGATGGTTTTAATTAAATTTTTGATAGTCTTATTTGAGACATCGTCACCATCATCACTTTTTATTCTTTCACTAAAGAAGTACTTGAGTTCGAAAACACCGTGCTCTGTTTGGATGTATTTTCCGTTAGTTACACGGCTGATTGTAGAAATATCCATCCCAATTTCTTCTGCAATATCTTTGAGAATCATTGGTTTGATAAAGTCCTTGCCACCGTCGAAAAAGCCTCTTTGTTTCTCGATAATGGTTTCAACAACACGAATAATTGTCATTCTACGCTGATGAATGGAATTGATCAACCATCTGGCCGATTCAAGGCTTTGCCGGATGTAATCTCTGGTTTCCTTCGATGATTTTTTCTTATCGAGTAAAAGCTTGCGGTATTTATTATTGATCCGCAGGTGAGGGATATTCCAATCGTTCATCGCAATTTTGTATTCCCCATCCTCTTCATCTTTTTCAACCACCAAATCCGGTACAATTACGTTTTGGTGAAAAAAGACATAGCCTTCGCCGGGTTTTGGATTTAATTTTATAATATCTTCTATTGCATCCCGAATATCATCAAATGTAATCTCCATTTTTTTGGCGATTCTTTCATAGCGCTTGTTGGTAAAATCATCAAAATGGTCCTGGAGGATTTCCAGAGCAACCGGATTTTGATTTTCCTCTTCGAGCATTTGAATGAGCAAGCATTCCTGCAATGTACGCGAACCAATACCCAGCGGCTCAAAATGTTGTACAATTTTTAAAACATTTTCAACGTTTTCAAACTCAACCTGTAGATTGTCGGCTATAATATCAACAGAATAAGTCAGGTAACCATCTTCATTAATATTCCAAATAATATATTCACCGATGGTTGTTTCTTCTTCTGACAACCCGCTGACCATGTGGAGTTGACTTAGCAAATGTTCAGGAAGTGTGGTTTGTGCTACTTCGGGGCGTTCAAAAACTTCCGCGCTGTCATCCTTGGGAGCCTTGTATTCATAATTATCTTCGTCATTTAAAATTGCTTCCCAATCAACTTCCTCTTTTTCAAACTCCTCCATTGCATCGGAATCATCTTCAAAATCTTTTTCTTCCTCCTCATCTTCCACTTTTTCGGTTCTGTCTTCTTCCAACACGACTTCCATTTCTTCATCGAGTTCAAGAAGAGGATTCATTTCGAGTTCAACCTGAATCTTTTGTTCGAGGCTCAAAACTGGAAGCTGTAATAGCGATGAAAGCAACACCTGTTGAGGTGATTGCTTCATATGTAAACCAAGGCTTTGGACTAAATTGGGCATCTGAATTCCTGTAACAACTTTATGTGAGCACGGCCTATCTGTTTAATTTAAATTTTTCGCCTAAATACAATTTTCTCGCCTCCGGAGCATCAGCGAGAAATTCCGATGTACCGGAAATTAAAACCACTCCTTCAAAAAGCAAATACGCTCTATCTGTAATATCAAGTGTTTCATGAACATTATGATCGGTAATCAGTACACCTATTCCTTTTTCCTTTAATGATTTCACAATGTTTTGAATTTCTTCTACAGCTATCGGATCAACTCCGGCAAACGGCTCATCCAGCAAAATAAATTTCGGGTTGGTTACCAACGCCCTGGTAATTTCAACTCTTCGGCGCTCTCCCCCCGAAAGTGTATAAGCCTTGCTGTCTGCTAAATGAGTTATATTTAACTCCGTCAATAAAGAATCTAATTTATCAGCTCTCTCCATTTTCGATAATTTCAATGTTTCAAGAATCGCTAAAATATTTTCGCGAACCGTTAATCTGCGGAAAATAGAAGGCTCTTGAGCCAGATATCCAATTCCCAGCCTCGCCCTTTTATACATGGGCTGTTTGGTAATATCGGTCTCATGCAAAAATATTTGCCCACTTTTTGGCCTCAACATCCCAACAATCATATAGAAAGTGGTTGTTTTTCCGGCACCGTTAGGGCCGAGCAACCCAACTATTTCTCCCTGCTTAACCTCAATACTAACTTCATTTACGACTTTCCGTTTTTTGTAAACCTTAACCAGATCTTTGGTCGATAAAATATCCACAATCTATCTCAATTCGGCGGTAAGAATTTTCCGGCGGCTAAATCCGGCTCGCTCACAACCAAAACACGCTTGGCTGTATTTCCATCAAACTCAATAGTTATTTTATCTCCGGAAACCTCGTTTGCTCCTTTATACTTTTCCTCTTCAATAATATGGTAAATACTTGTTGCCTGATGTTCAATTTCAACTTTATTTAACTTATTATCAACAAAAAAGAAATTCATCTGCTGTCCGGTTAGTTTATTTTCCAAACTTCCCTTATTTAAAGTGTCTGCATCAGAAACTGCCATTGCATTTCTAACTACCAAGACCTGTGCTAATTTTGAATCTTCTAAAAATATTTGGATAGAGTCTCCGCGAATATGTTGATTTTTTTGTTCGATAACCGGTTCATCATAAAGATAAATTTTATCCCGATTGGGGAAATACTCCGCCCTGCCACATTTCGACACCCCGCCTTCCTGCAATATTTCCACATTGCCTTGTGCAATAGTAGAATCGCCATTTTCGAAAGTCTTAAGGGTGTCGGCATTAATCCGGGTTGCTTCAAATCCAACGCTATCATATTTCACAAAACTTGGGCTTCCCCAGATTATCGCATCATCTTCATTTTTAAAATACACCGCTGCTTCCCCGGTCAAAGCTGAGTTTCTTTCTATATTCCGGATTTTGACATTACCATTTGATTCAAACTTATTTTCACTTTGAAAATAGGTAACTTTATCAGCGTAGGTCGTATCTTTTTCAGTTATATTTATGACGTGTCCTCTCGCAACTTGCAACTTTTCTTTTTCATAAATAAATAATGAATCAGCTTGCAGGTGCTGCTCTTTATCGTAGATGTTAACATTTCCAAGTAGCGTAAATTCCCCTCGATTGACAATCTGTTCAGCAACATCACAGCTTATCGTTGTCAGGTCTTGCTGAAATTTAACGTTGCCAATAATTCGTTGGATTATCTCACCATCCAGAATCTCACGCTCTAAGGATTCAGCATGGATTAATCGCAGTTTTTCATCGTTATGTACGGCAAAAGAATTGCTCATAAAAAGCGATAGGGACATTATAACAAAGAACTTCATTTTTGCTGCTTACTAACGCCTAGATCCAATTTGGTCTGAGTTACGCCGTAGGGTTTATGAATCAGCCATTTTTTAAAAGACTTCTCAGATTCAAACCCTGCGCCGTTAATGGTATCGTTCTTGGTTGTAATTACAGTGACAAAGGCATCGGAAGTTACTTTGGCTTCATCTTCCTGCCATTCTAATTTAGTTGTTGTTAACGAAATACCATCTTCGGATTTCACACTTACATTTCCATTAAAAATCATTAATTCACTGCGCTCATCCACTTCAGCGCTATCTGACTTTATTTTTGAAATGAAAACTCCCTCTTCGTACAAACTAATTTCAACACCGTCATAGAAATAAACATATTTTTTATTGGAAAATCGCTCCATTCGTTTATAGGTAATCACTGAGGATAGCTTTCCGCGAACAGTTGAAATCAACTTTGCATTATAACTGATTTGGTCGGCCTCATCGAACACATCCTGCTGATTTGATGCAACATCATGGTCTGCTGCACAGCCGACGCATAAAAAAACGGAAATTATTAAATGTGAAATAAAACAAAGCGTAGAGTCGCGATGTATAACATCTGTACTTTTTTGTATTAACGTTCTGCCCAAAAATATAATCCTTTAAATTTTAAGCGAGCCTGTCTTCCTGATGTTTTAACGACGCCTTAATAAAATTGTAAAATAGCGGGTGTGGCTCTAAGACCCTCGATTTCAGTTCAGGGTGAAATTGTACCCCAATAAACCAGGGATGTCCTGTTAATTCAACTGTTTCAACCAAATTGGTATCCGGGTTAATGCCGGTTGCGATCAGACCCGACTTGGCAAAATCCTTCAAGTATAAATTATTCACTTCATAACGATGACGATGTCTCTCGTTTATTTGAGTCTGACCATAGATCGCATGAATTTTAGTCCCGGATGTGATATCGCACTTATAAAGTCCCAAACGCATGGTTCCGCCAAGGTTGGATAGATTCTTTTGTTCTTCCATAATATCGATTACCGGGAACTTGGTTTGTGATGAAAACTCCGAGCCGTGTGCATTTTCCATTTTGCAAACATTCCGGGCAAAATCAATAATTGCACATTGCATTCCCAGGCAAATCCCGAAAAATGGAATTTTGTTTTCTCTGGCAAATTTAGCTGTTTCAATTTTCCCCTCAATGCCCCGGTTGCCAAATCCACCGGGAATTAATATCCCATCAACATCATCAAATACATCACCAACTCCGTTGGTTTCAATCTCTACAGAATCAATCCATTTCAGTTTAACACGGGCACGGCAACCAGAACCTGCATGAATGAAAGATTCAATAATACTCTTATATGAATCCTTCAACTCGACGTATTTCCCGCAAATTGCGATGGTGACATCTTTTTCAGGATTCTTTACATTATCAACAAAGTCTCTCCACTTTCGTAAATCAGGAGGGGCTGCCTTTAGGTTTAATTTTTGAGCGATCAATTCACCAAGACCACCTTCCTCAAACAAAAGCGGTACCTCATAAATAGTTTCAACATCAGTTGCTTCGATAACTGCATCCTGGGGGACATTACAAAACAGACCTATCTTATTCTTCAGTTCATCTTCAATTTTGTTTTCACAGCGGCACAGCAAAATATCCGCTTGAATACCAATTTCACGCAAACGCATCACTGAATGTTGAGTAGGCTTCGTTTTAAACTCACCGGCAGCTTTTATATAGGGGACAAGTGTCAAATGTATATTTAGGGTGTTTTCACGACCGGCCTCCAGACATAACTGCCGGATAGCTTCGAGAAAAGGCAGGCTTTCTATATCCCCAATTGTGCCGCCAACTTCTGCAATAATAACATCATAAATCACATCTTCACTACCGGCCGACCTGATTCGATATTTTATTTCATCCGTTACGTGAGGAATAACCTGGACCGTTTTGCCAAGATAGTCTCCTCGCCGCTCCTTCTTTATCACAGAGTAATAAATCTGCCCCGTAGTTGTATTGTTCTTGCAGGTCAGATTCTCGTCGATAAATCGTTCATAGTGACCCAAATCAAGATCGGTTTCTGCACCATCATCAGTAACAAAAACCTCCCCATGTTGGTAAGGACTTAGCGTACCCGGATCCACATTTAAATAAGGATCTAATTTTAGAATCGTGACCTTAAGTCCCCGGGATTTTAAAAGCAACCCTATGGAAGCAGAAGCAATTCCTTTTCCCAGTGATGATACCACACCACCCGTAATAAAAATAAATTTTGTATCTTGATTAACAGCCACAGCACCACACTAATTTATTTATCAATAACTTTCGGCACACTAAAATAACCTAATTTACTTTTTGGAGCATTTTTCAAAACTTCTTCCTGGGACAACGAATCCGCCGTTTTATCTTCGCGAAAAACGTTGTTGATGTCAACAACATGATAGGTTGGTTGAATGTTGTCGGTATTGATCTCATTAAGCTTTTCCACATACTCAACGATTTTGGCAAGTTGGTCAGCCATTTCTAACTTCTCATCGTCAGAGAACTCAAGTTTTGCCAACCGTGCTATTTGTTCAACCTGCTCAACCGATATTGACATTCAGAATCCCTTTAGTCTGCTAAAACAAGTGCTAATATAGAATAATTGCATTTGATTGTCAAGGGACAAATCATTCACATGGCATAATTTTTGTAGGTGGCGTAACCTTAATAAAAAAAGCGGCATAAAGCCGCTTTCAATTCTTCAACAAGACAGGAAAAATCCAGCCTTCCAAAGGTACAAAGACATAATCTTCATCAAACTTAGCGCTATCAAATTTACGGGAGTTTCTCGACGTCAAGAAATATTATCAAGCCTTCTTTTTCGCTTTAGTAAGTGCCATAATACCGGGCAAATCAGCCCCACCCATAAATTCTAATGAAGCGCCACCACCGGTTGATACATGCGAAATTTTGTCTCGAATTCCTGCCTTTTCAATGGCCGCAACAGAATCACCGCCACCAACCACAGTGAACGCCCCTTTTGCCGTAGCCTCTGCAACCGCATTTGCAATTTCCATGGTGCCTTTAGCAAAATTGTCATTTTCAAAAATCCCCATCGGGCCGTTCCATAAAACGGTTTTTGCATTGAGAATTTTTTCTTTAAAAGCAGCTATGGTTTTAGAGCCGATATCAACCCCCATCCAATCATCAGCGATTGAAACCGAATCGTTCATTTTAAATTCAGCCATATTTGACTTGCTTGCAACCGTATGATCGCTCGGTAAAATAAAATCAAACTTTTTATGTGGATGTGGATTATCTGCCACAACTAAGGTATTATGCGCGAGTGACAAATGTTCATCGTCTAATAAAGAATTGCCGATTTCGATTTTCTGCGCTTTCAGAAAAGTATAAGCCATGCCACCACCGACTAAAATAGAGGAGACCTTAGTCACCAAGTTTTGAATCACTTTAATTTTATCGCTCACTTTAGCGCCGCCAAGGATTGCGACAAAGGGCTTTTCCGGTGCCTCCTGTAATTTGTTCAGGTTCTCCAGTTCAGCCTGTAAAAGATAACCCGCAGCACATTCTTTTATCGTTTTGGTTACGCCAACCGTGGAAGCGTGGGCACGATGTGCTGTACCAAAAGCATCGTTAATGAAAACGTCGCCGAAAGCTGCAAGCTGACTAGAGAACTCTCCATCATTTGCGGTTTCTTCTTTATGAAACCGGGTATTCTCCAACAATAAAACATCGCCCGGGTTCAGGGCGTTGACCATACTTTCAACTTCAGAGCCAACACAATCACCGGCCATTTTAACTTCTTTGCCTAAAATCTCAGAAAGTCGTTTTGCCGCAGGCTTCAGACTGAAAGTCTGGTTGGGCTCGCCTTTTGGCCGCCCAAGATGCGACATTAAAATCAACTTACCGCCATCTACAATAACTTTTTTTATGGATTTAACCGCTGCTTGAATCCGGGTGTCTTCAGTTACTTTTCCGTCGGTAATCGGCACATTAAAATCCACGCGCATTAAAACCCGCTTGTCATTCAATTCAAGATCATTAATAACCAAACGATCCATTCGTCCTCCTGTTCATACAAGAAATTAAAAAATGTCTAAAATAACTGCGTTGAAATTATTATTAGCATTTTGAATTTAGTCACTTCTAAATGTTGGTGCATTTAATTCGTGTCCATCCGTAATCGTCATTCCCGAATGTTCCCCGATTTAAGTATTCGAGGACAAGTTTCATCGGGAATCCATTCATTTTTCGTGCGGGAATGACTAAAGAAGGCACTTTCCCGATGGAACTAATTAGGCATATAATTTTTTAAATATCGAATGCTATCTCCGCTTAAATCGGAAAAAAGCATAACACAAACATAACAGTCACTTTGTTTTTTCGGCCGTACGCGATGGAGCGTTGAATTCACCTCAACTATCTTGCCGTTTGGCATTACTATTTCAACTTTAGTTGCATAGCCTTTAATCGTGCGTGCCACTTTTTCCCACGGCCCCACAAAGGCAACGCCTCCCAAACTTAGATTAAGAATATCCCCCTCAACCGGCCTCTTTCGGGTGCCATAAATTCGGATAATCCAATCACTGGAACCGGACGTATCCAAACGAGGAAATTTTCTTTTTTCAATTTCAGTTTGATGCATTTGAGGTTTTTTTTGTGAATGCTTTTACCGATTGGAATAAAGAGATTCACCAGCAAATATGCAAGGGAAAAATATCTGACTTCATTAAAAAAACACAGTGTGTCATTCAGGTGGAATCTTTTTTGAGGCGAGTCTTGAGGTTATTGGTAAGGCCGGTGTAAAGTACTGTTTTCCCGGGACTGATAATGATGTAAACGTAGAGTTACCTTGGTTCATTATCTTACCTATCAGCCTGTTAGGCGAAAAGGATTCCTCCTGTATGACAGGTTGGTTATTAATTTTCGACATTTTTTGCCAGGTTTTGGTTAAGACCAACCCGGCCAATTTTTATATCAGCGGCTATAAAACTTTCCCCCTCAATTGGTGAACCATCCATCCGGCTCAACATAGCCAATTGACCGATATGGGTTAGCACATCAGTCAGCGGGCCTTGCACCAACTTCAACGCAATGGTTTCATCAGGTTCGGTTTCCTGCAGCAGATTATCCAACTCCGTTAACTTTATATGAAATAGCGCTACTTGCTCAACCCAGTTGCTTAAATCGTCCTTGACCATTTCCTGTTTTGTGAGCATGGTTTTGCCATACTCCAGCACCATAACCATGTGGTGCAATAGCTCTACCGGTGGCCGCACACCCTGGTCAACTTGCAGGCTGACAAATGACTCATTGGCATGTTTGATGCTTGTTTGAAAACGATAGGCAATGGTGGCGAGTAGATGTCTTAAAAAATTAGTCATGACTTATTCCCTTGACAAATAGTTTTGATTTTATCAGATTTCAAATTACTGATTGTATGTAAAATTCTTTTTGAATATACAAAATAGGGAAACCAATGAAATCAACCAACAACCTTTTTCTGTATTTAATCATCCTCACCATTCTGGATATGTTTATCCCGATTCCGTTTACCGGCATTCTTTTAATTTATGTTTTATTGGAGAAACCGGTTTGGTTTAAGGAGTTGGTGGATGGGGTTTATGGGCAAGAAGAGAAGGATTCATAAAAAATACAAAATTCACTCTATCGAGTTAAACAGAAGATAGTTAAAATTATTCAATAATATATCCCGATTGTGGAATTCTTCATTTAAATGAGCGGCCAAATTCAATTTTTCATCGAGTAGCGCTTTTAATTGTCTCTCGACACTTTCGGCTGTCTCTGCCCACATATCATAAATCTCAGCGTCCAGATCGTAAAATGCGTTTTGGTAAATTTCCATATGCGTTGTTTCGTGCATTTTTAGCCGTTCCAAATAACTATCCCATTGCGAACGCATCTTCTCGGAGCTGGTATCATAATCAAGCCACCGCGGAAAAGTGAAATTAAAATACATTGAGATATTTACCTGTGCGATTTTTTGACCTGCGCCCGAGCCAAAGCGGCCTTTTGTTCTGAAATTGTATGTATAATTAAACCTGGTCTTAGCAACTACCTTTTTGGCACCAATAACAGGACAATTCCTTCCAATATCCGCTAAAACACTATCGAAAGTTACGCCGCCAACTTCATAGTAAGTGGAATCAGAATACTCGGAAATATTTATTTTCGGCGCGGTATTTAACAGTTTATTGGTGGATGAACAGCCAGCGAATTGAAAAATTAAAGCAGTTACCACGATTTTTTTAATCATTTCTTTAAACCTTTACTCTTTTTGAATATAATCATGCGTTATCAGATAACCCCATCAGGTTTAAGAAGTTGTCAGGTGGAGTTAAGAGCAGGATGAGCAAATCAAGTTACAAAACCCCACAAAACGGTCTTCGACGGAGTTTATCTTGAGTTACATCGAAAGGCTCAGACGGTCTTCGACTCCGCTCAGACTGACAACGACTCCGCTCAGACTGACAACAATTTGGGCTCACTCTGACACTTCTTTTAAATTTACATCAACCTGTCACATTGAGCGAAGTCGAAACGTGATAACGCACTTATACATCATAAAAATCATTCAGACCTACTCCAACAAAAAGAGCCAAATAACACAAAGCGTCAATCAGAATAACCTCCAAAACGTTTTCTGTTTAATTGTGGTGTTTTTGGTTTTATAGATGACACTTTTATGACTGATTTTCTGAATTCAAAACATTAAAAAACCGGGTAAATGAAAGGGGACAATTGTAAACAAGCGGCAAAGACGTAAAATCCGGATTGCCTCCGATTATTTTATTGTAAAATATAGGTTAAGGCAAATTAATATGCAATTGGAAAATGGTCGCTACGGCTCAGGACAGGCCGCCTGAATGACAAGAATTGTAGTTATGTTTCTTTGGACAAACCACGAGTTTTCGTCAAAGCGATACGTAACCTTGCGAAGGTTTAAAACCTTCGCAAGGTTAAAATTTGCACATTACCAAAACAGTTGCAAATTAAACGATTATTGATATATTTCTACATGCCCAAAATAAGCGATTTGGATCTTCAAACCTGGAACAGAAAACATATTTTCGATTTTTTCAAGAATTATGAAAATCCGTTTTTTAATATCTGCGCGAATATTGATGTAACTGAACTTCTCAGTTTCGGCAAAAAAAACAGTTTATCATTCTTCCAGACCAGCTTATTTTTATCCTTAAAAACAGCAAATAAAATTGTAGAGTTTCGTTACCGGCTCGATGGTGAAAAAGTACGCATTCATCCGGTTATCAGCGGCGGCTCAACTGTGCTGAATGACGATGAAACTTTCAGTTATTGCTATTTCGACTATTTTGATTCTTTTAAAGAATTCTCAAATAACGCCAGTACTATATTATCACTCTCACGTAGCGGAAAGTTAAATACGCAGGAGGAGCGTAGTGACTTAATTTATTATTCGATCATTCCGTGGGTCTCTTTTACCAGCTTCACCCACGCGGTAAGTTCTGTAAAAGGTACAAGCATCCCAAAAATAGTTTTTGGTAAATATTTTACTGAAGGCAAAGTTGTAAAAATGCCTGTTTCCGTTGAAGTACATCATGCACTTATGGACGGATTGCACGTAGGGAAGTTTTTCAATCAGTTTCAGAACTCTTTGGATAATCCGGGAAAATACCTTTTATGACAGCAAACGGAGTTACTGCGGTTTTGTGGGACTATGACGGGACTTTAGTCGATACAATGCACAAAAACCTGGTAGTTACAAAAATAATTATTCGTGAAATAACCGGTAAAGATCCATTGAGTTTTCCGGCACTAACCTCCCTCTCAAATTATGAGCAAGCAAATTTCCGGGCTTTGAATTGGCGCGAAATGTATCAAAACGAGTATGTGCTCAATGAAACCCAAACCGATCAGGCCGGGCGGCTTTGGACTAAATATCAAACTGAAGACACAACCCCTTGCCCGGTATATGCCGGTGTTGAGGAAACTCTATCCTCTCTCAATGGATTTCCACAGGGTATTTTTTCCCAAAACTCAAAAAAGAATATCCAGGAGACACTTGAAGAAAACGGCATGTCACAGTTTTTTGATTCCATTATTGGCTATGAAGAGGTAACATTTGCCAATCAAAAACCATCGCCGTTTGGATTATTTCTTTCAATTAAGGCGTTAACGGACAACAAACCGGGCACCGTCTTTTTCATTGGTGATTTGGAAACCGATATTTTGTGCGCCCAAAACGCACACCGGAAATTCCGGCAAAATGGCGCTGATATCGCAGTCGTCAGCGTAGCAATTCACCACCAAAATGGAGAATTGATAAACGGTTGGCAAACAAAACCGGATTATCAGCTAACGGATATCACAGAGCTACCTAAGATCGTTGAAAAGGTGAAAGCGTAGAGCGTGGAGAGTAAAGGCTAAAATTCTTTATTTCCTGCCTCTCCTCGCTCTTATCTTTACTGACTACTTTTAAAAATGCAACTCAAAAAATCTATGAACAATTCACGTTAACAAACAAAGGAGTAAATTAAATGCCCTCATTTGATATTGTTTCTGAAGTCAATATGCAGGAAATAACCAATGCAGTTGACCAGGCCAAACGCGAAATTTCCACTCGCTTTGACTTTAAAAACACAAGCGCCAAGTTCGAACAAAGTGAAAGCGACATTACGCTGCATGGCGACAGCGAATTCCAAATTAAGCAAATGCTGGATATTCTGTATGCGAAACTAACGAAACGCAGCATCAGCTTAAAAGCAGTTTCTCTGGAAAAACCCGAAGTCTTTGGGAAAGGCACCCGGCAGGTCGCCAAAATTCAACAAGGTATTGAAACTGATATGGCCAAAAAACTGGTAAAAATGATCAAGGATAAAAAGCTTAAAGTGCAAGCTGCCATCCAGGGTGAACAACTGCGGGTAACCGGCAAGAAAAGAGATCTCTTGCAGGAAGTCATACAAATGATGAAAGAAGCAGACCTGGAAATTGCACTTCAGTTCACTAACTTCAGAGACTAACAGGTTTAATTCATAAATCACAGATCAAACCACAATTAGTCTATTGGAATTCTAAAAATTAGAACATGGATTGTTGGATGATTGGACTGATGAGTAATGCAGTTAGGTTCGTAGTACAAGCTTTAGCTTGCTGTTAGCGATCATCTGAGGCAGCCTGAAGGCTGAACTACGAGCCCATACGCGGTGAAAGAATGCTGGGTTTTTAAAATTTATTTGGCATTACCCCATCAACCCAACACTCCTTTGTTATATACAATTAATCAATGGCACATACCATTTTCATTAACAAACTGGGCTAAAATGACATTTTCACCTATCCCTTGTCAAAAAGATTTTTTTAACATCCCCGATGAAATTACTTACCTAAACTGCGCCTACATGTCACCTTTGGCAAGTTTAGTTATGGAAGCCGGATTTGACGGGGTGAGACGAAAGTCAAAACCCTGGGAAGTAAAACCCATTGACTTTTTTAAAGATGGCGAACATTTGCGAGCGCTCTTTGCAAAGCTTATCGATGCGGCCGCCGATGATGTTGCGCTAATTCCCTCTGCAAGTTACGGCATTGCCGTTGCCGCCAATAATATTGCTCTGCAGAAGAATGATGAAATTGTCGTTCTGGACGAGCAGTTTCCGTCAAATTACTACCAATGGGTCGAAGCGGTAAAAACACAAGGTGCAAACCTAATAACCGTCTCCCGCCAACAGTCTCAGGATTGGACGTCTGCAATATTAGAGGCCATTGGAGAAAAAACAAAAATTGTTGCGGTGCCCAATGTCCACTGGACCGATGGCAGTCTTATTCGACTTCAGGAAATCAGCAAAGAATGCCGGGAGTATGGCGCAAAGCTGATTTTGGATGTCACACAATCGCTTGGCGCCTTACCGTTTTCCGTTAAAGAGATACAGCCTGGTTTCATGGTTTGTTCAGCCTATAAATGGTTGCTTGGACCGTACAGCATTGCCTACCTTTATGCCAGTCCCGAGTACCACGAAGGCAAACCAATCGAGCACAATTGGCAAAATCGCGCCGGAAGTGAGATTTTCTCAGGCTTGGTGAGTTATGAAGAAAATTTCCAACCGGGAGCACGGCGTTTCGATGTAGGCGAGCGCGCAAATTTTGCTTTACTGCCGGTCGCGATCGCGGCTTTGGAATTAATTCTGAACTGGAAAGTTGAAAATATTTACGGGACAATCAAACAAATAACTGATAGCATTTCCGAAAAAGTGCAGGAGATTGGCTTGGCAGTGCCGCCTCCGAATCAACGAGCGGCACACATGCTGGGCGTTCGGTTTCCCGAAAAGTTGCCGGAAGGCATCGCCGAAAAATTAGCCGGGGAAAATATCATTGTCAGTATTCGCGGCAACTCCATGAGAATAGCGCCGCATATATATAATAATGAAGCAGATGTTTTTAAGCTGATTAAGGTCTTAAAAAGCTACCGGTTTTAGTATACACAGCCTATACACGTCTCCCAGCTCCTTCTTCATTTTCCAAACATTAAAAGATCTAAACTTTTTGAATATTATCCAGAAAAGGTTCATAAGATTTAAAACCTGTCGATAACAAATGTGGAAGCAAAAGAAGTAACTAATGCGAGCGTGAAAATGCGACAGAAAATAAAACTATTGGAAATCGAAGGTAACTTTAACGTTGTGAACTTTATCCGTGTCCATACCGACGAACTTTACTCAGGTTATAAAACCTTTATTCAGCTTTTTGGTCAGTACAACGACGTTCATTATTTAATCAAACTTATTTCAGAACTGGAATCCAGTTTTACTGAAAATTAACCCCAAGGCACCTCGTCTCCAATAACCCTGCTTATTTCAAAAGCTCAAAACCAATCTCTTTCTTAAACTTCTCAAGAAAATTGACCGAAGCAGTACTCCGTTTTATGCTTCTTAATCCTTGCAGAAGTTTGGGAGTAGCTTCTTCAATGGTCTCTTTTCCATTTTTATGGTCAATCACTTTAATGATATGGTAGCCATAAGAACTCTCGAAGATATCGCTAACTTCTCCAACGGGTGTTGCAAATGCCGCCACAGCAAAAGCCGAATCAAGGGCACCATAAAATCTATCCTGATACAGCCCGCCCGTACTGGAAGATGCTGCATCCTGCGTGTACTTTTTAGCCATATCCGAAAAATCAGCGCCTTTTTTTATCTTCTTCAAAATTCCTGCTAATCTCCTTTTTATCTTACTTTTTCCACGGGCGTTTTTCCCTTCGGTACCGAGTAAAATATGGCGAAATGATATATTTCTGCTTTTTTGATAAGCCAGCTGTAACTCTTCCTCAGTAACTTTGACTTCATCCGCAAGGATAATATCCAAATATTTTGCAATTCTGATTCTATCCAACAGCCCCGCCTTAACGACCTCAAGATTAATCAATTTCTTTTTAAGCTCCTCAAGGTACTCTTCTTCGCTTATATCAATATTTTCGTACTCTGCCTTATAAGCACTGTCAACCTCAGTATTCGTTGCAGAAATATTCAGACCATCGGCTCTCTGCAGCAATTCTTTTTTTACAATTAACGCCTCTGCTCTTAAGTGGGTATTTTTCTTGATTTGAACCGGCGTATGATTGCGCCAAAGTTGCAATTTTAGCCCTTCATTATCTTGAACTATATGAAGAAGTTCGTTGGCAGTCACTTCATGACTTTTTGACCTTGCTATTACAAAGTTTGAATCCGGATGCAAAGCTTTAAATTTTATCGTCAAAGCCTTAGCCAGAAAATAGAAATCACTCCCCTTCTTGATTTCGTAACTCTTTTCGCAAGCCGAAAAAACTGTAAGTAACATCATTAAAATAAGAAAAAAGGTTCCATTCCGCATTTCCACACTCCTTATTAAATTTCAATTGGTTAAAGAATCGCAATATTCACGAATCTTAAATTCGCATTATTGGTTTTGGTTCCAACTATTAAGGAGAAAAAGTAAGACTCTCTCTTTGCTCTCCCATTACCCATAAAATTTCCGCAATCACTCTATTAAAACATTATAACTTGTAATAAAATTGAGTCATAATTTAACTTGTTTGCGGAAAAATAATTACTATATTCACTGTTCAAATATTTATTATTTAAAAGCACTAAAGTTAGGGAAATATGAGAAAAGATACAATACGTAATATCGCTATTATTGCCCATGTTGATCATGGTAAAACCACACTCGTGGACGGCCTGTTAAAACAAAGTGGTACTTTTAGAGCCAACCAGGAAGTTGCAGAACGAGTGATGGATTCCATGGATTTAGAGCGTGAACGCGGTATTACAATTACTGCAAAAAATACAGCAATCTTCTATAACGAAACCAAAATTAACATCATAGATACACCCGGCCATGCCGACTTTGGCGGTGAAGTGGAGCGCAGCTTAAACCTTGTTGATGGCGCCCTCCTTCTGGTAGATGCCAGCGAAGGCCCGTTACCACAAACGCGTTTTGTAGTGAAAAAAGCGCTGGATAAATCTCTGCCGATTATTTTAGTTATCAACAAAATTGACCGTAACGACACCCGTATTGATGAAGTTATCAACGAAGTTTATGATTTATTCATTGATTTGGAAGCCGATGAAGAACAGATTGATTTTCCGATTTTGTACACCATTGCCAAAGAAGGTGTTGCCCACAAAAAACTTGGCGACGATTCTGCAGACTTGCGCCCATTGTTTGAAACAATCATTTCATATATTCCCGGGCCGGAAGCTGATGACGAGGCCACGCCGCAATTTTTGGTAACCAATCTGGACTATGATTCTTACGTTGGGCAAATATCTGTTGGCCGCTTACAAAACGGCACGTTAAAAATGAATCAAAACTACAGCTTGTGTGAAGAAAACAAGATTCGCCCCAATGTGAAATTCTCTGCGCTATACACTTTTGAGGGATTGAAAAGAAAACCGGTGGAGCAAGTCTGGGCCGGTGATATAATCGCGTTGGCGGGATTGCAAGGCGTACGTATCGGCGACTCAATTTCTTCCCAGGAAGATCCAAAACCTCTGTCCAGAATACAGATCGATGAACCAACCGTTTCGATGCTATTTTACGTTAATAACAGCCCCTTTGCCGGCAAAGAGGGAAAGTTTCTAACTTCACGGCATATCAGTGAAAGACTCGAACGTGAGACGCTGAGCAATGTTGCCTTGAAAATCAAACCAACGGACAGAGCAGATGCTTTTGAAGTTTGTGGTCGCGGTGAGTTACAAATGGCCATACTGATTGAAACCATGCGCCGCGAAGGGTATGAACTGATGGTCTCCAAACCCCGCGTTATAACTCATGAAGAGGACGGCCATATCCTTGAGCCGGTTGAAAAGTTATTTATAGATATCCCCGAAGAGTTCATGGGTACTATTACTGAAAAGCTCTCTACACGAAAAGGCCGGATGATGCATATGTCCAATCACGGCAGCGGCCGGGTGAACCTGGATTTTCGCATCCCGTCTCGCGGACTGATTGGTTTCAGAACTCAGTTCCTCACCGACACCAAAGGTTCCGGCGTAATGAACACTCTTTTCGATGGTTATGACAAATGGTTTGGACCAATTCCGCAGAGAATGAAGGGCGCCTTGGTTGCAGATCGTGCGGGCAGAGTTACAGCTTATGCCAGCCTTTCCATGGAAGACAGAGGTGAGCTGATTATTGACGTGGGCGCAGAAGTTTACACCGGGCAGGTCATTGGTGAAAGAAACCGTAACGGCGACATGGACGTAAACATCACCCGGGAAAAAAAGCTAACCAATATGCGTAGTTCTACCTCGGACACTACTGTTACTCTGCGGCCGCCCAGAAAACTATCCCTGGACCAATCCATTGAATTTTTGGCGGAAGATGAACTTGTCGAGATAACACCGAAAAACGTTCGGCTTCGCAAGATGGAAATGGACAGCAATAAACGGGCAGTCTTGAAGAAAAAGGAAAAACTCGGCGAGGTTTAGACTATAAATAGGGCGCGGATCTCATGCTCGTCGGGGTTTCATCGGAAAAACTCTAACCAATTGGTGAAGATACGTAATTAAGCCAATAATGATAAACGTCAAAAACAAAATCGTTTTGGTTACCGGCGCATCCGGCGGCATAGGCAGAGCTATCGCCATAAAATTTTCTAAAGCGAACGCCATTGTTGCCGTGCATTATTCCGGTAATAAAAAAGCAGCGAACGCTACCCTTTCTTCACTTTCACAAAAAAATCACTTTTTAGTTCAGGGTGATGTCAGTAATCCCGCTGAAGCAAAACAGATCATCGAAACCATAATCGAAAAAGCCGGTCGAATTGATATTCTGGTCAACAATGCCGGCGTTTTTGAACTTCATCCCCCCAAATTGCTAAACTTTGAAGAATGGCAAAAAGCCTGGCAGCGTACGATTTCCATTAATTTACTCGGCCCTGCGTATCTGTCCTTTGCAGCTATAGAATACATGAAAAAACAAGGCGGCGGGAAAATAGTTAACATAACATCCCGGGGCGCCTTTCGCGGCGAACCGGACGCACCCGCTTACGGCGCTTCCAAAGCAGGCTTAAATGCCATGAGTCAATCCCTGGCAAAGGCACTCGCCACGGATAACATTTTTGTCTACGCAGTGGCACCGGGATTTGTAGATACGGAACGCGTCGCGCCAATTTTAAACGGCCCGAACGGTCTGGATGTTCGCAATCAAAGTCCCTTGGGCCGCGTTGCCAAACCCGAGGAAGTCGCCCGAACCGCCCTTTTTCTAGCTTCCGAAGGCTCTGAATTTCTTACCGGCTGCATTGTAGATGTTAACGGCGCTTCTTACCTCCGAACCTGATAAATGTCTTCGATTTTCGAATGATGATTCTCCGGAGTTTGGAATTGATTTGGAAATGTACTTGATGAAAAGAAGAGCGTGGAGAGAAGAGGGTAGAGAGTCAGTTAGAGTTAAACTCTCCTCCTCCCCTCTCTACCTTGAGAATTGCTAAATGAAATTGATAACCTGCATTCTATTCATAGCATTAGGATCTCTCACAGGAAAAACTCAGTCGCTCACCAACAATTTTGTCAAAATGACAGTAACTGAAAACAACGATGTTTTCGAAGTGTATTTTGAAAATATCGCTTATTTCGATTTGACTGTCACGGTTAAAATGGCACTCACCAATTTGCAACCATCACAAGAATTGCCATACTCCGATGGCCTGTTCGGTAAAGAAAAGAAGAAATTTTTTGAATTGAAAATTATTGATACCGGCCAAGCCGGCAAATATAATAGTACCTTCAATACAAAAATTGGCAACATGAATGCGGTTCACGATTCAAATTATGTTTACCGGTTACCCTTTAAAACC
>JAJDAE010000095.1 GCA_029262035.1 Candidatus Zhuqueibacterota bacterium
TTCATTCTTCAACGCATTTTGAATTGAGATTAGCAGCTTTTCTTTGGTGATTGGTTTTTCGATAAAGTCGTAGGCGCCGTATTTAATCGACTCAACTGCATTCTGCAATGTCGCATTACCGGAAACCATAATCGCTGACATATTCGGATATTTGATTTTGATTTCTTTCAGGAAAGTCAGCCCATCTTTGCCGGGCATCGAGATGTCTAATAAAATAATATCGATGGTTGACTTGGCGAGGACAGCTTCGGCTTCAAGCGTATCACCGGCAGTTTGTACTGCGTAACCTTCACCGGTGCAAATCATTTCAATAGACCGGCGAATATTTTTTTCGTCATCAACAACGAGGAGGTTTTGTTTCATGGCAGGTATTATAGCCTGAATTATTCATAAAATTTTAATGATGTGCCTGGCACTTAGTAGATTTTTATAAGGTTAGCAAATAAGCAAATATTTAATAGCTTTTACAATTTTGAGTAAGTGCCAGGCACATTTTTGCCAGTTTGTGAATAATAGATGTTAGAAAATAAGTGCGGAAATATCTCAAACGCCTGTGGAGGGCGACCGGAGCCTGATCTTTAAGCAGTTTTGGCCTCAAAGTGTCAAATCAGAAATGGTTTGCATTTCGAACATATTATCATTAAATGCTTAACATTCATTACTAATTATTAAGGAGGGCTTCAATGAAGAAACCATATATATTGCTTTTGGTCTTGTTAATGGCAACGTCCATTTTTGCTGTGGATGGTCACGACGAGGCAGCGATCGAAAAACGATTGCAACAGGGCTTCGAGGCTTATGCAAAGCAAGATTGGGAAACTGTCTCGTCTCTTTGCACCAGCGACTGGAAGATTGTCCTGCACAATGGCGCCCGTTTAACTCTGGAAGATATGAAGCAATTTTTTACCGCTCACATCACAGAGCATAGCATCGCGATTAGCAATATCAAAGTTCATGTTTCCGGGGATGCGACCATGGCCTGGGCCACGTATGATGAAGCGACCAGTTACAAGTTTGACGGCAAACCGGTTGCAGAAAAGGCGGTTTTCACTTCCATTTTTGTAAAGGAAGGCGAAGACTGGAAAATGACGGCACAGCAGCGCACCTTAGTGCAACCACCGCCTGAGATGACGGAAAAGAAATAAAGGAAATAAAACAATTTGTAACTCCTAAAAAAGAGCAACTCACCGTTGCTCTTTTTTTATTTGGAGGGCTCATTCAAGCCATCGCGAGTAATCGTTGATTCCGTTCACCGCCAAGGTCAAGTTGGCTCACGCAGAAAAACGCAAAACAAAACAATATACTTGCATTTCCTTTTGCCGATATATATCTCGTGATATATCAAAGGAACACTAAAATGAAAGTTGCAAAAATATTTAACAATGGCAGAAGCCAGGCGGTTCGGCTCCCCAAAGAATTTAGGTTTGAGGGTAGCGACGTCTATATTAAGAAATTCGACAATATTGTTATGCTTATTCCAAAAGATGATAAATGGGCAACTTTAGTCAGCAGCCTGGATGAGTTTTCAGATGACTTTATGGAAACAAGAAATCAGCCAGAAGTCGAATCCCGGGAAAAATTATAAATGCTTTATATGTTGGATACAAATATTTGCATTTATATTATAAAAAGGAAGCCGGTTCAAGTCATCGATAAATTACGAAAATATGACTTATCTGATATTTGTATTTCTTCAATCACAATAAGTGAACTGCAATACGGCGTTGAAAAAAGCCAAAAGAAACATCAAAACAGATTGGCCTTGGCAAAATTTGTGGCCGCTCTCGAAATTCTACCATACGATGAATTTGCTGCATCATGCTACGGCTCCATCAGAGCTTTTTTAGAAAAATCCGGCAAACCCATTGGCGCAATGGATTTATTGATTTCTGCTCATGCAAAATCTCTGAATTGCACCTTAGTTACCAATAACCAAAAAAAATTTCGAGAGTACCTGATTTACAGATTGAAAACTGGGTATAAATTAAAGGGTAATCAAAGCCATGCCAAACTTCTCAAACCGCGTCGGTCAAATAGGCGGCTCTGCTTTTGAAAGATTCCTCCCTAAAATACAGGTGAATGGGGAAAACCTAATAAAGTCAATCATGCATTAGGGATAACCGGAATGCAGCCATCTCCCGGGCGTTGCGAACCAGCAGGACGTCGCCAACCAGCACCGGGTGGTTCCAGCTCTTGCCCTCAATAGCCGGGAACCGCGCGAGTTCTATGAACTTGCCTGAGCCCGATAGGTCTGGCCTCAGGTTCAATGAGAGGGAGTACAAACCTGACCAGCCACTGCACCACAACGATGGCCACAGCCGGAGTGGCTTCTGCAAAGTCGGTTCATCGCTCTGTTGTTCCTTTCTGTTGAACATTTTCTAACCCTCAACCTATTCTAAAATTTATTTTTGTGGTGCGCAACATAAAAGTAACTTGCTTTGATTTCAATTATTCACCATTAAATGTATTTAAATTTTATCAGTGTTCCCTTCTTTTTGTAATAACTTGACAGCTATAAAATAACAGGCAACAGCCCAAAGGGCGCCCAAAATGACATCCACTGCGTGATGAAGCCCGAGATAAACCGCAGACAAGGATACACCCAGCGCAATGGGAGATATCGCATACCCAAGTTTCCGGTTATAACGTCGCGCAGATAAAACCCAGGCCAAAGCTGCGGCTACATGCGACGAAGGAAAGGCAGCTCCAGTAACACTGCCCCCGGCCTGAGCAGCCCGAGTAATTTCGCAAAAACAATAGCCGGTAAAACTTTGAATCTGGAGTGCCTGCAATGACAGAACCCGCTGCGGACCCGTAGCCGGGAAAATATAAAACAAGAAAAAATTGCTTAAAATAGTGAAGAGTACTATAAAGAAAATTGCAAATAGCTCCTCTCTTTTTTTAGACAGGTAAAAATATAGAGGGATTATTGCATAAAACGCATAATAGGCCGTATAAGAAATGCACATAAATTCATCTAACCAGGGCCGGTAAAATTGTTGAACCCAAACGGTTGGATGAACTCCAAAAATAAATTTATCCAACTGAACCAGATGTTCCGTTGTCCAGTAAGTGCCATAAAACATGGGCACCAACGAGTTTAATTCATCCCACCCATATAAAAAAATGACAAGCGGGTAAAACGTTCGTAGTATCCATAAAATTTTCTTTTGGGAATATATTTCCCCCAACCGTACAATTTCTAAAATTCCGACAACAAAAACTATATGAATTAAAACATGATTTGGCCAGAAAGTTACTGTCTTATGAAAAAAAATAAGCAAAAATCCAATAAGCGCCATATAACCAATACAGGTTAGGTCCATTAAGCGAAATCGAATATTGCCGTATCTGAAAGTCCACAGGGATTTAATAGTATTCAATATCATTTCCTTTAATTAAAATTTTAACGTCCGCTTTCCAGAATTCGTATTAGAGCCATTATAATATGTCGTATGAAGCGTAACTGAATGGATTTAAACCTTTATACAAGAGAACCTGTTTTTGTTGCATCGCAATAATAGAAATAAAGTTTTTAATTTACAACCATTGAAATAAGCCGATACTTAAATAAATCGTTGGTAAAATCGCTTGCTTGCCGGTATATACTGAAAACGAAATTCGGAGTTCGACCAACATGAGATACATTACACCTTTAGCCTTCTTCTCCTTTATTTGCCAGATAATTTATGATGCCGACAGCAAAACGCCAAACATCTTAATTCAATATGCCAGCCAAATTCCCTTTGGCGACAAACTGGGACACATTATTTTATACGGCCTTTTAGCTTTTTTAATCAACTATGCTCTGAATTTCAAGAAAATACGCCGGCTTGGTTTTGAACTGCAAGTTGGTGCACTGCTGGTGTTGGCTTTCGCATTTATTGAAGAAGGCACACAGCTCTTTTTTCCTACCCGTACCTTTAGTTTGGCTGACGCCCTGTGCGATGTAATTGGTGTGGTTCTGTTTTCTTACCTGGGTTTGTATTTACAAAAAGTCGCAAGGCGCTATTGGCCTGTTCAGAGTCTCACCGTAAAAAATGAGAAGGAATGATTCTTTTTATTTGGCTTGTCTCCGGTTCTCTAATTATTTCAACTTCCTTTTTAACAGCATATCATTTTACCAGTGACTATTGGTTTGCTGGGGGAGTGTCGTCAAGTTTGGCGGGAATTCTTTTATTTACTTTTTTGATTTATATTACCAGACACCCGTTCCCAAAGAAAATCAGAATTAGGCTGATTTTAATCTATATTGTTTTTGCCGCGTTGTTAATTACCGGATGGCAACATCAAAAAAATCAGGGGAATTGGCATAAGACAGCGCTAATAGCTGTCAAGCAGTCTATCGATAAAGATATTTTGAAATCATACATTTACGATGTTCTACTTCGAACAATGTATCAATATTACCAAAATGATTCTCTTCTTACTTTAAAAGATGCTTTTGAACATAAAGAACCAATGGAGCTACTAGCTGAGTACCAAAAAGATGCTGCTATAGATAGTTTGGTGATTTATGCAGCTCAAGTTAAAAATGATACAATTGTATTGGTCGGCCAACGTAATCTTTTTAGTGGGAATAATATTAATTTCAAAAATCATAATGGTCGCAAAGGTAAAATGCAATTTACTGGTGTGCTTACTATAGATGGAATTACTTATGAGCAAAATAACTGAGACAGAGTGTTTTCCAAGCGGCCTGGTAAAAACGATGCTCATTTTTACAGGGTTCATCTTTTTGCTTGTGATCGCATGTTTTTTGATAGAAATTATTCCTGGCTATTCGATCAATAGCTCTTTATGGCAACCTTGGGTTTTGTTGGTTGGACATAATATTAGTGATGGCATTGAAATTGTTAGCCTGAGTAAGCCAGAATACATGCTATCTCACAAAATTTGGGATATTGGCTCAATTCTCATTTACTTTTGGTTAGCACCTGCTCTTTTTTTTTATGGTTTAAAGAATTTTATCCTATCCAAAAAACATGGGGATGTAGTGTCTATTAAAACTTCAAAACTTAAAATTTATATCAGTGGATTATTTCTTGTAAATTTACTCTGGGGCATGATTGATATTTATTATTTTATTCCAAGTTCCAAAAATCAAATTAGGGAGTCTGAGAAAATAGCAATGCAAGATATTTTCAGGAGTTCAATTTCTCAGGTTACTTGTGATGCTATTCAGCATTATATAAAAAATCATAATTATAATTCTGGTGTTGAAGTCCCAGCACTTGCTAAACTGCCGGACTATGAATGGATAGATAAAAACAGATTTCAGATAAATCCTATTTATAAAAAGGATACGGTTTTTGTAGTCACTCTCGTAACCGATCTTATTGGAGAAGATAAAGAATTTCAGAATAAAAATGGTGAAAAAGGAAAGATGCAATTATCGCAATACGTTTTTGAAAATGGCACCCATTCTCAGAATTGGGATAACTGGGGTTTTTAAAAAATAAATCTCAAGATGTTTGATAAGATAAATTTAAAATTTGTAGTGGTCGGGTATTGTTTTTTTAGTTTGTTTCATCTCTTACCTGTTTTTTTATACTGTAGGATTGCCACTGATTTTGTCTACGATGTAAACTTTATAGATTTAACAGAGTTCTTTTCTAAAACGAACGTTGTTCTTTTTTGCTTAATTTTTCTTATTTCAATTTATGTAAACATACGGACAATTGACAATATTCGTTTTGAAACATCAGTCGCAGTCATACAATATTGGATTAGCATATTGTTGGTTCAAAATAAATTAAAAATTGACTTTGAATCATTCTTGTGGGGCAATGCAATGTTTTTGTTAATCATAACATGTTGTATATCGTATGTTGGTGGGATTTTGGCTGATAAATCTAAACTACATATTAAAAAACTCGATAAGATTGGTGAAATATTTTTTTCAAAGCGTGCTACTATGCCTTGCACTTTTCTACTGCTTATTACTATGTCCTTATTAGGATATTGGATGATTACCATTCCAAAACTATCGGATTATGGCAATTCTAAAAGTTCTATGAGTATTTTACCAGTTATCCCAATAGCCTGGTTAGCAATCATTTGGATTAAAGGACATGCCGATAAAATCAAAAATAGTGATACTTGAGTAAACCCTGGTAAAGTCAGTCTCCCAAGCGCCACAAAAATCTTGGATTGAAATTTAATAGTAACTATATTTAGTACTCTATTTAGCTTTAAATAAGGACCTCAATATGACATCCATAAAAATATCTAATGATATAATTCCCCTTGGCGAGTTCAAAGCAAGTGTGTCAAAATGGTTGAAGAGTATTCAATCAACAGGCCACCCTTTGGTGATAACTCAAAATGGGAGACCTGCGGGCGTACTTCTTTCTCCTGCTGAATATGATGACCTGGTTCATCAAAAACAATTTCTTGAATCCGTAGAGCGTGGCCTGAAAGACGCTGATTCAGGTAAAATTTATACGACGGAACAAGTTCGATTACAATTGGCTGAACGCCGATCTAAGTGGCAAAAAAAGTAACAGTTGTTTGGACACAGGAGGCTTTAAACCGGCTTGCCGAAATCCAGGATTTTATCGCGAAGGACAATAAAACAAGAGCCGAGGAATTCGTTAATTTGTTGATTAAAAAAGGAGACTCCATTTTTGAAAATTCTGCAAGAGGTCGCATTGTCCCCGAAATTTCTAATCCAAAAATCAGAGAACTGTTAGTCAAAAGCTATCGAATTGTTTACGGAATACAAGAAAATACGATTGAAATTCTCACCGTCTTTGAGGGTCACAAACTTTTAAACTTGGATAACTTGAATTTCTAACTGACGCCATACAATGAACCTAACTCTAAAATCCCTTTCCATTCATAACGGCCAATCATTTGACTTAACCGTTCCTACGGGGGAATGTGTTTGCATTTCGGGTGCATCCGGTACAGGTAAAACGCTTTTGCTGCGCGCCATCGCTGATTTGGATCCGCACGAAGGAGAAGTTATTCTTGGCGAGGCAGAAAGTCAAACCATGCCGGCAAATGAATGGCGCCAAAAAGTAGGCTTACTTCCCGCCGAAAGCCACTGGTGGTTTGATACGGTCGGCGAACATTTTTCAAAGTCCAATCCTGTGATGTTGAAAAAAGTCGGTTTTGGTGAAGAGGTTCTGGGCTGGCAGGTGAAACGGCTCTCGACCGGAGAAAAACAACGTCTGGCAATTGTGAGATTATTGGCGCTGCAGCCCGGAGCCTTGCTGCTCGATGAACCAACCGCAAACTTGGATGCCGAAAACACCAAAGTCGTTGAGCAGTTGATAAATGATTACCGCAAGAAAACCACAGCACCGGTTGTATGGGTGAGTCACGACCCCCGGCAAATCAAACGCGTGGGCGACCGCTGGTTTCAAATTAAAGAAGGAAAACTGGTGGAGGGAAAAATACAATGAGCCTGATTTCCCTGACGCCACTGGACTTAAGTCTTGCCGCCGGTTTGGTTTTGTTGTTGGCACTTTTGACCCACCGAATGCAGCTTGGTCTATCCAAGCAAATCATTATTGCCGGTCTGCGAACCAGTGTGCAATTATTGTTGATTGGCTTGGTGTTAAAATCAATTTTCGCCAACAGCGCTTTTATCTGGATCGCAATCATTTCAAGTATCATGCTTTTTGCTGCAGGCCGGGAAGTCATGGTGCGGCAAAAGCGTTACTTCAAGGGCTTTTGGGGATTCGGAGTTGGCGTAATCTCCATGTTTGTTTCTTCTTTTGCGGTGACCGTTTTTGCGTTGAATGTTGTCATCAATTCAGAGCCGTGGTATCATCCGCAATACGCGATCCCGGTTTTAGGTATGCTTTTGGGCAATACAATGAATGGCATTTCACTGGCAATGAACCAGCTTTTGCAAAATGCCTGGCAGCAACAAGAAGTCATCGAATCTCGATTGATGCTGGGACAGACAGCGCGGGAAGCGATTTCAGATATTCGGCGAGAGAGCATGCGCTCCGGCATGATCCCGATTTTAAATGCCATGGCCGCCGCCGGTCTGGTGAGTTTACCCGGAATGATGACCGGACAGATTCTGGCCAGCAGTCCACCCACCGAAGCCGTAAAATATCAAATTCTGATTATGTTCCTCATCGTGGTGGGTACCGGTTTTGGTACTATTGCGGCAATCGGGCTTACTTCCCACCGGCTTTTTGACAAGCGGGATCGGCTGAGATTGGACAGATTAAAAATCAGGAAGGGTTGATTAGCTTTTTTAAATTTCCAGCGAAAATACCCTGATTTTGAAATTGATGTCAGAGTTTTACCATTGGCTGCTGTAAAGTAAGAGACTATCTTTGTCACTATTAATTAAAACCCAAAATTCTCAAGATTTTGGTGGGGGTATATGTTGAACTGTTTTGGTGTAGTTCTTTTGAAATAGTAAAGAATTATAATTGGGTTGTTCAGATTCAATATATTCCTGTTTCTTTTTTATGGAGGTACCCACTGAAATAGCATAACCAATTAAAGGAATGTCTTCATATCCATCAGGAGGAGGTATGGAAATCGACGATAAATGTTCAATCGAAAACCAAAGACTATCGGAATTCATTACTCTTTTTTCCAAAAGAATCTTTATCAAGGAATCTGCCGCCTGTCCTTTCAAAGTAATCTCATTTTTGTCAATTCCCAGTATTTTTACATGATTGTTACTAAAAAAGATAACTGAATGTTGTTTTTCAGAACAATTGAAATTTAGGATTAAACTATAAAAAAATAGAAGTAAGTAAAATGATTTGATTTTAATCTTTCCTATCTGTATTTATTCAAATTTAAACTGGGTGCTGACAATATCAAGGACTCTGGGAATGGCGATTTTAAACCAGGGTGTGAAACGTTCCGGCTCCTCTTCAAGCTCTTTTTTAAGTCCTGAAATTGAAAGCCATTTGTAAGCCATCACTTCTTCCGGGTTCGGTTTGGCAAAGCCATCAAATTTACCGATAAAAACATGGTCAAACTCATATTCAATCAACCTGTTAGAAAACTGTGCTCTGTAAATAAAATCGAAAGATTTTTGAAGATTGCAAATAATGCCCATTTCTTCAATTAATCTTCTTTGGGCGGCATCCTTCATAATTTCATTTGGCGCGGGATGGCTGCAGCAGGCATTTGTCCACATGCCACCGCAATGGTATTTATCGAGGGCACGTTTTTGCAACAGGATTTGGTTGTCAGAATTAAATATAAACACGGAAAACGCACGATGCAATTTGCCTTCAACATGCGCCTTATATTTTTCTTCTGTGCCAATCGGGTTGTCTTCACTATCAACTAAAATAACCATGTTTTCCATTGTGCTTTTCCCTGAATACAATTACCGCATGTTTATACAGAAATGGTATCTTATAGTTTAAATAAAACAATGTACCGGCGTAAAGCCCCTTACGGAGATCAAATTTAAATCAGAATTTTATGACAAACAACAAAAGAATTAACAAAGGTGTATAAAAACTTAAATAAGTTGAACGGCTTCTACTTGAAAAAGTAAAAATTATACAGTATTTTTTATTTCGTAAGATTATTTGTAAGCAAGAATATTCTAACTTGCATTATTCATGAATTTTGCCACGAAGACTCTAAGTCACAAAGATTCAACAAGTTATAAAAGAAGGTGTTTTGAAAATTAAAAGTAAATTACTATGGCGCAAAATTTTTCATAACACTTTTATTTTTAAATCTTTGTGTCCCCTTACTGTCTTGGTGGCAATGAATTATTCAGGCTAACATTTTTTTGATGTTAAATTTACAAGGACGATTTAAATGCCCTCCAAAAAGAAAAAAACATTTGTACTTGATACCAACGTTATCCTGCATGACAGTTCCTGCGTTTATCAATTTGGAGACAATGATGTCATCATCCCCATTACCGTTCTGGAAGAATTAGACCAGTTTAAAAAAGGCAACGAAATGGTGAATTTCCATGCGCGTGAATTTGCCCGTACGCTCGATGCCATAAGCGGCGACCGAATTTTTGACGGTGGTATTCCGATTGCTGAAAGCCGAGGTAAAATCGCCATAAAACTGGAGCAGGAATTCCACCCCGATCTCAAACTGAATTTTTCGCCGAAAAAAGTGGACCACCATATTTTGAATACCGCCTACCAGCTGGCAAAGGAGGATAAAACCCGCACGGTGATTTTGGTCACAAAAGATGTCAATTTGCGCATGAAAGCCAAGTCCGTTGGTGTGCCGTCTCAGAACTATACATCGGATCATGTTCAGGACGTTTCAACCTTATATACCGGCAGCCGTGTTGTTGAACACGCCTCTGATGAGGTATTGGAAAACCTATTGACTATACCTTTCGAGGTTGATGTTTCGAAAATGGAGTTTGGGGAATCGGAAATAAAACCAAATGAGTACATGGTGGTACGAAATGAAAATCGGTCTTGCCTGGCAACCCATGATTCCCTTCAACAAAAAGTCAAACGCGTTGACAAAATATGCTACTACGGTATAACGCCGCGAAATGCCCAACAAACGTTTGCCATGCACGCGCTTGCCAACGCCGAGATTCCGCTGGTGACAATTTCGGGTAAAGCCGGTACCGGAAAAACCTTGCTTGCCCTGGCCACTGCGTTGGAGAAAAAGAAGTTATATCGCCAGATTTATCTTGCCCGCCCCATTGTGCCCCTAAGCAATAAAGATATTGGTTATCTGCCGGGAGATATTCAGTCTAAAATTGGACCGTACATGCAGCCTTTGTATGACAATCTGAGTATTATTCAAAGTCAGTTTGAGGAAACCAGCCAAAAGCACAGCCGCATAAAAGCTATGTTGGATGAAGAAAAACTGGTCATTGAGCCGCTGGCTTACATTCGCGGACGCAGCCTGGTGCGGTCATATTTCATTGTGGATGAGGCGCAAAACCTGACGCCACACGAAGTTAAGACCATTATAACCCGTGCAGGCGAAGGCACCAAAATTGTCTTTACCGGCGATATTTTCCAAATCGACCACCCCTATCTCGATAGTCAGTCCAATGGCCTGAGTTATTTAATTTCCAAAATGCAAAATCAAAAGCTCTATGCCCACGTTAATTTGGAAAAGACCGAGCGCTCGGAACTGGCTGAATTGGCGAGCAATTTATTGTAATTTCGGTCGTGCATTTCAGACAGAATATGTGAATATTTGACTTGAAATTTTACTGTTTCGTTTCTATTTTTGGAGAAGTCCTTTAAATAAGTTACAGAAAGTGAAAAGAGGGAGTATGATAAAATGGCCATTAGTAATTTGTTGGATACAAGCACAGTTTGCCTTAGTGATGTAATCGGAAACGGAAAGATTTATACTGTTCCAATGTATCAAAGAGATTTTTCGTGGAAGACTGAGCATTGGGAAGATTTATGGAATGATATATTAGAGATAGGGAAAACTGAAAATGTGCATTATATGGGCTCTATTGTTTTCCAAGATATGGGTAATAAAAACTTTAACATTATTGATGGACAACAGCGATTTTGTACGCTTACTTTAATTGTTTTAGCAACAATTAATCAATTAAAGCTATTAATCTCCAAGAATATTGATGTTGACAACAATAATGAAAGAATTTTATTGCTGGAAAAGAAATTCATTGGCGATAAAGATCCTGGTTCATTAACCTATTCTGCAAAATTAAAACTTAATGAAAATAACGACAGTTTTTTTCAATCGAACTTGTTAGTATTTAGGCCGCCAACCAACATAAATACATTGCAGGATTCGGATAAACTTATTTGGCAGGCATATAATTTCTTTATTGATAAGATTTCGTCTCATTTTAAGGAAGAGCAAAATGGAGAAGTAATAACAAATTTTTTAAATAGGCTTATTGCGGAAAAATTGATGTTCATTCAAATCATTGTTGAAGACGAACTAAGCGCTTATACTGTTTTTGAAACTTTAAATTCCAGAGGAGTAGGGTTAACAGTAACAGATTTATTAAAAAACTATCTGTTTTCAATATCTACAAAAGTTGATTTACCGCATGTAAAAGAAAAATGGAAAAAGATCGTTGATGTTATAGGGTTAGATAATTTCCCTGTTTTTTTACGGCATTATTGGAACTCAACAAATAAATTGATACGTCAAGAGTATCTTTTTCGAGCAATCCGGAATTCTGTCAAAACTTCTCCTGAAGTAATTTCTCTTTTAGAAATACTAGTTGAAAATGCTCTTTTGTACAATGCCTTTTCTAATTATGCAGACAGTTTTTGGGGAGGGAACAAAGAACTCAAAAGAAGAATTAAAGAGCTTACGCTTTTCAAAGAAAAACAAGCTTACCCTATATTGATAGCAGCTTATAATAACTTCAGCGAAAATGAGTTTGAAAAAATTCTAAGATTTATCATTGTGATAACTTTCAGGTACACGGTTATTGCTCGGTATAATCCCAATTTAAAAGAGGATATTTATAATAAGGCGGCTATAAAAATAAGCACCAAGGAAGTAACCGATGTTTCGCAGATTTCAGATATAGTTAAAACCTTATATCTTACCGATAAGGATTTCAAGCATCTTTTTTCCTCAAAATCGATCAGCACCAAAAGAGGCAAAAAGTTAGTTCGTTATATTCTGTTCAGCATAGAGAATCATTTAAATCATACAGACTATGATTTTGAAAGTAATCCCGGGACAATTGAACATATTTTGCCTGAAAATGGAAATGAAAAATATATTGATGAATTCCCCCAATCAATACACGAATCACTTGTATACCGTATTGGAAACTATACTATACTTGAAGATGATAAGAATAGAGAATGTGAAACACGTTCATTTGGTCAGAAGAAAAAGGTATTTCAAACAAGTCAATATGAGCTTTCAAGACAGGTACAGGCCAATGATTGGACACCAAACACAATAGATATAAGGCAAGAAGAGTTAGCAAAATATGCCTCTTCCATTTGGAGAATATCTCAATATGATTGATAAAAAACACATAAGTGTGCTCCTAGTGTTTGGCAATGTAATTTCATTTTTCAAAGTTACGCACATATTCACCTGCGTCTGTTGAGAGAACAGACAGCAGTTCCCTGGGAGGATGTATTAAGAGAATCTGGCTGAGAGTTTCCACATGAAATACTTATTTCACCTTCTACCAAGAGTTCAATGAATTCTCGCTCTATAAAAAAATCAATCCTTTTTCTTTTATTTTTCCTCTTCAATTTTAGCCTTCTTGCCAACGAAAGACCCAAAGTCGGCCTGGCGCTTGGCGGTGGCGTCGCCAAAGGCCTGGCACATATTGGCGTGCTAAAAGTACTTGAAGAAGTTGGCGTCCCACTCGATGCAATTGTCGGCACCAGCATGGGCGGTATTATTGGTGGTTTATACGCCAGCGGTTATAACGCCACGCAGCTCGACTCTTTCGCCGTCAACACAAATTGGAGCCTGCTGTTTTCGGATCGCTTTGAACGCAAACGACTGGCGGTTGTGCAAAAGCAAAGAAATGAGCGCTACGTTATCACGTTGCCAATTCATAATAAACGAGTCAAACTCCCACGCGGGTTTTTGTATGGCCAGCGAATTACCGAACAGCTTATTCGGCTTACGTTTCATGTTCAGGGCATCAATGATTTTAGCAAATTCCCCATACCCTTTGCATGTGTGGCCGTAGATATAGCCAACGGCGAAATTGTTACCCTCAATAGTGGCTTTTTACCGGAAGCCCTGCGCGCAACCATGGCTATCCCAGGCTTTTTTCACCCGGTTCGTATTGATGGACGCAGTCTGGTTGATGGCGGCCTTAAGCGTATGGTGCCCGTACAGGAAGTGCGGGATATGGGCGCGGATATCATTATCGCCGTGGATGTTAATCAGTTACTTTTGAATGACGAAGAATTGGACTCCATGATTGGCATTATTGACCAGGCCACCAGGATCGCCCAGTTTGAATCTAACAGCATTCAGCGCCAAAAGAGCGATGTGTTGATTCTCCCGAACCTGGCAGACTACCTGATTACCGATTTTGCCAAAGCACGGGAAATTATTGATTTGGGCGAACACGCTGCTCGCAAACTAATGCCGCAGCTGCAGCAGATCGTCGACTCTCTCAAAGTAGAAGTCAAACCCCGGCCAAAATTAAACGCAATAAATACGGACACATTCCGGGTAAATAATATCGAAATTGAGGGTCTGACCGATGTTTCTTCGCAGATCCTCAGGTCTGAGCTTGGATTGAAATTCCCCGGAAACTTTTCTTTCTCCGAAATTGAAGCTGCCATACGCCGCCTGCAAAGACTGCAAGCTATAAAAAAAGTCAGCTATTTAATCCATGAAAACAAACATCAGTCGGTTCTATTACTGAAAGTTGTGGAAGTACCGAATGATGCGTTTCAATTTGGCCTGCGTTATGACAGTCGGTCTGAAGCAGCGATTTTACTCAATTCTCGTTTTCATAATCTTGGCGTGAAAAATACCACACTCAACCTTGATTTGAAGATGGGTTCCAGTATTCGTTTTGACAGCCAGTATTGGTTGCAGTTTGATTTTTACCGTAATTTAGGGCTTAGTTTGCGCGCAACTTACGATGACAATTCGTTGGATATTTTCGAAGAAAACAGCCGCGTTGCACGTTTTGACATAAAAGCATTTTCAGCCGAAGCTTTGCTCGGCACCATGTTTTCCAGTAAACTGGCCGGACTTGCAGGACTCCGCACCGAACTGCTTAAACGCCTGCCGGATACTGCACCACCGGAATTTGAAGATACACGCTTGAGCCTCGTAACAATAACCGGCTTGCTCTGGATTGACACCATCAATCGTAACGATTTTACAACTACAGGTATCCAGGCCTATTTACGTGCCGACATCACCAGCAAAAGTCTGGGCAGCGATGCCACGTTTGGACGCTATTATCTGGACTATCGTTATTTTCTGCCATTGTCTAAAAAACTGACCTTGAGCAGTCAGGTGCTTGCCGGTACTTCGCGGGGTGCAGATATACCGTTGGAAGCGGGGTTTATACTTGGCGGCGTGAATCGACAAGCGCTCTACCTTGACCAGGATGCGCCATTGGTTTCTTTTTTTGGTTTGAAGCCATTCGAAAAAGTTGGAAGAAATTTACAATTTGCTCAGCTTGGATTGCAATACGAGGCTTTTAAAAATATCTTCGTGACGTTGCGCGGCAATGCCGGCAATACTTTTAATAATTGGAAGATTGATTTCTCAACTAAACGATTTGAACGGGGACTCGGCATTAGTATTGGCGCATTAACCGGCATCGGCCCTGTAGAACTGCATGTTATGAGCAGCAACTCACACGACTTTTTGACGCATGTAAATATTGGCTTTAGTTTTTGAAGCTCAGATGTTTTGGTTACTCTCCCTTTTCAAGACACCAGGTTGTCATACATCTCAAATTTTGAACATTTGTGGTTTTTATCGGATCCAGGAGCTTGCCGTTCAGGCGTTCCGAAATAGCCAGCAAGTTTTCTTCATCTACCAAAAATCGGGTTGAGCCGTCGGGTAGAAGATACCTGCGCCCGGGAACTTGCTTAATGCGCGATTCAATGCCAATGCTGCTGGCGAGGCGACAGAAGAACAATCCTCCCGGACGTAACACGCGCCAGATTTCATCAATCATCTGCACAAAGTGTTTTTCATCTTCGGCAAAGTGAAGTACCGCATTGCTGATAACCGCATCAAATTGGGAGTCGTCGTGTGGAATTTTTCTTAAATCTGCCACGCAGAAATGGTCTATAGGAATCTGCGCCAATTGTTGCGTGACATTCTGAATATTGGAGATTGAATTTTCATCCTGATCAATGCCGTAAACATCAAAACCATTTTGTAGAAAATAGACCAGATTGCGCCCATGTCCGCAACCGGCATCCAAAATTGTGGTGACGTTATCGAATCGACCTTTCAGAATTTGGTCGAACAGGTAAATGTCGATATTGCCAAAGGTTTTGAGTAGATTTTTTCTGTGTGTCATTTACAGTCAGGTAGTTTGTTCATAATTTAAAAGTTATGAAAAATCACATTAAAATGTGATTTCGTTTATTTTTGGCAGTGTAGCGGATAGAAACTAATTAAAAATCATACTATAATGTGATTTCAGTAGGCAGAAGAAAATTAAAAACTCCCATCATATATCAATAAGTTTTCATAGTATTTATTTTTTATTATATCAAAACTTTTTATCTAAATGCTGGCGGCGTTCTATGCTTAGTCCCCTGCTCATACGAATAAGCCAGTTTAATCAAAGTAGATTCGTCGTACATTCTCCCTAAAAACTGAATGCCTGCAGGGAGATTGCCTTTGGTAAAACCCATCGGTACCGTAAATCCCGGCTGACCGGTATGGGGCGCTATAATTTGATTATTGTCGCCTTTATAGCCCTCCTCAAACAAATCAATTTTAGCCGGTTTATTGTTCCAGGTGGGATATATTATTGCGTCAAGTTTTAGGTCATCCATCGTTTTTTCGATGGCCTCACGAAAAGCAATTCGATGCACATCGGAATAAGGGTCGCCACATTTGATGTCTGAATCTTTTCTGCCGCTATTTTCAGCAAAATATTTCAACCTTATTTCTGCGTATTCTGAGGTGCTGCCCACTCGGATGATATCTTCCAACGTTTTCATGGTGTCGCGTTTAACGTAGGTGGCGAGGTAAGCTTCCACATCTTTTCTGAAATCAGCACACCATTGGTTCTGTCTTAAATTTGAAAAATCAGAAACGTCCGCAGGATCAGTGATTTCCGCACCGAGGGACTTTAAATCCTCAATCGCCTGCTCGAACAAAGCTTTTACTTCGCTGTCCGGATCATCCTCGCTCAGTTCACGCAACACGCCAATCCGAGCGCCTTTAAGTCCATCTTTCTGCAAAAATTGCTGATAATTATCGGCAATTTTACCCTGAGAATATTCTGTTACCGGGTCTTCCGGATCATAGCCGGCTACAACTTCCAGCACCTTTGTTGCGTCTTCGACGGTTCTGCACATGGGGCCGGCAACATCATTTCTAAGATAAAGCGGAACGATGCCACTTCTGCTGGTTAGACCCAGAGTTGACCGAAATCCTACGAGCGAACAATGCGAAGAAGGCCCACGAATGGAATTTCCCGTGTCGGTGCCCAGTCCAAAGGTTGCAAAATTAGCAGCCACCGCAGCGGCAGTTCCTCCGCTCGAACCTGCCGGTACATGGTCGAGATTGTAAGGGTTGCGGGTAGTGCCGGCTGTAGAACTTTCAGTATGCTTGGCGCTAAAAGCCCATTCTGCCATATTGGATTTGGCTATAATAATCGCACCGGCTTTTACCAACTTATCAACCATAAAAGCATCTTCTTCAGGAATGAAGTCTTTAAGTGCAAGCGCTCCCGCTGTTGTCGGCAGCCCTTTGGTATTAAAATTGTCTTTGACGATCATGGGGATACCTTGGAGCGGGCGTAATTGACCGGTTTTTTTATATTCCTCATCAAGCTCTTTTGCAATAGAAAGTGCCGCCGGATTGATGGTGGTAAGCGCATTTAATTTTTCGTCAAACTGCTTAATCCGGGCTAAATATGCTGCCACCAATTGTTGACTATTGTAACTACCATCCTGATAGGCTTTGTGGATATCAGCAATGGTTAATTCT
>JAJDAE010000096.1 GCA_029262035.1 Candidatus Zhuqueibacterota bacterium
TTCCGGGTCGTAGTAGCGGGCGCCGAAATAGTACATATCAAAATCGTCTTCGGAGTCGAACTCTTTGCCGGTAAATTTAAAACGGGCATCGCTGCCGGCAACACTGGCACGCTGGATTTTGCCGTATGGGTAGTAATCGTACCAGGATTTAACATCACCGTTGTCATCCAGAACTACGCGGGTGTTGCCTTGATGGTCGTGTACGTAGTATGACCAGTTGTCAGGATTTGAAAGAACAGGATTTATTATAATAGAAAGAAAGCCGAACAGCAAAGAGCTATTCGGCCCATGAATTTAGTTATTTAACCGTGCAAAAGCGACTGGACATAAAATAGAACATCTACTTTGTACATTAGGTCAATTTCTTAGAGTAAAATTTATAATAGCAGACGTAAAACAAAGTTGTTAATACGAAAATAACATAAAACCACAAAGCTAGTGGAAAACTATTTGGCAAACCACTTGAAGAAAAGACATCAACAAGCAACATGAGCAACATGAGCAACATAAACATAAAATAGCAAAAACTAAAAGCCAGAGTTGTCGCTCTTAGTTCGCCTTCATCTTTTTTCTCTCGAGTAAAACTCTCAACAAAACTGATAGATAAAGTTAGTTTTTCTATCAAATAGATAAGGAACAGGACAATAAACAAAACAATATGCGACTTCACCAAAAGTTTTAACAAATTTTATCCTTTGCAAATTTACAATAACTTCACCCTATTCAGCAATACTATCTTGTTTTTGAGATTTTTTCCCCTGCCATCTATAGTATAAAATACGAAAAATTATTGTTAGGGGAAGCATTATTAGTAACCATTTCCAAAAAGCATTTGCCCCAAGTTCAGTCTTTTTAATATATAGATGATAAAGAAAAACAATAAGAGAAATGGTAAAATAACCAATACTATTAAATGAAGCTGCGCCATTAGCAATATCTTCTTCTTTTTCTTCGTCGAAAAAGGCGTCAATTATAAGTTTTAAACCAGTCACACGTTCAATAACATAACTTACTAAAATGATGCAAATTATATATAAATGCGCTTCTAAAATCAAAAACAGGACAAATCTCATTTTTTATATCCCTCTAACAATCATCAACGAGAGGGCTTTTAGGATCGCCATCTCGTCGAAATAACTGATTACTTAGAATTAGAAATTCTGTTTCCAAATCTCTTTTACAACTTCCCCCCCAAACTGTATTTTTTTGCCCAGCTTTGTTTGGGCTTCAACCCCACCAACTCTCCAAGCTGTAAGAATTCGCCCGGCTTCATTATATACTCTTGGATTCTTAAGGTACTGGTATCGCACAAATTTGGCGATATCTTTACCTTCCTGTAACACCCTTGCTCCGACCGCCCCAAGCTTATCCGCCGCGGCACCACCATATGCATTACCATAGGTAGCCGCATACTGACTCCCCAACAAAACAGCCGCCGAGGCTTCAGTGTAACCAGCCGCTACAAACGGAGCAGCGGCAATGCCTCCAATTAGAGCCACAGGCAAACTAATTCCCACAATCGCCGTGTTTCGTGCCAAATCCCAGTCCACACCATTGGCTAACTGGTATTGCCTTACTGCCACAAAGCCGTACTGTCCCTGAATTCTATATTGGAGGCGCATGCTACGATAAATTCGGGTAAACTGAGCTCCCACGCCATTAAGCAATCGACTCAAAAGCCCCCCGTTGCGAGAAGCCTCAATGACAATTCCATCGTGAATAAAGGGTGGAATATATTTCCTCGGAGCATTTGAATTTGCCCAACCAGGAATCCCATTATCGGTAACTGTTGGCCCACCAGCAATTCCAATGCTGAAACCATTGGGTGTACCAGATATTGAAAATGGAATGTTCCATCCCCCACCACCTGATGATGGAGGTAGTACGTTCCAGCCGCCGCCTGAACCAGGATTTCCTAAACCCGGACCGCCAGTTGCGTAAGCGCCATTCGGGTCAACATAATTTAAAGGGTTGCCGCCTACATAAGAATACGGCGAGTGGTATTGGTCAGCCGGGTCAGTAACCAGCCAACTCGCAATTTCCGGGTCGTAGTAGCGGGCGCCGAAATAGTACATATCAAAATCGTCTTCGGAGTCGAACTCTTTGCCGGTAAATTTAAAACGGGCATCGCTGCCGGCCACACTGGCGCGTTGGATTTTACCGTAGGGGTAGTAATCATACCAGGATTTGATATCACCGGCATCATCCAGAACAACGCGGGTGTTGCCCTGGTGGTCGTGCACATAGTAAGACCAGTTGTCGGGATTTGAAAGAACAGGGTTTATTTGCAAAAGTATAAATAGAAACAATATTAAATTCAAGATATTTTTCGGTTTCATTTTTGTTTTCCTTTTTGCATTCGTTAAAAGATTCTTCGGGCGCTTAGTTTTGGCTTTAAAACAGGCTTCGCGTCTTTCGCCCTCAGAATGACATTACTATAAAAGGTAACCTTTTTGAAAAAGGTTACCTTTTGAAATATTACTCATCATCGTAGGTGGCAATGACCTGGCCGGAGGCGTCGCGGACGTAGTATGTGGTTTTCAATGGTGCAGCTTCGTTGTAAGTAATTTCCAATATCGGTCTTGCGCTGGTTGTGCTACTCTCCGAAGAGTGGAATCCAAAATAAGTTCTTTGAGAAACCCCATCATTTCTGGTTTTAACAACCAATCCGTTGTTGCTATTACTATCAGCATACCAACCGGTAGCCAGAGTGGTAATATCCCATGTTTCCCATGTACCTAAAGTTGGGGCGCTGGTCACTGTTGCCGTTACTGTCGCAGTCGCTTCAAAGTCACCACCCGCTACTGTCCAGTTTGTGCCTGGTTTACACTTGTTCCAACTGGCTTCGCCAACGGCGCCAATCAGTGACCCTTCATTCCAGGCGGCTGTCATTTTATGCAGGTCCAGGTAAATATCATAAATATTGAGTGACCACACCGCTTTGTAATTCATTTTAAAATCTGCCTGGGTTATGGTTGCGTTTGGCGGCAGCAGAGTTAAATCGAAATGAACCAGTGTTCTCCAAATATGGTAAGAACCATAATGTGATCTTTGTACATTGGACTGGTCTCTGGCGCCCCAATTCCAGGTGGCATTAGCAGAACTGCCATTTTTATAATTAAGCGAGGTATCGTAAGACTCAATAGCTGCATCGCCTAATACAACTTGTGGATCGAATACAATGGTTCCGGAACGCATTTTTTCCAGGTCTTTGAGTTTAACACCTGCTAAAAGAAAATCGCCTTCCGGCTTGTGTATAAGGCGCTTACGGATTTCAAGTATTGTACCCGTGTCGAAGCTGTCGCGGTCAGCTTCGTGAAAAGCCCAGTCCACCGGTAGAAAAAATTTAACGTCGCCGTTGAGATTGCGAAAATTAATTTTTTCAGAGCCTTCAAAAATCTTATCTTTTATCTTTTCATTTTTGGCATATATGTTTGGCGTGCCCTCAAGCCCCAATTGTGTGATGAAAACAATTGATGTGTTATTTTTGTTCATGCCCAATGTCTTCGGGTCTGGTAGGTTATCGCGGGCGGTCTGAGTTACAAAGATTTCTTCCTTTAACCGGTAGTCCTTATAAATGTACTTTAAATCAACACCGTCAAAAACGTTCGGGTAATAAACCTCATTTCGTGATATAATTGGCTCACTGGGTTGCACATTTTGAATAATTTTATAATCTTTTGAATTTGCGTCCAAGTAAGCCATAGCCACAAGTTTTGTCTTAAGTGCAGCGCCGTCTTTGGTCTCAAAGGCTACCGGAAATTCAGACAACAAATCGCTGTTGAAATAGGCGTGGTAAAAACCTTGCGTCACTTCGTAGTCATATTCCGTATCGGAAGGGCGGATATTGCGGTCGATTTCTTCCAGTTTGTCGCTATTATCACGGAAATGCACAGGGCCGGCGCTGATGGTTGTAGAAAGGGTATTATCAGAATTGCGATAAGTTTTGCTGTATAGGGTTCGTCTTTCAATCAACTCAGCGCGTTGAGCAAATAGGGTGGTGAAATTTAATAAAAGAAAGATTAGAATTAACTGTTTACTCATTGTTCTTATTTTTGTTGAATACATGGTTTTTCTCCCTATAAGATTTTAATTTAATTTCTTGGAATGCCAGCGTTTGGAGTGCATTGACTGCGTCAATGTAGCATCGTCACAGACGATGCACTCCATATTTTTGTATATTATTGTGCCACAAATTTTTTAATCACCCGGCTGCCGGCGGCATCGTAGCTCATGTCAAACTTGTTGGTATTAATCCAAATTCTGTAGGGCAGATTGCGATAATCGTTGGCAATATCGGTGGTGATGCCCTTTTTAACATCACGAAGCAGGCTGCCATTGTAATCATAAACATAATTCCCTGAGCTTTGATCCGGTGTAACGTATTCCAGGCGATTGCTGCTACCGCCGTTGTAATAGTTGTAGGTTGTGGCCGGTATGCCGCTGCTGCCGCGATTAAGCCCCAGGATATTACCGTTGAGATCGTATTTATAGCCGGCATCTGTTTGTACGCCGTTGGTGTTAGAGGCACTGAGCAAACGGTATAAATTATCATAGCCGAAATTATAGCCGTAATCTGAGTTATTGGTTAAGGAGCCATTGCGGTCAGAATCAATTTTTTGGCTCATGTAGTCGATGTTTCCGACTTTATCGAAATCCAGGTCAAGCTCAAAGACGTTTGGCATATCAAGGGCATCGAGCCAGTCTCTTTCATTAAATGTGTAATCAATGGTGTGGCCGTTGGCATAGGTCATGGATTTAACCTGACCGGTTGGCCAATAGGTGTACTCGGAAACGGTTTTGGCAGTGGGTTTATCATCGGTTTTGTTGGCAAATACCTTATATAACCGGCCAGCCGCATCATAGTCGTACCAGTAGTAGAACGCATCACTTTCACCGCTTTGATATGTTTTAACTGTCTGCCGTCCCAGGCGGTCGTACGCATAATCGATTGTTTTTATACCCAACTCGGTGCCTGGCAAGTCTTGGATCATCTGTTCGAGGTTGCCAAACTTATCGTAGGAATAATAGGTGTATCCCCATTTTCCGGTAGCTCGGTCATAATAAGCATTGGCAACAAGCCTGTCCTTTAAATAATTTAAATCGCCGGGGTCGGTGGCATCGGTCCAAATACCGGAACCATAAGTTGGTTCGGTATCGTAAACATTTTTTTGGCGTAGGTAATCTTCATGCAGCGATTCATTTTCAAAATTCTCGCCGGTTCCGCCGTCATAAATAACGTCCGGGTCCAAATCCGCCCATAAGGGGATGTCTGCATCAGCTGTAGCAACTCCCATTGTGGTTGGCCGGTCAAGCGCATCATATTTATAAAAGAACAGGTCGCGGCCGCCACTATTGCGGACCGGGTCTTGCACAAAGCGGAGGTTACCATTACTGTCATATTTATACTGTACATCCGGATTCGACAAAGTTTCTTCAGTCGGATCGTTGTCATAATCACCATCAAGATCAGGAGTAACTTTGGCAATAAGCTGGCCTAAAGTGTTGTACTGAAACTCAGATATATGCGACCCGGCGCTGGAAAGTGGCGGTGTGACTTTCAGCAAATTCCCGAGAATATCATATTCGTAATAGGTGGTGGCGTTTTCAGGCGCCTTCACACAAATTGTGTTGCCGTTTCTATCGCGGAAAATCTCTACAATTTTGTTTTCCTCGTCGGTTAAAGTCGTTTTGTACAATTGGTTTGCAGCGTATCCAGGCACATCGGCGGCAACATTTTTGCCGAACAAAATTTCTGTTTCGTTACCGCTGCCAATTCTGTAAGACGTACCGGGGCTACCAGCTTTATCTGGTCGGCCAAGCGGGTCGGCTTTCAAATCAACTTGTGCGAATGGGTAACCGCCGGCATCAGGGCCAGCGCCACTGATACTATAATAGGTCTGAAGGTTTCCGCTCGTCATTTGACTGCCGATTGTCCAACTAGATGGTAAAAAGCTGCTGTCAAATGCAAGGGAGCCAGAGACATAAGCCGGCTTGGTTGCTACACGCATGCGGCCGGCATCATCATAGACGTTTTGCTGTATAATCCTTTGGGTGCCATCCTGAACCTGGCTCTGAATGGCTCGGCCCAGTCCATCAGAATATGAGACGCTTGTTAAGGTTTGAGTGCCGGTATAAGCGTTATTGGTTACATTATTCGGCGCCACATTAAAATCAGTCGTCAAATAATAAGCGGTCTGTGCAAGCAAATCATCATCTGTATTTTTTACTTTTACAGGTCGGTTAAATTCATCATATTCAAGCTGCGTGCGGATACTGTTGGCGTCTACTGAAGTTATAACCGCGCCAAATTCATCGTAACTCTGGCTGGAACAAATTGCATCCCTGGGATGTACTCTTATTTCATCAACCAAAACATGAGTACTGCTTTCGTTGACGATAAACACTCTCAACTTTTCCGCTGTGGTTTGGGACATGTCAATTTCACCTTCTAAGTATTCCCAATCGCCGGTACCGGCCGCATAACTCGTTTCTAAAAAATTAACAGAGTTATTACTTGTGCCGGTTTTATCCTGAAAAACCAAACTAACCTGGTTACTGCCCGCCATGGTTTTCACCCAACATGAGGCGATATATATGCGATCCTGTCCACTGGTCGGCGGCTGGAAGTCCCGAGTAGGGCCATATTTATCTGGGCCACTTATGGCTTCTACTTTACGGCTATAAAGTCCGGCGTAAGCATCAGAAGAAAAATTATTTCTAGCATCGAATAACCAATAATCGTTGTCAGCAATTCCATCGGTTTCGTCATTACTTTCAAAACCGACATAACCGGATTCGTTGCCAAGCACATTTTGTGATGTGGATGCATTGACAAAAGTCGCCACCGGACGAGAAGAATTGTTACCGAGTTTTGTCGAAATAACCGTGCCTAATGCGTCTTGAACTTCAAGGACATTACCAAAAGCATCAATGTCCAAGACACTTGAATTTTCTATCCAGTCATCGTTTCCGGGTGGAGTATTAAAATTGAAGTCAGGCAACATTACCGTAGGATCATTTTCTAACCAACTGTAATTGGATTCCGGCGCCCATTTACCGCTGCTTACCGGCCACTGCTTGTAAGTTACTGCCGATGAGAGAACAGCATTTGTATTTGAGATACTCGCCACATCTGGAGCAGCATAGGTCGTTTGCTGTGCGACTGCGGAAAGAATATGTAAATCATCCATACCCAAAGTACCATTGGCGCCACCACCACTTGTTCCCCGGTACTTCGTTTGCTGATATGCATATTTAAATTCTGTGACTCTTCCTATAAATGGTTCTGTAATATAGCTGAGTAATCCATTGCCATCACTGCCGGTATTATAGGTATAACCAGTCGATTCAAAAATACCATTAAGGTAAAGTGGAGAAGTACCATTGTATATAGACGTCCTTGAATCTAAAGTGCGAAAGAATGAGTCATCTCCCATGTCAACGCTACCCCATGAATTGGTGATTATATAAAGCGCATCAGGGGACCCTTCGGGAAAAATCTGTGTCGATTCCAACAAACCAAGGAGACCGTTTGCATCAACTATTTCATGGTAATATTTTGTTTTACCATTTGTGCCGGGGTTTTGCTCAACCTCGACATTATCATGGCCATAAAATGTACCGTTGCTATAAGGAATTGACGTGGACCATGTATACTCCGTAGTATAGCTGTTTCCCATACCATCATTTGCAGCAACATAATCCACCCGATAAGCATCAGTAGTCCCATCACATTCTTCATAAACAATGGTTTGTGATCCTCCTTCCGGGTAAATTATAAAATTTAAAGCGCCCTTGTTAAAACCATTAATGGGAAATTCCTGATATTCGAATGCATAGCCTGGGAGTTTGTTGTTGATGTCGTTGGGGTCAAGCTGTTGTATAGAAGTCAGAGTTAATTTGTCATCAGTACCATTATTTAGGTAATCGTAACCAAACTCCCACTGAAAAATCAAATCGCCAGCAGAAGGAGGGTCACCATCTTGGCTATAAACTTTTACATTTTTGAGTCGTTCCTTTGTATAAAACTCAATAATACCATCACTTTCGTTGTTTATGGGATCATCAACGAAATCATAAGGCCCGTCCGAAATATCTTCAAAATCCAGCCTAGGTTCTCTCTCAAAGTAAATAACTTTATTAGTTGTATGATTCTCTATTTTTTTTATATATGAAGCCTGAGTGTACATTGTATAATTAGAAAGTGTCGCAACCGACGAAGTACTATACAGCATCTTATCAGTTAAATATTCCAAAACCTGCTCATATTCAAAAGTAATTTTGTTACCATAAATATCTTCAACTTCAGATAGATCCCACCTATACCCAAAATCCCAATAACTAGGAACCCAAAATCCATTTTCTATCACACCTAAAACCATGCACCCATCACTGCTACAAGAGCTGAGTACATAATTCCTCCTTGGAAAATACCTTTTGTTATTATTCAGAAATTTCATTTTAAGGCCACTCTCTGAAATAATTTCCCACCCTATAAGACTGTTATCAAGGCGAATGTCTGAAATTTTCCAGAACTTAAAATCCTTGAGTTTATAAGTTTCAGAAACCTCATCATAAATCATGGAATTAGAAAACCTACCTTGCACGAACTCAAGATTGAAATCATCAGTCAGTATGGTATTTATATAAGGTATCTCTATTTCCCAACCCATTCCCAGCCATGATGCCTGTTTAGTCTGATTTCCAGCATGTGCGACAACATCAATATTGCTGTTATAAATTAAATTAATCGGATAATTAACACCCTCTCCAGAAAACAAATTAATTGCAACCTGAAAATCACCTGTAAAAAAATTGACATTATCTTCAATGCTTCCCATTTTTTCCGATAGAATTAGACCTGTCGATTTGATATAATCTAGCTCTGATTGAGAAATCAAATCTTGATAACAAGAAAATAAAACTGGTAAAAGAAGTATCCTAATAACTAGCCTCTTCATTGCGCCCTCCATTTAAGAAGTCTAATAAAAAAAATTATCAGTTCTCGCATTAGCAAACCCAATACCAAAACAGCAAAACCTTGTTTTTTAAAGAATTACAACCAAAGCCAAAATTAAGGGATGTGGCAAAAATGCCACGGCCCAAATCGTAAAAAAACGTTATTAAAGCAATCAAAACAGATACTTAAGCATGGCAAGTTTCTTTTACCTCCAAGTGTGGCAGAACTGCCACGTTTTAAGAATTGTGATCGAAGTTATGGCTTTATAGCGAACAATTAATCGCAGAAGGGAGACACTAACACTTATCAATGTTCAAAGTTTTTTGGAAGACAGGGAGCCGTTTATTAGCATTCACGAGGGGTTTGTCCGGGAAAATAAAAAACCCCGACAGAGTACTAAATCCTGCCGGGGTTGAATACATTGACTAATTTGTTACCGCTTATCTGTAATTCCGAACTCTTTCCAGGTGGATGGGTCTATTTCCATTTTTACTACCTTTTTGGCTTCGGAGTGCAGGGCATTCAGATCTTGCAAGCCGGCATTTACCTCATCGGTTTTAACCTTCTTTTCGGCTTTTAAGCGTTCTTGCTCATTATCTGCCGTATGTACGGTGTCTTGTTTGTCAGCATATCCATCAATCCAGCCGGCGTCGATGCTGCGGCGGACGAGCTTATCGGCATGGTTGCGTAAACCGGCTAACATAAGCTTGTTCGAATTCATAACATCTACAAATGCACGTTTGGACATAATAGGTCTCCTTTGTTTAATAAATTAATCCGTTAACTTTAAAACAAAAGACTCTGGGAACAGAAAATCGTAGTCGTAAGTACCGGGAGGTTCCTGTCGGGAGTTTATAGTATTGTATGCCGCAAGCGATTAAGAAGTGGGGAAAACAAAAAACATCTCGGGGAACCGCTGCCCAACCTTGGGGAGACATTGCCCATATTCAGGGAGTCATTGCCCGAACTTGGGGAATCATTACCCGAACTTGGGGAAATATTTCCCATGTTTGGGGAAGTGTTGCCCAATCTCGGGGAAACAACGCCCTTGCTTGGGAAAGTATGATTCCTGCTGGCAGGTGGTGGGTACAGCCTGTGGAAAACTTGATACAACCTACAGGTTAAGAAAAAAATAGTAACGCCCAACCGCTCGGTAAAAAGGTTGGACGTTTTTTTTATTGGCATCTGTGAATGGGGAGAGGTAATCCCTTAGCCTTGGTTCCTGCAGGATTGCAAATCCTGAGACTGTTTCAAAATTAAACAGTAAAACAAAAAAGACCGTCCAATATAGGGCAGCCTTTTAAGTGAGATAGTTAAGGGAGAATCCTATTTCTTCACCCAACAACCCGGTGCATAAAAATATCCCATTTATGTTTTTTCCAACCTGGTTGCACATAAACATATCCGTGTCTATGTTTAACCCAACGTCCACTAACCCACACATAATGACCTTTTTTGTATTGATAATGGGCAGCAACCCAAACTGCATTTCTGAATGGTCTGGCAGGACGGACAACTTTTATAATTCTGGCTTTTGGGGGTGCAACACGAACGTAAATTCTTGTCCCAGCTTCACTTTCTGTTATATTGAAAAGCAATATTAAAATTGAGACACCTATAATGTTTGGGATTCTCTTCTTCATAATTTGCTCCTTGCGCTATTATTAATAAACTCGTTTATCTATTAAGCTATCGCGGTACCAAAGTTTTTATATGAGCTGCAAGTTGATTTTCAAAAAAATAAATCTTTGAACGATCAGGTACACTGTCGTTCTATTTAGTACGTCTAAACTGAACGATGTAGATTAATAAAGAGAGACAAGGAATTGCTCCATAATAAAACAGAAACGCAAAAAAACATGGTTGAGAAAACACAGCTACAATGGGCCATAGAACAACAGTACAGGAGTATTGACCTACACTACAATCAACGAATCAATACTAAAACATGGTGTATTGGAATTTGGGCAGGGGCATCTTTTTTTTCAATTTATTTTTTACCCGGCTAGTCGATACTTCTGGGGTTCTTTTACCCTATTCTGCCAATTGCGCTTTTCTGGTTTCTTTAAGCGATGCAAGCAAGCCACATGAAAATTTTGGAATTGCGAGTAACCGAGCTGGAAAAATTGTGGGTGAATGAAGAACCCAAGATTAAAACAAAAAAGATATTCTACTTTATGGCAGTCACCAGTACCAATCCTCAAAAGTAAAATTAAATCTTTTTATATATGCTCTTTTCCGTATGGAAACTGTCTTTACTTTTTACCTGATTTTAGTCGGTCTTTCGGTAGCATTCTTCGGGTTCAAAGCTATCTCAAGTTAGAACTGACCCCCAAATTAGAACAAATATCAGAGACTTTTGATTACTTTAACCAGATATTGGTTAATAATATTTTCCAGCTTTTCTTGCTGTGCTGAAACTGGTTTGGGAGCGTCATTAGCCAATGCAAACCTTTCTAACTCAACGAGAGAAGTATTTCCGTTCTCAATCTTTGCGCCAACTCCAGAGTCATATCTGGAATATCTATTTTTGATATGCGCATCCATTACGCCGTCAGTTTTAATAGCATGAGCAACTTTTAAGGCAAGAGCAAAACAATCCATGCCGCCAATATGTGCATAAAATAAATCAGCCAAATCTGTACTGGTTCTTCTTACTTTAGCGTCAAAGTTTAATCCGCCGGGCGCTAAACCGTCTTGATTTAATATGACGCCCATAGCCGCAACACAGTCGTATATATCCGTGGGGAACTGATCTGTATCCCAACCGAGTAATAAATCACCGCGGTTTGCATCAACACTTCCTAATAAACCGTGAGCCGATGCCAACGCCAATTCATGTTGAAAGTTATGCCCCGCAAGGGTTGCATGGTTAGCTTCGATATTGATTTTAAACTGGTCAATTAAATCGTATGTTTTCAAGAAACCAATTACCGTGGCAACATCATAATCGTACTGATGTTTTGTAGGTTCTTTAGGCTTAGGTTCAATTAAAAATTGTCCGGTGAAACCAATTTCTTTTGCATAGTCAAGAGCCATATGTAGAAAGTTGGCAAAGTGTTCTTGTTCACGCTTCATGTCTGTGTTAAGTAAAGATTCATATCCTTCCCGTCCACCCCAGAAAACATAGTTCTCTCCACCGAGCATTAAAGTTACTTCCAACATCTTTTTGACCTGAGCCCCTGCTACGGCAAATACTTTTGGGTCGGGGTTTGTTGCAGCTCCGCACATGTAACGAGGGTGGCTGAATAAATTTGCTGTTCCCCACAACAGCTTAACTCCGCTATCCTTTTGCAGTTGCAAAGCCATTTTACATATCTTTTCCAGATTATCATGACTTTCTGCAAGCGTTTTTCCTTCAGGAGCCATATCACGATCGTGAAAGCAATAATATTCCGCCCCTATTTTCTGAAAAAATTCAAAGGCTGCAAATAACTTTTCTTCGGCGGCAGCCATTGGTTCTGATACATCATTCCATGGCCGCATTAATGTTTGATTGCCGAAAGGATCCAGACCGGTACCACAAAGGGTATGCCAGTAGGAAATTGCAAACCTTAAATGTTCTGCCATCGTTTTGTCACCAACTTTTTCTGAGGAATTATAGAACTTAAATGAAAGTGGATTGGAGGAAGCGTAACCTTCATAGTTTACAATATCAATATTGGGGAAATATTCTTTCATTTTCAATCCTATTTATGGTTAAAAGGTTATCAAACATTTCAAACTGGCGCTCTAATACAAACAAGTCAAGGCATCATTCAATGCTAAATATTTATCATAAATCTCGTCATACTTTTTTGCATTTTCTGAATCTGGTTCCGCTCGTGTACTTTCATCTAAAGAAACAAATTGTTCAGTTATATCCTTTAAGTTGCTGTTCTCTCCGGAATAATGGGAATGGCACCAAAGCGCTTGCAAAGCAGCACCCAAAGCACCGGCTTCATGTGTATTTGGGCACACAACCGGACAATTAAAAATTTCAGATGCAATTTGGCGCCAAACTTTACTTTTTGAGCCACCGCCCACTAAACGAACTTCGCTCGGTTGAATTCCATTTTGTTTCATTATATCCAAGCCATATCTTAATCCAAAGGTCGCGCCCTCCATTGCAGAACGGCAGACATTGGCTTGTGTGTAATTGGTGCTGTTAATTCCAAAAAGTGTTGCCCTGGCAGCAGGTAAAGCGGGCGTTCTTTCACCATTAAAGTATGGCAGTAAAATGAGTCCGTCGGAACCAACTGGTGCCTTTTTTACGTTTTGATTTAATTTATTAATATCCAAATCCAGAAAGTTTCTGGTTAGCTCTGTTGATACAGTTACATTCATTGTGCATACCAGGGGAAGCCAATGCCCATCACTGGAACAGAATGCAGCGAGTTCTCCATTTGGATCGATAACGGGTTTTTCAGAAAAGCAATAAATCGTGCCGGAAGTACCGAGCGAGGCCGTTACAATGCCGGGCGATACATTCCCGGTACCTATTGCAGCCATCATGTTATCTCCCCCCCCGGATGAAACCAATGTATCACTGCCAAAACCAAATTCCTTACATAATTCCGGCCGTACTTTACCAATGAGCGCTTCAGAGGAAACCAGTTCCGGTAAACAACTTCTTAATTTACCGCTGTTATCTATTGTATTTAAAATAGACTCTGACCAGGTCCTTGTTCTTACATCAAAAAATGCCGTCCCTGAAGCATCGCCATATTCAGCTTTCTTTTCACCGGTTAGCCAGAAATTGATATAATCGTGAGGAAGCAATATTTTGTCGAGCCGGGCATAGCTTTGCGGTTCATGTTCTTTTAACCAGGCTACCTTGGATGCAGTAAATCCAACGGCGATTGAGTTTCCAATTAAAGCAATTACCCTCTCCTCTCCGCCAAGTCTTTCAACAAGAGCATTCGCCTCAGTTTCAGTCGCGGTGTCGCACCAAAGTTTCGCCGGTCGAATCACATTGCCACTTTTGTCTAACGGTACAAAACCATGTTGTTGGCCTGAAACACCTATTGCTTTGACCTCTTTTGGAGAAATTTTTGATTTTTGTAAAGCATCGCTAAGGGCAGTTTTGATAGCAGAAATCCACCATGCCGGCTCTTGTTCCTTTTTACCATTATTATCTTCTATCAGACCATGTGATGCATAAGTCTCAACTGCAATCGCTTTCGCTTCATTATCAATAATGAGGACTTTCGTTCCCTGAGTACCACTATCAATTCCAATATAGAATTCGCCCATTATTTCAACCTATCTTTAGTTTTATAAATTTAGAAAAATTGCTTTTGAAATCAATTCGAATATTAATTATTTAATAAAAAGGTGAATAAAAATAAATTTATCAATCTAATTATTCCTTGCATAATTCATCTTTTTTAATAAATTCTAAGGTGCTTTATATTTAAATGTTACACAGTTTTTTGAAATTTCAAGATCACTTTTTTATGAGGGCGGGACTTAGGTCGTGAGCCCTTTTTTGATCTATACAGCTTTTTTGCTTAATCTTATTTTTTGTAAACCATTGCCTAAATAAGGATTTATAATGAGAATTTTGTTAATTGGCCCTCCGGGAACAGGTAAGGGAACGCAGGCAAGTCTAATTCAAAAAAAAATGGGAATCCCACATATTTCCTCTGGAGATATGTTACGGGAAGCAGTCAACAAAAAGACCTCACTGGGTAAACAGGCCGACAGATACATGTCTCAAGGCTCACTGGTTCCAGACGACCTTGTTATAGAAATAATTATAGATAGAATTTCTCAACCGGATGCTAGAGAGGGTTTCCTGCTTGATGGATTTCCAAGAACAGTACCGCAAGCACAGGCATTGGACAAAGCACTAAAGCAATCCAAACTTGAGATAGACCATGTACTACAAATATTTGTACCTGATGAACAAATCATTATAAGAGCGACTGGCCGCTTAATTGACCCTTTGACAAATAAAATTTATCATAAGAAGTTTAAACCCCCGCCTGTTGAAATTGCAGATAGAGTCATACAAAGAAACGATGACACTGAGGAAACCCTAAAAAAACGTTTGGCTAAATTCCACGCAGATACAGGGCCAATTTTGAAATACTATGATGGAATAGACCTTTTGTACAAAATACCCGGTATGGGAAAACCGGAAGAAGTTGAAAGTAGGATATACAAAGAAATAGGGATTTCTTCCTAGACTCGGACACCAAAATCAAAAAAGGCAGTGCTCCTCCGCAACACTGCCTAACCACAAATATCTAAATCTCAATAATTCTTAATAACTACCTAAACATCGCCTTTATACTGCCCCAAGTTTGACGAGCACTAGAAATTGTTGGACTCACAGAAATGACTTTAGAATAAGACGATGAGTCGTCAATATCAATAATTTTTAAACGGTAGTAATAAGTTCTTTCTAACGACTTAAAGACTGTTGAGTCTTCGAATTCGTATTCTTTTTTATTTTCACTTCCAACTTTGACCGCAACAAACTTAACTGTTTTAAAATTTGTTACCCTGTCATCAAGACTTCTTTCAACCTCAAAACCTTTGAGGTTTGTTTCATTTTGTGATTTCCATTTAATTACAACCTTGTTCAAACCCGGCTGAGCACGAAAATCTGAAACTATCGCACCTGCAATAAGAATTGAAAACATTGAAATTAACAAGAAGGGAATTATTACCTTATTCACATGCATGCTGGAACTCGGATTGATGAATTTCATATGATACCTTACTGAGCAAATGTAAGCTAAATTATAAAAAAGTCAAGCAATTTATTGCACAATTATTGTCAATATTTAATTTTTAATTACTTTCATTTTTCAGAGTATTCTTTGTTATAAATTGTATACAAACATGAATTCTTTATAATATCTAATTTTTTAAGGAAAGGTTTTTATACCCGATAATTTAAGCATAATTGCAAATCGACCAAAAATAATTTATCTTAACGGAGATGGAGTAAATGCCCCAGGTGAAATCAAACAACCTCGTGGATTTGAATCTGACAAAACTTTCAGGGGTGAGTTTGAAAAAACAAATCGAAAAAATGTTGGCAAGCTCCTCTCAATGCAAAGCGATTCTTGAAACAGTAAATCATGATACCGGTGAATACCGAATTGTGTTACAAGGCATTATAGATCAAACTTCCACGTCATGAAGTTGTAAACATCTCTCACACTCCATATTATTACAATATAGCTTGTTAAGTTGAATCAAACCTTGTTGCTCAAAAGCATATTTTATACGTCTTGTCTTTTCAAACTTGTTGTCTTTTTCAAAAAGTTGACTTTTCATACTTTTAATTATTGAATTGTTCTCAGACGAGGAGTATCTTTTTTGAGCTTCAAATACTATTGTTTTTAACTTTTCATCCTCAGCCTCCAAAGCATAGCTATACAAAACCGGCAGAATAATATTAATTACAATATCTCGCGATCGATTCTTACCAATTAACAAATCCGTATTTGATTGTTTCAAACTTGAAAATGAGCTAACGAAAGTATAATGTGATTTCCAAATCCCAAAGTTTTTTTGACAAAAGAAATTTTCCAACTCACTTTGAACTTTACGCCAATCTCTGGCATTTGCATTGATAATTTTTATGAATTTTTCCAGGAACCCTTCTCTTGCAAATCGAGTCAACAGCTTTATTGCACCAGCTATTCGGCGTGTAGGAAAGTTTTGTGGTCTCAATCTAAAAAACTGCCAATCTTCCTGACGCATAGGTTTTAAGTTTAACCTTCTGGTAATTTCATTCCACATTTCTTTTAGATTATCAACATATTCCTGAATTTCACCTTCAACGATTAATGTATCTTCTTTTGGTGGCAATAATCCTGCAGCACCAAAAAGCAGAGCGCCACAACGCAATTCTACTGCATCATCATTGACCCATTGCATTTCAGCCCTCACTAATTCAAAAGGTATGATTTGGGCTAATTTTCTAAATGGCTTTTGATTTTTTGAATATCCCAGAGCTTCCAATATTCTTTCATAAAAAATTTGATCCCACTCAAGGTTTAGTCGTGCTTCAGAAATTTGGTCTACTTTGTTAAAAAAACGTTCAAAACCCGCCGCTTCTATTGTTGTCCAAATTTTGTCGTGAGAACATTTGCTCAAGGGACAATCTTCGACAATTCGTAAAGGTTCGGACTTAGTAACTGATTTTTCATTCCCTTTCTTCCAAAAACTGATTTCATCATCAGGGATTGGAACACACAATTGCTCAACTTTGACACCATCCTCCCTTTCGATGAAATGCTCACTTGTTGAATGCTCGGCGACCACGTGTAACACAACCCGATTATATTTTGGGTCTGTGTGATGCTTGTGTGAGTACCAGCCTGAATCCACTAAATGTAATTCTATATCTCCCTTTAGCAGAATTCCTGATATTTTTATAATTCCATCTTTAAAGTCCGGGCCACCGTCGGGATTATTAGTCCCATGATAAAGCACCTCCAGTTTTTTCCCTGATCGCGTCATTAGATGTTGGGAATTATATTTTTTGTTTTCCCAAATTCCTTGAAGAATAATTTCTCGTTCTCGGACGGATAGCATTTGAAATCCTACCAAATAAAAAATATTATAATTAGAGACTTGCTTTTGGTTGGTTGACTAATTTTACTCAGAAACAGGTAAAGTAACTGGTTCATTGACAAAAGATACTTTATCAAAGCCAGCCCATTCTCCCAATATTTGCCCTTCATCACTGATAATATTTACGCTGTCATTCAGGGCAAAACTCAAATCCTGAAGATTGCTGATAATCCCGTTCTTCTGTTTACCAACAGCCAGCGTTGGCTGAAACTCAACCTCGATATTATTCACATTGATCGGAATACAAAACGCGCTGTATAAACCGTTATCTCTCAGGTAGACTTTAAGGATTATACTATCTGTGGCATATTGACTGTAGGATCCAAAAGCAAAATTACCCAGACTATAAGCAATGAGACGGTTTTTATACACTTCAAGACCTTGCAAAATATGCGGGTGATGCCCCAAAACGAGATCAGCTCCGCTATCAATAGCCAGATGTGCAAAATAAATCTGGTAATCTTTTGGCGTATCTCTTTTTTCTGCACTCCAATGAAATGAAGTAACGATAAAATCGACTGAATCCCTGTACATTTTCAAATTTTTCTGTAGCAATCCCTCTGTTGGGTATGCCGTTCCTGCGCTATCCTTTTTTGCATAAAACTCAATTGGAAATGTCATAGAGTAACCGAAAAACGCGATCCTTTTTTCTCTTACTTTGACGATGACTGGTTTATGCGCATCACCTATATTACGCCCGGCACCGCTAAAATTAATTCCTACTTCAGTCAAAGTTTCAAGGGTCGAAAAAAGCCCGGTATCGCCATAATCCAGCATATGGTTATTGGCAAGGGTTACGGTCGAAATTCCCCCCACTAACAACCCTTTGGCGTAAGAGGGAGGTACTTTAAAGTTATATTTCTTTTCAAAAGGCTCACCATCGAGAGTAAATGGCGCTTCAAGATTGCCAATGGCAATATCGGAGGATTTAAGATGATGCCTGGTTTCTAAAAATGGATATTCAATACCTTCTTTTTTGATTACATCAACTACCCAGGAACCGAGCATAATATCACCAACCGCAGATATTGACACTTCTGACTCTGTGGTCAAAAGGTACGCATCGGGAGATTGCCCGAAACTAACAGAAAAAAAAGGACTAAAATAAACAGAGGCAACAATGAGAGTTAACCTGAACAGTCTATTTTTTTTTGAGCTTAACATCCGAATATTTTAGTCCTCCAGAATCATTAAGCAGTCGGCTCTGTTTCTTTTGGTTTATCTGCCTCTTTTACTTCTTCAACTTCAACAACCGCACTTGTCTCTTCTTTGGCAGCCGCCTTCATTTTTTCTAATTCTTCATTCTTAGCATTGAGTTGCTTTTCAAACTTTTTGATCTTCTCAACTATTGTCTTCACATCCGCATTGCTTGCAATGGAAGTTTTCTTCTCATCAATCAGGTGGTAAACCGTGCCACCGAGTTCTGCAAACTGCTTTTCGATATTTCTCTTGATGTTGATAATATCAACTTTGATTTTACCAATTTTAGTTAGTTCTTCTGTTTTACTAACGACAGTATCAACACTATCACGAATTGTTTTCGCGATATCATCCCATAAAGTAGACATTTTGTACTCCTTTTTAATTATTAATTAATTTAGTTTTAAAAAAAACTCAGTTACCTTTTCTATACTTTGCAAACTCCACTCCGGTTTCCCATTCAGGTACAGTATCGGCATTTGCTACCGATAAAACAGCCAAAAACACAGCTTGAATCTGTTTTTCCATCGTATTAAAATTAAACCAATTCCAGTTTATATCATCCTGTGGTTTGTGGTAAAATTTAGAAAATTCCGGGAAGTCTGCTCTTTTCATCGCAAAGTTGGGGAAGATAGCCGGAATACCTTTTTTAGCAAAGTTATAGTGATCGCTGCGATAAAAAATACGTTGCTCAGGCATATCATCGGGCTGGACTCTCAATCCGACTTGCTCGCAGGCATTGGCAAGGACTTCCCCCAGGGAACTCATTTCCTGCCCTATAATCACCATGGCTGTACTATCCCCAATGCCAATCATATCAATATTGAAATTTGCAATTGTTTTAGAAATTGGGAATATCGGATTCTTAACATAGTATTCTGAACCCAGAAGCCCTTTTTCTTCAGCCGTAACCGCAAGAAACAGTAATGAGCGTTTCGGAGGAGTACTCAATTGACCAAAGGCTTCGGCGAGTTCAAGCACACCCGAAGTGCCTGAAGCATTGTCCGCAGCGCCGTTATAAATACTATCTCCTTCCACAACAGCCCCAACACCAATGTGATCATAGTGAGAACTTATTATTATAACCTCAGATTTCAGTTTCGGATCTGAGCCTTCCAGGTAGCCCACAACATTGTTATCAATCATATCATCATTTTTGAAACGCAATACAAGCTCTGCTTTTCTATTTAATTTGAAGGGTTTCAAACTGCCGGACGCTGCATCCTCGTCAATGGCTTCATAATTTTTCTGTGAACCAGCCAAAATTAAATCAACCGCTTTTGGATGAATATAAATATCCGGAAGTGTACTGTTTAATTTTTCACCCGGAGATTTGACAGATAGAATTGGTTTACCAAAATATCTCCTAATTAATGGCCACTTATATTTAGACAAATATTCACTTGAAGTAATACCAATTGTCCCAATTGCGCCAGCGGCCAATGCTGTCTTTGATTTTGCACCTCTTGTGGAATAACCCGAAACTGTATCCTTCCCCTTAAAAAAAGAAGAGTCATTCTCGGAATATGGTTCTCCCGTGACATAAACAACAAATTTATTTTTTACTGATTCGTCTTTAAAATCATCATAATCATATTCTTCTGCTGTAATTCCAAATCCCAAAAAAACCATTTCGCCAGAATATCGTGTCTCACTTTTGCCAGGTAAATTCGTAATAAGAAAATCTTCATTACATTTTAGGGGAATCATTTCTCCATCTATCTCAACTGACAATTGTGTGTTGGAGGAAATAATGCGCTCATTTAAGTGTACTGGTTGGTAAAAAGTATTAGCTTCTCCAACAGGCTGAAGTCCGGTGCGCTCAAAATGAGCAGCTATATACCTGGCAGCTACTCTAATACCGCGACTATTAGTATCTCGCCCCTCGAGCAAATCATCTGCCAGAAAGTCAATGTGCGCATGCAAATCACGCGCTGTAATTGTATTTATCGCAGCAGTTCCGGGCAACAGATCAGCTCTTTTCGGTTCTACAACTGTTTCTTTATTTATTGTATTTTCTATCGGCTGACTATTTGCTACAGGTGTACTGTTTAAATTGCCTTTCAAAACAACAAAGCCGGCCAGGCAAACTATTATAAATAAAATAACTATTGGTATTCTAAAATACATAACTTCTCCCTATAAAGCTCAAGCAGCTCGCGTTTCCATCACGGTTCGTGCCACTTGAAAAACAGTGTCAAACATCTCCTGAGTCAGTTTTCCTGTAAATGTATTTTGCTGACTTGGATGGTACGATGCAATAAGTGTAATGTTTCGGTTCAAACGATATGATTCAGCATGCTTGAATATAGGTTTTGTATCCATTTCCAGATGACCTATTTTTTTCATCATTTTCAAAGTGCCGTCAAAGGCTATTTTGCCGAGAGCAACAATGGCAGAGATATTTTTCATCTGATCAAATTCAGTCTGAAAAAAATCAAAGCAATTCTCCTTCTCCTCAGTAGTAGGTTTGTTTTGAGGCGGCGCGCAGCGTAAAATCGCCGTTATCAGGCAATCGCTCAGAGTCAGTCCGTCATCCCTGCCAACCGATTCCGCCTGATTGGCAAAACCGAACTTATGCAAAGCCCGGTACAGCCACTCTCCACTTCTGTCTCCTGTAAACATTCTACCTGTTCGATTTGCCCCATGGGCAGCAGGTGCCAGCCCAACAATTAACAATCGTCCATTTATATCACCGAATGCAGGAACAGGTTTCCCCCAATACTCCTCATCCTGAAATCGTTTTACTTTTTCTATCGCCACATTTTCACGCCACTCCACCAAACGCGGACACTGGCGGCAATTTGTTATTTTTTCACTTAATTGAATGAAAGAAGAGGTAGACATTTACTTAATTTCAAATAATTGATTTCTTCTGAAACAGCCCTACCAGCTTTTCGAAATCTTGTCCTGTAATCACATCGCCTTGCCTTATCCGCCCGGAGAGTCTGTCCACTTCAGCGCGTAATTTCGCGGAATCTTTTACTTTTTTTTCTTCAATTATCTGATTTACATTTTTTTGTAAAATCAGGATAACATCCTCTCGTTCCTCTTCTGAGGCAATACTATAATCAGCTTTTTTCATACTTCACTTTTAATTAAACAGTACCCTTAACACCATTTTTATGGCTTACCACTTTGAAAAATAAATATAATAATATTTGTTAGAAAAGTAAATAAAAGTCATAAAATTTATCTCCCTAAATTCATTTATCTTACAACTAAGATTTTTAAATTGCATTTCTTGAAAAATTTCCTATTTTAATCCACAATTTCGTATATGATTATAAGGGTTCTGGAAAATATTTCACACGATTCGTAGGGCGAATTAGCCGCCCACCCCTGCTTTATCATTTCTAAAAAATGACATCACTTAAGTTTGGAGGATACAAATGGCAGCTGTTTCTGATTTTCGCAATGGTATGGCGCTGAGGCACAATGGCGAAGTATGGCTTGTAAATGAATTTCAACATGTAAAACCTGGTAAAGGACATGCATTTATCAGAACAAAACTTAAGCAATTGAAAAGCGGGAAAGTTGTTGAATTTACCTTTCGCCAACATGACAACATTGAAGAGGTTCGCCTGCGAAATAAAGAAATGCAATTCCTCTATGCAGCTGGCGATGAACTCTGTTTAATGGACAATGAGACCTACGAACAAATCAACGTACCCAAAAAATTGCTGGGTAATCAAATCAATTTTTTAAAAGAAGCCGCAACATTGACAGTGCTTTTTTTGGAAGACGAGGTGGTTGAACTAAACCTACCCATGTTTGTTGAACTTTCCGTAAAAGAAGCTTCTCCCGGAGTGAAAGGCGATACAGTCTCTAATCTTCAAAAACCGGTAACACTTGAAACAGGTGCGGAATTGCAGGTTCCTCTTTTCATTAAAGAGGGTGAAATTTTAAAAATAGACACGAGAGACGGCAGATATATCGAAAGAGTTAACAGGTAAAATAAAAAGGGCTGCTCGCAAGCAGCCCTTACATAAATCCACAAGTCTACCCTAATTTTTCTTTTTTATGCTCATCTTTAAGGTGATGGAGTTCAGCATCGCCAAAATACGCTGTATCAAACTTGCCAACTACTTCACGCAACATATCACAATTTTTTGTATCCGTTGTTTGCTTGGATTTCATTGCATAAACCAACATGCTATGTAATAGTGCAAGTCTTTCGGAATAAGCCGTTTTACCAGCCGCATCGGCAGGCAGTTTGATCCGCTGAGTCATAAAATACTGTGTAACAATTTCCTGGATTTTATTGGCATGCTCCTCTTTGTTGTTTACCCAACGTACCAGTTGATTATAATTTTTATCTCCGGCTTTCGAAAGCTCAATAATTTTATTCATTGATTTTTCAATAGTTGTCACATGTTCTTTAATCATTTCGATACGCGCTTTATCATTGTATATGCCACATGGAATTTCACAATGCGCAAATAAAGCAACCGCCCAAACTTGTGCCGCCAAAATTATTGAACAGAAAATCTTGAAAGATCTATGGTTTCTCATTTAATTCCTCCTAAAAATGATTATGTTTGTAGATGATAAAAAGTTGAGAATGCAAAGAAATGAATTATTCTATTGAATGCAACTAGTTTAAAAAGTCACCTAACCTGCATTATTCATAAAATTTTAATGATGTGCCTGGCACTTAGTAGATTTTTATAAGGTTAGCAAATATTTAATAGCTTTTACAATTTTGAGTAAGTGCCAGGCACATTTTTGCCAGTTTGTGAATAATAGAAGCTAAAAATTTATTCCTGCTCAACCTGCGCAGTATCGGCCTCAACATCTTCCTGCAACGCCCAAGCTTTAATGACTTGCTTTTGTTCTTCAGAAAGCGCCGCTTCAGAATGCAATTTCAAGTATTTAGGCAGTGGCATTTCTCCCTCAAAAACTTCATCACAGATCTCTTCTTTTGCGTGATTCTGCTGTTTCTTATTATAAGTGCCCCATTCCGAAAAATTAATATGCTCTCTTGCCTCTTCAACATCATAAGCTACCAGCCAGGAAACCGGCGCTACATAACTATACCACGGCCAGGTTGTTTTGTTAGAATGGCAATCGTAGCAAGATTTTTCAAGAATAGCCTTTATTTCAGCCGGTGCTTCTATTTCCAAAGCAGCATCACTTTCCGGATTTGACCGATCCACCGGCCAAAACTGCATAAGTACGACCACAACGAAAAAACCGATTATTATTTTTTTCATTCACTTCCTCCATATTAAAGAATATCCATTTAAAGAGTAACCACGAATTATACGAATCTTAAAAAAAACTATCTTTGAATTATTAAAGCACTTCCTAAAAATAATGAACGATCTAACACCAGTCGATTCAGAAGTCACTTAGCTCTGCTTCTGCTGTCGGCTGGATATGGTTTTAGATAATTTAATCGCTCCATACTTTGAGATTTCCAGTTCGCCAATACTTACCATCCCAAGAAATCACATCATCAAGCTCTTTGTAGATACTTTTTTGATTGATTCTGGGCATCCCCTCTATTGTGAACCATTGATTTATAATAGTTGTTGGCTGAGGAATGGATATTGTTTTTCTTTCATTTAGTGGTGGCTGCCAAAAATAGACAATAATCTTTTCAGCTGTCTCCAATACATCTCTGTTCGTTCGTTTTGGGTATAAAACCTCTGAAAACCAATATTCTCTATTTCGTGTAACGCGTTCTTTTTTATGATGAGTCAAAATTCTGCCATGGTAGGTATTTCTAGTGATTCCGCAATATTGAATATTTGCATCACGATCATATAATTTCTTGCCTGTAATTAAATACAACCCATTGCCAAACTCTTTTTCTTCTTCAAGTGTTTTATCAGTATACGGTCCGTACCAATTCAAAATAATAATTTTCATGTATTAAGTTCTATTTATCAATTGTTAAATCTAAACGTAACCGCCAATATGATTTCGTGTCATTTCGTGTAATTCGTGGTTAATTCTTTAGATTACTCAGAAAGCAAAGCATCCCGTAATCCGGACACTCGTTTAATTTTTCTTTTTACGGCAGCGTGAAACACTGATTCAATCCCCCAGATTTCAACTTTTTTTGAGGCACGGGTTATGGCAGTATAAATCAGCTCACGCGTCAGCAAGGCTGAGTCTTTATCCGGTAAAATTAAGATTACATTTTCAAACTCCGAGCCTTGGCTTTTGTGCACAGTCATAGCGTACGCGCTTTCGCTGCTTTGGATGCGTGTCGGGTGAAATGCTTTTACTGAACCATCACCGGTTCTAAAATAGGCATACAGTTCTTCATCTTTTTGGAGGTCAGGTAGAATTACGCCAACGTCACCGTTGAATAAATTCAGACCATAATCGTTTTGCGTAACAATAATTGGCTGCCCGGCGAACCAATCATCAGTAGCTGAAATCTTAAATTTACTTCGAACTATTTTTTCAATTTGACTATTTATATAATTGACGCCTTGGGAGCCTTCGCGCACCGCACAAAGGATTCTGGTCTTGTCGAATGTAGCAAATGCAATTTCAGGATTTTCTAAATTGATATTTTGGTAGAAGCCTGCCAAAGCTGCTTCGCCCAAACTCTCGGAAGCCAGATCATGCCAAACCACATCTGGAAAAGCCTCATCCTTAAGAACCTCAAAAACGCGTTCGGAATCTCCCGCATTCACCGCCCGGCTGACAGCACCTATGCCCTGCTGTTTTTCAAAGCGGTAACTACGTTTCAATTCTACCACACAATCATTCAAACCCTGGCTTATATTTGGTGGCAACTTTAAATCAAACCCGGTTAGCTCGCCAATTTGCTCAATTAGTTTTTTTGAATAAGAAGAGTTTTTCCCGGCGTCATAAATATCAGCGAGAACAGCACCGGCTTCAACAGAAGCAAGCTGGTTGTTATCGCCGAGTAGAATTAAGCGGCAGTGTTCAGGCAGCGCCAGCACCAGTTTTGCCATCAGCGCCAGATCAACCATAGAAGCCTCGTCCACCACCAGCACATCAAGGTCGAGCGGTTTCTTTTCATTATATCGAAAATGCGATTGGTGCCGAATCCAGCCAAGTAATCGATGGATGGTCTTCGCTTCATCCGGAATACGTGATACAATTTCTGAGTCTGCGCCAAGACTTTGTTTAACCTGCCTAATCGATTCCAGCAGACGATTAGCTGCTTTTCCGGTTGGCGCCGCAAGGCCAATTTTTAATTTTTCCGGCAATTTATCTTCGATAAGCAATGCAAGAATTTTCGCGGTAGTGTAAGTTTTTCCTGTGCCCGGCCCGCCAGTTATCAGGCAAAACTTTTTGAATGCTGCTATGCAGGCTGCGACCATCTGCCAATCAGTTTCACCATCTCCAAAATCTGAAAAATAAGTTTGCAGTAGTTCTCTGAATTTATTCGAATTTTGCAACGGAAGTATTTTCACTGTTTGATTTTTGATGTACGCCGCCAAATGTTCCTGGTAGTTCCAATAACGGTTTAAGTAAAGTCTATTTTGGGGGTCAACAATAAGAGGCTTGAAATCGCCGGGTTTACCAAAAATTGGTGAGGAAATTAAATTTTCGTACGCTACGTCAAAATCAGGTACTGAGAGCATACTTTTATCCAATCCAAACTGGTCTGTCCAAAAGTCGGGGTTTTGCAGGTTGTTGAGATCCAGGCAAAGATGG
>JAJDAE010000097.1 GCA_029262035.1 Candidatus Zhuqueibacterota bacterium
CCGGCATCGGTTCCTATCCAAATAGTGCCATCCTGATCTTGTGCTATCGAAGTAACGTTGTTGCTAAAAATTTCGCCGCTGCTGGCAGTTAATCCTTGAGAATAATCGTCGTCCGACTGATCGAATAAGGTCTCATTCAAAGTAAGCACATTGACTCCTCTGTCTTCAGTGCCTAACCAGACTCTACCAGCCTGGTCAACTATACCTGCCGTCAGGAACTGTGATCTCACTCCTTGAGTAGTTGAAAAATATAAAAAATCATTATCTGTTGTATGCACAGCGACGACTCTGGTATTTATAGCTTCTCGATTTAGAATCCATAAATTATTGGCGCTATCAGTAAAAATAGAAGGTACCAGCACAAATGCAGGATCTCCAATAAACCCAGCCAATACGCCATTTGAGGAGTCAAAACTCGTTATAGTAAAACCCTCGTCGGCTTCTTCCAAACTAACCAATCCACCACCCCAGCTACCCGCCCAGACTTTATCATCCGCATCTACTACAATGGTTCTGAAATCATTACTTGGTAGACCAGTTTGCCTTGAAAAATTGGTCCAGACATCGTTTTCTAACATTTGAATGCCGCCACCAATTGAAGCCGACCACAATCGACCTTTCGTGTCTATGGCCAAACCTTCGAAGTTGCTACGGGCGGGTCCATTATTCGGCACGAACTCCCAAAGTCCGGAAGCAAAATTATATTTTCCGAGACCAATATTTTGTCGGCCTATCCAAATATTGCCATCGCTTCCTGCATTAATAGTTGTAACGTCAGATAACCCTCCACCCAAAGCAGGCCAACTATTTGAATTTGGAGCATACCAATGCACGCCATCACTTCGAAGCGCTATAATCGTCTCATTTGTAAAAAAAGAATTTGGACTCGCCAAATCCAATTCCGTAACGTCACCGGTCAAGCCTGCTGGCTCCCATACATTGTTAACTAATCTAACAACACCGGATCGGGTTGCGGCATAAGGAGTACTTTCAAAAACTACCAGCTGATTAACAAAGTTATTGGGAAGACCATTGGATTGTGTAAATGCCTGCCAGCTAGCCGGTGCCTGCAGATTTGCGAGAAGCAGTGATGATTGCGCCAAACCTTTATCTGTGGAAACCCATATATCCGTGCCATCAATAAATATATGGTTAGCCGCAACCTTTGTAACGCTGTTGTCAGCAGATAGCCCCAAATTCCGGTACGTCTCTTTTACTTCCTGCTTATTGATAAGATATAAACTAACCCCTATGTCTAAAGCGACATAAATTGAGTCTCCAAAAATTACGAAATCCTGAATTTCCTGTCCTTTGTAATCTTCGATTAATTCCCAACGATCTTCACCGGACAAGTAACGATTTAAATGTCCACTTGAAAGCGCTAACCAAACTGAATTATTTTTTTTGTCTATTTCAACAGCAACTATGTCATTACCGAAAAGCCCTTCAGTATTAGTGACCTTGGTAAGTGCGGTGCTTACGCTTATATTTTCAGTAGATGACGGAAACTGCAAAGCTCCTCCATTTGAGGCTGCCCACAACTCCACATCATCAACAGCAATATCATTAATGGTGCCAACGCTGGTAAATGTTTTCCATTCAACCACCTGCGCGGCTAAATAATTTGCTAATGTATATGAAAGCAAAAAAACAGCTATAAAAATACACTTAACTTTTGGCATTACTTCCCCTTGAAATCCTTTACTTATTAATCTGCGCAATCAGGTCGGCCATTTCTATAGCAGAAAGCGCAGCATCCCAACCCTTGTTACCGGCTTTAGTACCGGCTCGTTCGATTGCCTGCTCCAATGAATCGCAAGTAAGAATACCATAAGCTACAGGCACCCCACTTTGCAAGGCCACCTGTCCGATGCCCTTTGTAGCTTCGGATGCTATAAAGTCAAAATGTGGGGTGCTCCCTCGCACCAGAACGCCGAGACAAACAAGTGCATCATATTTTTGGGAGTTAGCCATTTTACTCGCCACTAAAGGAACTTCAAAAGCTCCAGGCACCCAGGCAACTTCGATATTTTTCTCATCGGCACCATGGCGAACCAAACAATCCGTTGCGCCGGACAACAATTCCTTACCAATAAAATCATTAAATCTTGAAATGATGATTCCATATTTTTTGTTTTTGGCAGATAGCTTCCCGCTATAGGTTTTCATAAAAAATCCATATCTTTTTAATTAATAAAATTATTCTGAATTTTCATTAAAGCTGAGCAGATGTCCCAATTTATCTCGTTTCGTTGCAAGATATTTTGCGTTGACTTCATTTGGGGGTACCTCAATATTAACCCGCTCAACCACTTCAAGGCCATACCCGGATATGCCAACTATCTTCTTCGGATTATTGGTCAAAAGTCTAATTTTTCGAATGCCAAGATCGTACAAAATTTGAGCGCCAACACCGTAATGCCGCAAGTCCGGTTTAAACCCCAAAGCTTCGTTTGCCTCAACAGTGTCTTTTCCTTTGTCTTGTAAGTTGTAGGCTTTTAACTTGTTTTCAAGTCCTATTCCCCGGCCTTCCTGGCGCATATAAATAATGACTCCTTTGCCATTTTCATTTATTTTTTTCATTGCGCAATGCAACTGCTCCCCGCAATCACACCGAAGTGATCCAAAAATATCGCCGGTGAGACATTGAGAATGTACTCGCACTAAAGTTGGTTCACCTGTAGTGACATCACCTTTCACCAAGGCAATGTGATCCTGTTGATCTATTTCACTTGAGTATAAATGCAGGGTGAAATCACCAAACTCCGTGGGCATGACCGTTGTCACTCGTTTTTCGATCATGATTTCTGTCCGACGGCGGTATTCAATAAGATCCTTAATGGTAACGAATTTTAGATCAAATTTAGTAGCGACTTTTTTAAGTGTATCTACTCGCGCCATACTCCCGTCTTCATCTAAAATCTCGCAGAGTACGCCAGCAGGATTCAAACCCGCCATCTTTGCAAAGTCGATGGCAGCCTCTGTATGTCCCGCACGTACCAAAACGCCGCCTTCCCGACCACGGAGAGGGAAAACGTGCCCCGGTCGTACCAAGTCTTCTGCAGTAGAATTGGGATCAATTAAAGTTTTAATCGTTTCATAACGGTCAAAAGCAGAAATCCCAGTGGTTGTGTTGTTTTTTGCATCTACAGAAACTGTAAAATATGTGTTTAACTTTTCTGTATTTCTACGAACCATCGAGTGCAAATCTAACTTTTCAAGGCGGTCTCCTGTCATGGGTACGCAGATCAAACCACGACCATGCTTGGCCATAAAGTTCACTTTTTCCGGCGTCACTCTATCTGCCGCCATTATAAAGTCGCCCTCATTTTCCCGCTCTTCATCATCAACTACTACCAGAAGTTTGCCTTGTTTATAATCTTCGATGGCGTCTTCTATTTTATCAAACATTCTCGGTACCTTAATTAAAACCCATGCTGCTTTATCCAACCTTCGGTCAAATCATTTGATTGAGATCTTGCCAGAATATTTTCTACATATTTACCAATCAAGTCAACTTCAATATTAACTTCATCTCCAATTTGGCATCCCGTGAGTGTTGTGTTGTCTAAAGTATGAGGTATTAAAGAAATTGTAATCTCATTTTTTTGTATCCTGGCCACAGTTAAACTAACTCCATTAATAGTTATGGAGCCTTCCGAAATAATATATTTAAGCTTTTCTTCGGGAACAGTAAGATTGAAAAGTAATCCCCCACCCTGTTTTTGAAGTTTGCTGACCTTTCCGGTACAATCTACATGCCCTTGCACAATATGCCCGCCTAGTCTTTTTGAGAAGGTTAACGCCCGTTCAAGGTTTACCTTTCCACCAATTTTAAGTGTATTGAGATTTGTTTTTTTCAGCGTCTCTTGAACAACTTCTACCTCAAAGTTATTAGAATTTATAGCGACGGCCGTCAAGCAAACTCCATTAATGGAAATACTGTCATCAATCGCTAAATCGCTCAACACCTCTTTTGCCAGGATGCTAAATCTAATAAATTCTCCGGCGCTATTTATGCCACCGATTGAACCAATTTCTTCTATAAGTCCTGTAAACATATCAAATCTTAATTATAAGAAATAAGACCGGAATAAAAATAATCGCAACCCATTTTTTTAAATTCCAAATCTTCCAATAATAAACTATCGTTGATATTTTTTATTCCAATATTTTTAAATGAAGCGAGTCCGCTGCCTACAATTTTAGGAGCCATAAAAACCGAAATTCTGTCTGCTAATTGCGCTTTCAGAAACCCGGAAAAAATCTGACTTCCCCCCTCAACTAAAATAGAAGAAAAATTATTTTGGGCAACCTTTTTTAACAACTCCAACAAATTTATTTCTTTGTCAGAAAAAGGTATTTGCCAAATTTTTGCGCCTTTCTTCAGAATCTTTTCTGCCTTAGATGTGGTCGGACTAGATGTAGCTATAATCGTTTCTGCGGCCAGCTTCCCGTTAAGTACTTTAGCCTCAAGCGGTATCCTGAGGTTTGTATCCAAGATCAGGCGCTTAGGATTTCGCCCATTTTGAAGACGAACATCCAGACTCGGGTCATCACTCAAAACTGTTCCCACACCGACAAGAATAACGTCTGAGTGCGCACGAATTTTGTGGACAAGTTTTCTACTTTTTTCAGAAGTAATCCACTTGGAGCTGCCATCATCTGCTGCAATTCTACCGTCGATGGTTTGAGCGATTTTCAACGTTACAAAAGGCAATCTCATAGTAATGAACTTAATAAATGACTCATTCAAACGAGTGCACTCACCCTCAAGAACACCTGATGTAACCTCAATATTTTTCTCTTTTAGAATCTTAATGCCCCGGCCATTTACCAAAGGGTTGGGATCATGGTTGCCAATTACAACTTTTTTAATTCCAGCATTTATAATTTTGTTTACACAGGGTGGCTGTTTGCCAGAATGGGAGCAAGGCTCGAGATTTATATAAATCGTACTTCCGCTTAAATCTTCATCAGCGGCATCAATGGCTTCAACCTCTGCGTGCTTTCCACCAAAATATCTGTGATAGCCTTCACACAAAATCTCACCATTTCTTTCAACTACGGCGCCAACCATTGGATTCGGACTCACTTCTCCGGCTCCTTTTTGAGCCAATTTTAAAGTTCTCCGAATCAGCTTTTCTTCAGTCAATTTACTTCGATCAAAACCAGTTTAAATGCAAATTTATATTAGATTTACTCGCCTTGAATGGGGGTAAATATAGGTATTATTCAATAACAAGTCAAGCAGTTTCTAGGCAGGAAACCACCATGTAGTTGGATTTCTTGGTTTCTCGCAGTATACTACTTATTGTGTGCCGTTAGAAAAAAATCCCTACATTTTGTATTTATCTCTTGACATCAAAAATCAATTATTGTATATTGATGCCGGTTCAAACGCACAATTTACCTTACTTTAACTCTTTTTTTAAACTATAAATTTTTGCTGTAAAACCACAACAAGGAGCATTCCATGGAATCCAAATCTCTTACCCGCTCTGCTGCGTCAAATGGGGGAAAAGCTCGTTCAAATGGAGGGAGCCAGAACCAGAAAAATGGCCAACAGTTATTAAACAAAATCAAGAAACAGTTCGGCGCCCACTTCACTGCTGAGGCGATTGAAACTGCAGGAAACATTGAAAAATATTACGGAGACAATACCCTGGCTTCCGATGTGCTAAAGTCAAAATATTTAGCGCCTTCAGAAGATGCACCCTTAGTTCTTTGGCATCGTGTTGCAACCGCACTTGCCTCAGTTGAAAAGGATAAAGACTACTGGTATCAGGAATTCTTTAAAATTCTATTTGATTTTAAATTTTTGCCAGGTGGCCGTATTATGCACGGTGCAGGTAGAGACGATGCGCAACGTCGTCCAACGCTATCAAATTGCTATGTAGTACCAATCGAGGAAGACAGTTTAGGCGGCATCTATAAATGTTTAAATGAAAGTGCAATGGTTTACCGTACTGGTGGCGGGGTTGGCACGGACATCTCAATTTTACGTCCAAAAGGCTCATCCGTAAACGCAACGGTTGATAAATCTCCCGGTGCAACTGCCTTCATGAATCTTCTAAGTGAAAGCACAAATACTATTTCCCAGGCGGGTCGCAGAGGCGCTCTGATGTTGACGATTCGAATCGATCATCCGGATTCAGTCGATTTTATCACAATTAAGAATGATTCCGATCGCGAAAAGGTTAAATACGCCAATGTCAGTGTTTTAATAACACACGAATTCATGGATGCTTTATTAAACAACAAAGATTTTGAAATGAAATGGCCTTGTATTCCCGGTCAAAAAACTGATATTCCGGCCACAAAGCCGGTTAAAATTTCAGCAAAGAAATTGTGGCAGAGTATTATCGATAGTGCACATGCATCTGCAGAGCCAGGCATTATTTTCTGGGATACAATGCGTGAGTATCACAATGTGGAATATGTCAACCCACTTTCGAGTACGAATCCTTGTGGCGAGCAACCGCTTGCGGCTTTTACAGCCTGTAACCTTGGAAATTTACATTTAGCTAAGTTTGTAAAAGGAAATGGTGAATTTAACTTTGAAGACCTGCGAGCAACGACTAAAATTGCAACCAGATTCATGGATAACGTCATCGAATATAATATGGATTACCATGCACTGGCGAAAATCAAAAAGGCTGTGGCTTCTGACAGACGGGTTGGTGTCGGTATAACCGGTTTAGCGGATGCACTGGTTAAAATGCAGCTTAAGTACGACAGCGAAGAGGCTCTGGAAAAGATTGAACAAATAATGTCTGTCATTCGAGATACGTGTTACGAAGCATCTATCGAGTTAGCCAAGGAAAAAGGGGCGTTCCCGATATTTGACTGGGATGGCTACAAGAAGAGCAAGTTCATTCAATCTTTGCCTAAAAAAATCCAGAGCGGTATTAAAGAAAACGGCATTCGTAACTCCACCCTGCTAACCGTTCCGCCAGTAGGAACGGGTTCAATAGTAGCAGAAACCAGTTCGGGTATCGAACCAATTTTCTGTACCAGCTATACAAGGCGCGTTAAAAACTATGATGGTGAAAGTTTCCGGGAATACAAGGTTTTTCATCCATTGGTCAAAGAAATGTTTGGTGATGATACCAATCTTCCGGCGCATATCATTACTGCGCATGATGTTGATCCTTTTTTCCGAGTTAAAATGCAAGGGGTTATCCAAAAATATATTGACACAAGTCTTTCTTCAACTGTAAATCTACCACAGGATGTTACGAAAGAAACAGTCGCCAACATTTATATCTCAGCTTACAAAGCCGGCTTAAAGGGTATCACCGTGTATCGTGAGGGGAGCCGTGAGGGCATCCTGAAAACTGACAAGTTCAACGACGTAAATGAGGATAAACATGGATATCATCCAAGGACAAGACCGAAAGTGACATCAGGAATAACCGAGCGCATCCGTACCGGCGAGGGTAGCTTATTTGTAACCATTAACGAGGATGAAAACGGAATCTGTGAAATATTTTCTACAATCGGCAAGGCTGGTGGCAATGCACCTGCTCAAACTGAAGCCATGAGTCGTTTGATTTCTCTGGCGCTGCGGTCTCATGTCGATCCGGCGGAAATTGTAGATCAGCTTAAAGGCATTTCCGGCCCTTCACCGGTATGGGAGAATGGTGAACTTATTCTTTCCACTCCGGATGCGATTGGCAAAGTGCTGGAACGTTATCTTATTCGTAAAGGAGAAATGCGGGATCCGAAGGATAAAATTGCTAAGTTAAATGCAGTTAAAAAAGCCAATGGAGAGGTCGCCGAAATTCAAAAAAAAGAAGTGACTGAAATCGAAGGCAGTGACTCTCCCCATATTGCAGAAACAAGTGCATGTCCTGAATGTGGTGCTTCAGTCGCACATGAGGGAGCTTGCTTAACTTGCTATAGTTGTGGTTGGTCGAGGTGTTGAAATAAATTACTCGCGTTAGACACGCGGTACCATACCTGCCCGAAAGTCACACACATCAACCCGCTTTCGGGCAGTTTATTTTTGGAGAGCAATTAAGACTGTATCTTTATCTACCGAGAATCCCTCTTTTGCAAATAGTTGAGTTATCGTACCATCATTAGGAGCACATATTTCATTTTCCATTTTCATCGCTTCTATAATTACCAGACTCTGTCCCTTCGTAACACTATCACCCTCAGTAACATTGACCTTAACAACCAGCCCCGGCATAGGCGCTTTTATGTCAAAATGATCCGGAACCACATTTTCAACTTTAATAAGCTTTTTTAGATTTCTACTTTTCTCATCATCTACTGTGATAGAAAAGTTAAAGTTGGCAAAAGAAATATCGCAATTACCATTTTTTTTAGTGCAGAATACTTCATGTGTTTTACCGTTTACTGTTAGCAAATGCAGGCCGTTGCTATTGATGGCGACCAAGTTGCAATTTACGGAATTCCCATCCACCAAGACAGATTTGTCGTCAATCTCAATACTTGTTTCACTCTGATTGATTTTGGAAAAATAATTCAAAACATACCTTTTGGCAAAAAGTTGAAAACATTTTTAGTTGATAAAAAAGGACTTTGGATCGTTCCAAATTAAACCAATAAATGCCTTTTCATCGTTACAGAGTAGGTTCAAAATCCTTTGAAATTCCTTATCCTACCTGGGTTCTTGTTCCGTTAATTCCAGTCTTCTTCATTCCACTCGGGATCTCCAAAATCCTCATCTTTCTCCCAGCTCTCCTCCTCATCATTTTCTTCTAAAAAATCGTCGGAGTCCTCTCCATCATCAAAGTCATCGAATTCCGGGTTATCGGAATCATCGTCATTATCATTTTCAAAAAAGTCATCTTCCTCCTCTCCATCATCTTCATCATCAGTATTGAGGAAAAATTCAGAATCTACAGGGTAGCTTTGTTCCTCAAACCAAATTTCTTTGTCCATCAAAAAATTCCTCCAAGTATTAAAATAACCAGATAATACTTTGTAAAAAACATTCACGACTAAATTAATTAAATGAGCAAGGTCTTAAAACTTGAGACTCTTTTTGTCATGAAACGCACCAAAATTAAAGCATAAATTATTGAAATGCAAGTTTTTTTTGGTGGAAATATAGGCGAACTTTGGGAGGGAAATTTATCTAAGACAGGTATTTATTATTAAAAACTTAACGATATAATTTCTGTTCAAAAATTATTTCGTTAACAAGGTCAGGCACATAATATTTAATTGGCAAACCATCTTTAACTCTGTTACGGATTTCAGAAGAGGAAATTTCTAACAAAGGCGCTGCTCTTAAATAAAGTATTTGTTCAAAAACAGCAGTATTTTTAAGGTCACCACATTTTTTGTTCCGTGGGAAAACAACAATATTACAAGCTTTAATAATTTCATCCGGCTTATGCCAGGTATGAAATTCGGCTAAGTTATCAGAACCAATTATCCAAAAAATCTGTTCCTTGCCCAATTGGTAGAATTCCTTTAGTCCGCAAATCGTATCGTAACTAAAAGATTTACCCTTTCTTTCAATTTCAATTGGAGAGCACTCAAAATCAGGATTATCAGCAATTGCAGCTTCTACCATTTTGTAACGCAAATTTGATGCAGAGAATGTTTTTTTGTGAGGTGGAACTGAGGCCGGAATGAATACAACTTTTTCTAGCCCAAGCTCATCTTTTATATATTGGGCAATAAGCAAATGGGCGTTATGGATAGGATCAAATGTGCCGCCGTAAAGACCGATCTTCACCAGATAATCACTTTATTGCTCTGAAGAAGAAATACTTGTTTCCTCTTCATTTTTGGATATTTCAGTATCAATTTTTTTCAGACGTTCTCGTGCAACATTTTTATGTTCAGTGTCCGGAAACCTTCGAAGCAACTCTTCAAATGCCTGGCGTGCTTCAGAATCTTTCTGTAGCCGAAACAGGCTTTCAGCTTTCCAATATGTAGCGTCTTCTACAAACTTTGTATCGTAATAGCTATCTATCACACTGCTAAAATATATCTGAGCACCGTTATAGTCTCTTAATTTCATATAAAGCGCACCAGATTGATATTCTTTTTCTGCTAATTTAGTCCGGCATACTTTCAACAGGGTTTCAGCCTTAGTTACAAGATCGCTTTCCGGAAAATCCTCCAAAAAGCGTTGAAAATTTTCAACCGCTTTTATGGTATGAGTCTGGTCCAAGGATGATTTAGGGGAAAGCTTATAATCACAATATGCAATTTTAAATTGTGCATCATCCTGACGTTCACTATTCGGATATAAACGAATCAGCCGGTTATATTCATCAGCGGCCAAAATATATTCTTTTACATGGAAATGGCATTCAGCCAGGTAATATTGTGCCTGGTCAACATATGCTGCCCCCGGATTGTTCAAAGTGATAATTTTAAACTGAGTTTTTGCCTCAAGATAATCTTCGTTATTAAACATCTTTTGAGCTATCTCCAGCCTTTTTTCCGGTGCTAAGTCTCGCTTCACGTTGTATGAATTACATCCTGAAAGTATTATAAAGACAAAAAAAGTTATAACCATAAAATCCAATTTAATTTTCATGTGTTCCCTTAATCTATAATTGCAATTATCGGCTTCTTAATGCGTAAAATAAATAAACAACTGTACCAGTTACCGCCGTAATAATAAGTGGCTTAAATCTAACAGATGGCAATCCTTCAGTAATCTCCCCAATGGTAAAATCAATGTTTTGGTTTTCTAAATTTTCCCTTTCAGAAACATCAACCCAGTCCTGTACACTTTCAAAAAAGACATCATTCAGAAGCACTTGTTTTGTATGACCGTCAGTAATTTTAAAATCAACATTTAAAAAGCCGGTTCTTTCAAGTTTCAAGTCAACCTTTATATCCGGCTTATACTTAATACCTATATCAATTGTGTTGAACTGGATTAAATAGTTTTTATTGCCAGCCTTAGACAGAGTGTCATTTAAAGCTGTAAATATCTCGTAACCCGAACCTATTAAATATCTTGACAGTCCCTTTTCAAGAAACCAATTTGTTGAATCTTTTTTGCTTATTGTTAAAAAGACACTCGCGTTTTTACTCACCATTCCACTTTTTTGAACGACTTTTTCAATTAAGTCATTGCCAAGTGAAGCCAACATCTCAAAATTAGTCAGCGTTCCACCAGTTATACTCGTTTGCGCTTGGACATCAGGTACTAAAATGCAATATAAACAAAGAAAAAAAACAACCCGTCTACCTTGCGTAAAAAAGCACTTCATACTAACCTAAAATAATCTTTCAAAGTTCCAAGACTATACATAATTAAATGCGTATGTTAAAAGAAAGAAAATGCCACTTTAGATCTTGAACATCATTATCTTCGTAGACAAATGCATAGTTCAAAAACAAATTTTTATGATTAAACAATTTATCGAGATTCCATATGCTGTTTCCATTGATAAGCCCAATTCCCCAACTATAAACGTGACCGCCATTGGCGCGTTTAAACCAGCCGGCCCGTAAAGAAAGATGGCCAAGAAAATTTTGTTCTACCCCGGCATGAAATTCCCGAACAACCTCCTCTGATTCTTCTCCAATATTTTTCACATCCAACATAATGGTACTGCCTTTATAATTATAAGACACACCAACATTAACAGCTTCATCCACAACTCGTTCTAAGGAAAGGCGGTTTGTGCGAATTGTATCGGGTAAGTTTACTAAAGAAACACCAATGCTAAGCCCTTTTTCAGGCTGGATTAAAATCCCATAGCTTAAGCCAATATCTTTTTGGCTGGCCAGGGGTTGCATTGGTTGGCTGCTATAAATTAAACTGGCAGATGCACCAATAGAAACCTGATCAGCTAATTTCAATCTGCCGACAAGCAAATGAGAATGGTTTTGCCTGAAACCGTCAACATTGAAAATTTCCTCATTATAAAAACTTAAGGGTTTCTGGATACTTTGTTCACCCAGAATTAGACCGAACTCCAGAGAATTCATTGACAGCGTAACCGATTTTACAATCTGTCCAATAGATAACAGGATATCTCCTTCTGATGATCCTTCCCCGGAAAACAGATCGCCTTTTTTTATACCACTGACTGCCGCTGAAATTGGATTTATGAAAAATGTGAACCTATTTACCTTTTTATTAGCATACAAACTAAAAGCGGCAGGATTGTAGTAAGGCGCCGCTAAATCATCTTTAATCGAGGTGATAGCTCCTCCCAAAGCAAAAGCCCTGGCACGAACAGTACTGACTGCAACATATCGATTAGATTGGGCGAAGAGAGGAACAACAGACAGAACAACTATTGCAATCTGTCTTAATAAAACTTTGTACATATAAAATTCAATTATTTAAAAATAAATGTTACAGCCATTAGGCGGGATATTATGAATTGACAATTACTTCTTTCCCAATCTTTGCTGATTGATAGACGGCATCGACTATTTTCATACGTTCTAACATTGCCTCATATTCTAAAGGAAATATTTTATCGCTTGAAAGAAGGTTCACAAAATGAACAATTTCATTTTCGTATGATTTCTTATAAATGTTTTGCAGACTGACAGATTTAGCAGGTGTTACATTTACAAGATTTCCATGCAACTCCTTGTGAATTCTTAATGGATTGAGAAGCGCTCCACCGTTTTCACCAAACAGATTTGTGTAGAAAAAGTCATTTTCAGACAACAGGGTCCAACTCACCTCGATTGTTAAGGTTGATTCATTTTCAAGGCGAATGAAAGCAGAAGCTGAATCCTCAACCGGCAGGCCGGAAATGTTATTATAAACTGAAGCCGAAACACTTTTCGCTTTTAAGTCCCCCATTAACCAAAGGCTTACATCAAGCATTTGGATGCCGAGATCCATGAAGACACCACCGCCTGAAACTTCTGTCTGTGCCATTAATGTTTTATGGGCCAGGCCATCTCTGCGTTGCAACCAACCAGCTTTGGCATAAAAGATATCGCCTAATTCTTCTTTTTGTGTAAAGGTTTTTAAGATTCGTGCATCCTGGCGAAACCTTACATTCATCCCGACCATTAAATGTTTTTGGTGTTTAATGGCGCAATCTACCATTTCTTTGGCTTCTTTGTAATTTCGTGCCATTGGCTTTTCAACCAAAACATGTTTGCCGTGCTCAAGTGCAGCAACAGCGAGTTCTTTATGACTTTGGGTTGGCGTACAAATATCAACAGCATCTAACTCATCAATTTTAAACAAATCCTCTGGATTTTTATAAACATGCTTTATTTTATATTTTTCTGCAACACCACGGGCAACCCGTTCATTATGGTCGCATATACCTACTATCTCAACGTTGTCAAGTTTCTTCCAAATAGGGAGATGTGTAACTTGAGCAATTTTACCAATGCCGACAATACCAACCTTAATCTTGTCTTTCATATCTTATCTTTTGGCCATATCTAAATAAGTTTGCAGAATAAAAGAAGCGGCTAACTCATCAATCTTTGACTTATTTCGGCTTGGAGATTTACCTAACTCTCTTAATGCCTGCTCCGCTGCTCTACTGGTTAATCTTTCATCAATCGTGTCAACAGGAACCCTGATGGCCGACTTAATCAAATCAATTAACTTAAGCGATTTTTCAGCCATGTTGCCAATTTCACCCCTCATCGTTAACGGTAAACCCACTACCACTTTGCAAACTGAATACTCTTCAATAACTGCAATAATTCTTGCTAAGGCAGTTTTAAATTCAGTATACTCGATCGTTGGCAAACCTTGGGCGATAATAAACATTGGGTCACTCACTGCCAAACCGATTCTCTTTTCGCCTAAGTCTAAGCCCAGGACTCTTTGTTCTTTATACATCAAATATAAATTTACTATTTTTTGCTGTTATCAATATCTTCTAATGGTGTTTTTAATACATCTTTTAATAATTTCCCGGCTTTAAAATGAGTTTTTCTACGAGCAGGAACATAAATAATTTCACCGGTTTTGGGATTACGTGCCTTAGGCTTTGGTTTGGTAGTCTTTACTTCAAAAACCCCGAAATCTCGAATCTCAATTCGCACTTCCGGCTCTGCTTCAGCCATAAACTCCCGAAGTGAAATAAATACCTGGTCAACAATTTTTTCCGCAAGGTAAATTTTTTCACCTGAAAGTTTTGCTGTTCTTTTAGCAACATCCTTTTTCGTAATTGTTTTTTTCATTTTCCACTCCTATTTTGAACTGCACGATATTAATTGGGCTGTAATTCTAAAACTCCATTATTAATTGACTTGTACATCTTCACGAGCACCAGTGAGTCTTTCAACGCTGAGCACTCCTTTCACCTGACTTATCTTTTTGATTATCCGTGTTAAGTGTTGTAAATTTCTAACTTCGATAATTATTGTACTATGCACAATTTTATCTGAAACTCTCATTTCTATACTTACAATATTAGTGTCCATCTGCGAAATAGATTCGGATACATCAACTAAAAAATGCTTACGGTCTTCGCCAAGCAATTGCAGTCTTACTACAAAATGTTTATCCCTTTCAACATCCCAGGTAACTTCAATTTTTCGTTCCGGACTTTCTAAAAGTTTTAGAACATTATTGCAATCGTTTCGGTGTATCACGATTCCCCTTCCTTTTGCAATAAAGCCCAAAATATTATCGCCGGGCAAGGGCTGGCAGCAATTCCCAAAAGCTATCATTATATTATCCAGACCCTGAACTTTGACACCTTTTGCAGAACTTCTTGCCCTATTAATAAATTTCTTAAAAATTGAAGAGTCCCCAACTTCCGGGCTTGTATTCGGTGCGATTCGATTCATGACAGTTTGAATATTAGTATCTCCACTACCAATTGATGCATACAATTGATCAATATTCTGGAAATTCATATTCTGGGCAATTTCATCAAGATCAATCTCGTCCTTTTTTATTTTTTGTTTTTTTAATTGCTTGAGTAAAATCTCTTCTCCAAGCTTTAGACTTTGATCGAAAAAGCAGTCTTTTAACCAACGTTTAATTTTACTTTTAGCCTTGGACGTTTTAACAAATTTAATCCAATCACGATTTGGTCTTTGATTTGGTGAGGTTAATATTTCTATAGCATCACCGCTTTTCAATTTATAATCAAGCGGAACCATTTTACCATTCACTTTTGCGCCAATACAATGGAAGCCAACATCCGTATGCACGGTAAAAGCAAAATCAACAGGTGTTGAGTCAACAGGCAACTTATAAAGGTCACCTTTTGGCGTGAACACAAAGACTTCATCCTGAAAAAACTCAACCTGAACATTGTCCATGAATTCGGATGCATCATTTGTGTCGTGTTGGTCATCTATTAACTGTCTTAGCCAGGCCATTTGCTTAACCAGTTCATCATCGCTCTTCTTCCCTTCCTTATAAAGCCAATGCGCGGCAATCCCTTCTTCAGCAGTTCTATTCATCTCCTTGGTTCGAATTTGAATTTCTATCATTTTGCCATCTGGACCAACTACAGTTGTATGTAAGGACTGGTAAAGGTTTGACTTAGGAGTGGCTATGTAATCTTTAAATCTTGCCTGGACGGGTATATAAAGGTTGTGAACAATCCCCAACACAAAATAGCATTCCTCAACCTTATCCACAATCACGCGAATGGCTAAGAGATCATAAATCTGTTCAAAAGGCAGTTGCCGCCGCCTCATTTTCCCATAAATACTGAAAAAATGTTTTGGTCTGCCAGATATAGTCGCTTTGATATTTGCTAATTTGAGTTCTTTTCTGATTGGATGGGCAATCCTCCTGATATACCTTTCACGTTCTTCTATCTTACCGGAAACCTTGTTAACAAGCTCCATGTACGATTCAGGCTCAAGAGTTTTCAAAGTAAGATCTTCTAATTCCCATTTGATTTTTGCGATACCAAGTCTATGTGCTAAAGGTGCATAAATGTCTCGTGTTTCAATTGCAATTCTTTCTCGTTTTTTTTCCGGCAAGAAGTCAATGGTCCGCATGTTATGCAATCGATCAGCAAACTTAATCAAAATAACCCGAATATCCCGTACCATTGAAATAATCATTTTTCTAAAATTCTCAGCCTGACGTTGTTCTCGGCTTTCGAATTTAAGTTCACTAATTTTGGTGACGCCATCTACCAGAATAGCAACCTCTTTACCGAATTCTTTTTCAAGCTGTTCGATAGTAACAGTAGTATCTTCAGCCACATCGTGTAATAATGCGCTGGCTACTGTCGTTGAATCCATTTTCAAATCAATAAGAATTTTGGCTACTTCGAAACAGTGGGTAAAATAAGGTGCGCCTGATTTTCGGAATTGATCTTTATGAGATTCATAGCTAAAATCAAAAGCCCTGTTCAGCATATCAATATTTGCAGTTTTCACAAATTTTTTATGCTTCCTGAGTAAATGCTGAAAGGAGTTTTTAAAACCGTTTTCCATAATTAAAAAGGCCGTTCCTGACCATAATCGTCTTCTTCATAATGTCGTTCAAGGTTAACAAACAAAACATAATCTTTCAAAAATTTTAATTCTACAGTACCTGTGGGGCCGTTTCTTTGTTTGGCAATAATAATCTCTGCAATTCCCTCAACTTCTACCGGGCCATAAACTTCAGGGCGATAGATAAACATGACGACATCGGCATCCTGTTCAATTGCGCCCGACTCTCTTAAGTCGGACAGCATCGGTCTGCGATCACCTCCACGCTGTTCCACAGCACGAGAAAGCTGCGAAAGAGCGATAACTGGTATCTCAAGCTCCTTGGCCAATGCTTTTAGAGATTGAGAAATAGTGGAAATTTCTATTTGCCGACTTTCCGAAGCAGGAGCTCTGGCGAGTTGCAGATAATCTACAATTATTGCACCGAGACCATGCTCGGCTTTAAGCCTTCTCGCCTTGGCTCGTATCTCCATTACGCTGAGCGCTGCTGTATCATCAATAAAAATTGGAGCCTCGGCAAGCGTACCAACACTTTTGCTTAACCTTGGCCAGTCATTGGGAGGTAATTTCCCCGTTCTGACTTTGTGCGCATCAACGCGGGACTCAGCGCATAACATTCGCATTGCTAACTGTGTATTTGACATTTCCAGGCTAAAGACCCCTACGGGGACGCCATGATCGACGGCTGCATTTCTGGCAATATTCAAACAAAAAGCTGTTTTTCCCATTGAAGGGCGTCCGGCAACAATAATTAGATCCGAATTCTGAAACCCCGAAGTCATTTCGTCCAAATGCGTAAAACCTGTGGGCATTCCGGTAACCGTACCTTCTTTCTGATGATAGCCGTCTATCATATCAAAAGTATCAGTCAATATTGGATGGATTGCTATGAACCCCTTCCGTAGTTTTTTCTCAGAAAGCGTAAAAATTTTTCTCTCAGCATTGTCAAGCAAATCTAAAGCACTTTCCCGGCCTTCAAAGGCTTCCGCAGTTATTTCATTGCAAGTTTCGATCAATTTTCGATACAAAGCTTTCTCAAGAACAATTTTTGCATAATATTCAACACTTGCGGCGGAAGGCACAGCTTCAGCAAGCTGGGTGACATAATAAGCGCCACCAACCGCTTCGAGTACGCCCATTTTTTCCAATTGGTCGCAAACTGTCAGGTAATCAACCTCTGTACTTTGCTCGTACAAGATAAGCGCTGCTTCATAAATTTTCTGATGCGCCATCTTGTAAAAAACAGAGGAATCTATTAACTCAACACATTTATTTAAAGCTTCCCGGTCGATTAAAATTGACCCCAGTGTTGCCATTTCTTCTTCGATAGCCTGCGGTGGCATTCTATCGATTAAGATTTCTTTTTTCTCTTTTTTCTTCTTGGCTGAGTTCATTTATATCGATTTGCTTTTTAGTTTGCTAACTCATCGAAAACTTTTCGAAGTTTCTGAACATCTTCCCACGTTGCACGTTTTAATTCAGAATTTTTCAGTAAATCACCCGGATGATGTGTTACAAAAACGGGTATGTCTCTATAATAGTTTTCTTTTTCCCGTAAACTCACAACAGACTCACGAACCCCGAGCAAACTTTGTGCTGCAGTCCGTCCCAATGCGAGAATTACAACAGGTTTTATCAATTCGATTTGCGTATTTAAAAAAGGCAGGCATTCAGTTATTTCGATTTCTTGGGGATCTCGGTTTTCAGGTGGATGGCATTTAATAACATTTGCAAAATATATATCATCAATCGGAAATTTAATTGCCAGCAAAATCTTAGACAACAGTTCCCAGGTAGCACCTGAAAATGGTCTACCCTGTTTGTCCGAATCACTATCCGGTGCTTGGCCCACGCACATCAGCTTCGCATCTGAAGCGCCCGATCCAAAAACCAGTTGCGTGCGCGATTTTGACAATTCACATTTATGACAATCTTTGATTTCAGAATTAAACTGTTCAATTGTTTGCGTTGTGGGTGGTGGCTCTGTAACCACAGAAGAACTCTTCTTTAAGTCCAGGTAAAAATCTTTACCGTAGATTTCGGATTGATGGATAAAATAGTTTTGAACTTCTGTAATCAAATTAGTCACTCAAAAAATTAACCGTTTGCCAAAATATTTTCATTTTTTGATTTTAAAGCTGCTCCAAGTTCATCGAAAATCTCTTTCGCAACCTCGGACTTTAAAAGTTTGTTCAATTTTTTAATGTTACCACTTGCGGATAAAATACTCACAATATTCGTGTCCCCTCCAAATGCTCCACCTGGGTGAAGTGGGTTATTTAAAACAATCATATCAAGGTTTTTTTTATGAAGTTTTTGGGTTGCATTTTTGACCCCGTCATGTGTTTCCAGAGCAAATCCGAGATGAAAACGATCGTCTTTCTTTTTTCCCAGCTCAGCCAGAATATCAACTGTCTTAACTAATTCCAGCGAAAGTGCTGAAGCTTTTTTTTTTATTTTTTTCCCGGAAACAACCTTGGCTTTATAATCAGCTACAGCAGCAGCCATCAGCAAGATATCAACTGATTTATACTCTGCCTCGATGGCGTTAAGCATTTCTTCCGCAGAATCAACTTCTACATACCGAATACCGTCGGGTTTAATTAGATTATTCTGTCCTGCGACAAGAATAACTTCTGCACCCCTTCGTTTTGCTTCCCTTGCAAGCGCAAACCCCATTTTCCCGGAAGAATAGTTTGAAATAAATCTTACGGGGTCCAAAGGTTCCCTGCTTGGCCCGGCTGTCACCAAAACTGTTTTATTCTTTAATTCTTCTGAAATGAGTAAAATGTCATCAATCTGTTCAGCTATGGTAGATATTTCAGGTAAACGCCCCCAACCTTCGCCCTCAGTAGTCGTAGCAAGTGCCCCAAATTGAGGCTCAATAATTTTATAGCCTAAACTTCTTATCTTCACAAAATTATCCTGCACAACTTGCTTTTCTAACATTGCAGAATTCATTGCGGGGCAAAAAACAACATCCGCTTTGGTCGCCAAAATTGTCGTGGTTAAAAAATCATCAGCCAATCCGGAAGCCACCTTTGCGATGGTGTTTGCAGTAGCAGGGCAAACAACCAAAAGGTCGCACCAGCGAGCTAAGTCTAAGTGAACGGTACCTTGTATTTCATTTTCACCAAATAAAGTTTTTTGAACGGGATTCTCAGATAAAGTTGCCAGGGTTAACTCTGTGACAAACTCCAGTGCGGATTTGGTCACAGCAACCCGAACCTCGCCGCCAGTTTTTTTGATTTCACGGATCAATTCACACGTTTTGTACGCTGCGATTCCCCCGGTAATGCCAACGGCAATTTTTTTTCCCGAAAAATTCATTTAGAACTAAGCATCTTTACTTTCAGGGTTCTCTGCATTTACAAAATCATGACGTAACTTACCTGTAAGGAATTCATCCAAACTAACTTCAACCGGCTTAGGTAGTTTTATATAAGGCTCTCCGCTACCCAGAGATACTTCATCTTCACCCAAGTCATCGTATTCTTCGTCATACTCCTTTTCAGATTGAATCAATTGTTTTTGTTCACTATTTATCTGTCTCGACCTTTTGCCCAGAACCACAATCGCTTCATAAATATTGTTAGCCTTGGACTCTATTTCGCGAATTGACAACGTTTGAATCATGTAAAACCTCCAATTAAATGTCTTTAGAATGTTTCTTAATTATACTTAAAATTTCCTTTGTAGCCTTTTCAATGTCCTCATTAACGACCTGATGATCGTATTGGTGACCTTTTTTCATTTCTTTTGGATACCGACTCAATCTTTTTTCAATTTGTTGAGAGGTTTCCGTATTTCTTGATTTCAACCTTTCCTTTAAACTTTCATAAGTCGGTGGCTTTACAAAAATCAATAATGCATCATCACCAAACTTCTGCTTAACCTGCACACCTCCGTCAACATCTAAATCTAAAAAAACCACTTTCCCGGTATCAAGCCATTGCAAAACAGGCTTGAGAGGGGTGCCATAATATTTGCCATGAACCTCAGCCCATTCGACCAATTGTTCATCATCTTTCATTTTTTTGAATTCAGCCGCGGTTAAAAAATGATAATCCCTTCCTTGAACCTCACGGCCTCTTTTATCTCTAGTCGTAGCAGAAATCGAATATACAAAATCTCCATCGAGTTTAAGTAAATTGTTAAGAAGTGTGGTTTTCCCCCCTCCGGAAGGCGCTGATATAACTACCAAAAATCCCTTTTCCCCCATAATTATTCGATATTCTGTATCTGCTCTCTGAGTTTCTCAACTTCTTCTTTTACTTCAACAACCCAATGTGAAACCTCAGCATTATTGGTTTTGGCGCCTATCGTGTTTGCCTCTCTGTGCATTTCCTGCAGCAAAAAATTGAGCTTTCTGCCCTCTGAATTTGATTTGTCCAACAACTCGAGAAACAGCGTATTATGACTTTGAAACCGCGTACATTCCTCAGTAACATCGGCCTTCTCGGCCAAAAACGCGACCTCCATTTCAAGCCTGCCTTCATTTACAACTTCAGTTTCGGTTAATGCGGTAACTTTTTCTTTCAATTTCGCATAAGTATCTTTGATACTTTCCTCATTACCTTTTGCTATCGCTTTAATCAGCTTATTAATTTTTTTTATACGTGCCTCAAGGTCTTTTCTAATCTCAGCCCCTTCTCGGACTTTCATACTCTTGAGATCTTCAATAGCGAGAGAGAATGCACTTTTTACAATCTCACCTAAGCCATCATCCATTTCATCATTGTTTTCAAAGGAAATTATATCGGGGAAACTGAGTAATTGTGCCAGTTCTATATTTCCATTCAATTTAAATTCACGTTTTAAATCTTCGAGCAATTTCATATAGGTGCTGGCAAGACTTTTGTCAATTGCCAGGTTAGTAGTCGAAACCTCATCTCCTTTAATTGACAGTGTCGCGTTTACCCGCCCGCGTGGCACACTCTTGCCAATTAATTCTTTAATTTCGCGCTCCATCGGATTGAGATTTCTGGGTAAACGCAACTCTACATCCAAAAACCGATGATTTAGTGATCTCATTTCAACAGAAACCAAAAAACCATTCTTTCTAACCTCACACCGCCCAAAACCAGTCATACTTGAAATCATAAACGCTCGAACCTATTATTATTAAAAAAAAGGAAAGCTGCCATCGCAAAATAAATTCGCAGTAAGTCCTTTTTATAAAGTGGCTTACATAATACAATATATTTTTTCTATTGTCAAATCAATTTTCGTTTTTTTTAGGGAGATAACAGCGGGTTTATTCTTAGTTTATCAACTATTGAATAATGTGGAGGGGGCTTGTTTCGATTTGGGGGTTTATGTTACTTTTTTCTAAAAAATTTGGGTTCCTGAAGGGTTAACCTTGCTGATATACGGTGTGTGCTACCAAGATCGTTGTGACCGAGAAATGCATAATCAATTTTTAATTTCGGAAAATTCAAACCAAATCCAGTCGTAAATTGCCCCAGACCTGTCTGTCCAATTTCGTTGTCGCCAAACTGAGCCAGGCCTACGCGTAAAGAAAAGGCGTCCCTATATTGGTATTCCCAACCGGTGTTTATTTCAACACTCCCGCCACCAAGGTTTGCGAGAGTAGTCTCCTGGCGGTTTTCAAATCTGAAGACAAAATCGATCGCCGGATTAATTTGTCCACCTAAAGCTGAAAATTGTATTGGGTAGGTTACGCCAGCGCGGATAGACGGTGTAATTAACTCTGTCCGCCCAGTATCCCACGCTAAAACAGTTGACGTAAGGTCCTGAAAATTAACACCAATTATCCACTTGGAGGTAGGATTATACCAAAAGCCAAGATCAAACCCAATCCCCCACGCAGAGTTATCTCCAATTGAGCGATTAATGAATTTTACATTTCCTCCAAAAGAGAAAGTCGTCGAAGTGCGTTTCGAATATGTCAACATAAAAGCGTAATCTGTATTACTGATAAGACTTGAAACAATCGGAGTATTTCGAACAAGTTGTCCGTTTTCATCAACGTACGTTTCTCCAAGTGCGAAATCGGGGTTGCGTAATTCTGTTTCAGGAATATCATCCACACCAAGACGAATAATGCTGATTCCTATACTGCTATTTTTACCCATTGGCATTGCTGCGCTGCCAAAATCATAATTTACCTCACCGGCAAACTGCCTGGAATGCATGAGCATAAATTGCGGATAGTTTAAATGTGAAAGTCCGGCCGGGTTCCAGTAACCGGCAGTAACATCCGTGGCAAGAGCCGCTGAAGCGCCACCCATTCCCAGAGAACGTCCGCCTGCGCCAAGCGCTAAAAATTCGCCGGCATATTTTGCAAAAGGTGAATCGCCCGCATGGAGATTCATACTAGAAAATAGAATTAAAATCGTGGAAAAAATTACAGCATACTTCTTCATCAAAAAACCTCGTTTTGTTCTATAACCCAGCAATACGCTCGGATATTCCGTTTGATTCCAATTCGGCATAATAAATTTAACATGTTCGGCTTGATAAGCAAGAAGATTTATGGTTTTAGCCAAAAGCTGTCAGCTAACAGCCAACAGCTTAAAGGAGCTAAAATGCTGTAGGCTGTCCGCTGAATATTGACAATTACTCTCCAAAAACATTGTCGATTTCTAATTTGAAGTTACTTTTGTTACACCTGTACAGAGTTCTCACTCCTTAAGCGCTGCTTGTATTAGGGCCAAATGATGAAAGCTGTGGCGCAAGGCATGATCTTCAATGAAAAACTGGGCCGAAAGGGGTGCGTTGGCATTGAGCGATACGGGTGCTGCATTGTCGAGCTTTTCATCTTCAAAAGTTCTAACTGTGTCAGCTGCAATTTTGCTGTTGCGGTGTAAGAGGTCTAGCGTCTCTTGTTTACCAACGGATGCATATTCTCGGGCATGCTTGGCGTTCATTTGGTCAATAACTTCCTTTGTGGCCTCGGTTATCGGATTGCCGGAAGCAAGCACTTGAGCGAGCTCGATTTCCAGGGGATAGACGCTCGCGACATGATGAACGATAACGCCGACGGTGCGGCCATCACCAGGCACTGGAGTCTGCCATTCAGCGGTGGAGAGTTCCTGCGCAAATGCTGCAAGATTATTGGCACCCAATTCAATTCGTTCTGCGAGTGTATTTGCTCGTTGACTCATAGGTTTTTGTAAACTCATAGTATGAACCTCCTAATGTGTATTGAATTTAAAATGAATAAGTGGTTTAAATCACTGGATTTGGATCTTGGTTTACTTTGAATTTAAAGACATCTGGCCGGGCGTAATGGCCTGCCACATCAAACATCCTTTTTGCTGCAGGGATAAGGTTGAAGTCGAGATCTGCATAGATAATATCTTCTTGCATTTCAACCGGGCCTGCGATAAAATCACCCTGCGGGTTGATAATACAGCTATTGCCGGTGTTCACCCATTCTCTCCCCTCGGGATAAAGTTTCTTGAACTCATAACGTTCGGGAATATCTTCCAACCGGATAGCCGTACAACAGCCGATTACAAACAGCCCGCCCTCTCTGGCAACATGCCTTAAACTTGAAAGCCAATTTTCACTTTTATCCCAAGTTGGCGCGGCAAGAATTTGCGTCCCCCATGCATACATCGCATGGCGAGCCAAAGGCATATAATTCTCCCAGCAAATTAGCCCTCCTAATTTTCCAACAGAGGTATCAAAAGCATTCAAAGTACTGCCGTCGCCTGGCGCCCAAACCGTGCGTTCACCTCCGGTCGCCACCAATTTTCGATGTTTCCCCAATATATTGCCTTGGTCATCGATAAATAAGAGCGCATTGTACAGGCTGGTGTTGCTCGCCTCGGTGTTGCGTTCATGCATCCCCATCACCACATTGATTTTGGCGCTCTTTGCGGCCTGGCAAAGTTGTTTGGTTGTCTCATCCGGGACTGTCACTGAGTTCTCAATTAATTCAGCGTATAACTCATTCAATATTGCCCCCTTGCTGTTCTGAACAACCCAAACCCAGTCGGGATAACCGGGAATGAAAGCTTC
>JAJDAE010000098.1 GCA_029262035.1 Candidatus Zhuqueibacterota bacterium
TACCGTAGACAAAATTATGAGAAAAAATGTCGAAGAAAGCTGTATCTGCAAAAAATATCCATTCCTCCTGAAAACGTTTATCCTTATAAGTTACCTGGCCATCACGATTGAAAAGGCGGGTGAAGGATTTGATTTCCGGTAATTCATTAGTGAAAGCTGGGGCAGCAGCAAAGGGTGGAACGGCGTACTGGCTAAATGAACCCCCAATCTCAGCGTCGATGACGAGGCGATATATTTGGTCTGCCTTTTCATGATACCTATCATAGTTCAATTCATCTTTTACGAAGAATAGAATGAGAATGCAACAAGCCATACCAAGCGCCAGACCAGAGATATTAATTATGGTGAATCCCAATTGCTTTGCTAAATTTCGCAGAGTCATTTTTAGGTAATTTCTAAACATTTAAATGTACCTTCTGTTTCTTCGCTCGGCCTGGGTTTCTACCCAGGCTGTTTAATAAAAACAGGGCTTCCGCCCAAATCAGTCTTGAAAAATTTTATCCTTGAATATTTTGCTTCCTTTAAAATATATTACCCTTGACCAATTGTGCACGTAGATAAAGCATGCATTTGTATCATCCTCAATTTTGTAATGTTTCATTTATTAACCTGGACGTATATTTTTATAAAATCGGTCTTGTTTTTTTAGGTCAACTTGGGGTAGAAGCCCTTTCTAATTACGCCCTGGGAAGAATCCCAGGGCGAGCGATTTTGAAGCTCTACTCCCCAGACTCCTCTGGTTTCGGCTTTTTCTTTCTGTAGCCTGGTTTAGCCAGAATTTCTACATAAAACGACTCTAACTTCTGTGCTTCGGCTTCATCAATGCATTTGCCAATTTCAGACAAATGAATTTCCTTTGCCTCTTCAGCGGACTGGCCATATTTGCAGTCAAAATCCCAACAATCTACGCCTTCCGGCAACTCTTTTCTGCGCTCTCTTTTCAGGTAGTGCTGAACCTGAACTTGCAAAGTACTATCCGGAAGATGATAACTTTCTATTGGAAAAAGAAGAAAAAACATCCATGTATGAAGTCTTTTATGAGAAATAATATAACAAATCAATCAAGGTGAATTCGCCACGCGGGGCATGATCTTCGCTCGGCCTGGGTTTCTACCCAGGCAGCCTAATAAAAACAAGGCTTCTACCCAAACCAGTCCTGACTTCGGCAATGCTTCATTTATTTACCTGGACGTATATTTTTATTAAATCGGTCTTGTCTTTTTGGGTCAACTTGGGGCAGAAGCACTTTCTAATTACGCCCTGAGAAGAATCCCTGGGTGAGCGAAATGGGGAGACGTTTACAGGACCCCCCTGCAACTTCCCGGTTTTATGGTTTTTGTTGCCGATTTACCATTTTTAACTGCGGCTTTACCATTTTTGGCAGACGGGATATCATTTTTAACCACCGGTTTACCATTTCTGTCAGACGGAATACCACTTTTAAGTGAACCTCAGCCATTTTTAAGTGGCGGTGAGTCATTTCTGGCTGCGGCTGAATCATTTTATGGTGACGGTGAATCATTTTTAACTGCGGCTGAATCATTTTATGGTACCTCTCAGTCATTTTCGGGCGTGCTGTTTCGCCTGGCGGGGGTTTCTACCAAGGCTGTTTAATAAAAACAGGGCTGCCGCCCAAATCAGTCCTGAAAAATTTTATCCTTGAATATTTCGCTTCCTTTAAAATATATTGCCATTGACCAATTGTGCAAGTAGAAAAATATGTATTTGTATCGTCCTGAATTTTGTAATGTTTCATTTATGAACTTGGTCGTATATTTTTATTAAATCGGTCTTGTTTTTTTTGGTCAACTTGAGGCAGAAGCCCTTTCTAATTTCGCCCTGGGAAGAATCCCAGGGCGAGCGAGCATTGGTACCCCACGCAAGCTTATTCATAACGTAAAGATTCAACAGGATTCGTTAATGCAGCCCTGATTGCTTGATAACCTACAGCTGTTAAGGTAACGAGAATCGAAAGTATTCCGGAAATTAAAAATGCAAAAACTCCTGGATTAATGCTATAAGGAAAGTTGGTCAGCCAATAATTTGTCATGACCCAATATGCGATAGGCCAGGCAATAATATTTGACACAATCACCAAGATGGCAAATTCATTACATATTAATATCAGCAAATTGGTGACAGAGGCACCGAGCACTTTTCTTATACCAATTTCTTTGACCCGGCGGTCAACCATAAAAGACGCTAAGCCAAATAGTCCCAGCGCCGCAATGAGAATTCCTAAGATGGCAAAGATGCCAACTATGTTGCCGAGTTTTTCTTCTGTGCCGTACCTGGAGGCAAAGTCTTCATCAACGAAATAATAATTCAATGGTCTGCCAGGTTCAAAAGCGCTCCATTTCTGTTTGATATAGTCAATTGTTTCGGAAACGTTGTCCGCATTAATTTTTAATGAAAGAAGAAAGCCGGGGCGTCCGGCAACCATAAACACAACAGGTTCTATTTTCTCGGCTACGGGTCTATAATGATAGTCTTTTATAACGCCTATAATATTGCCCTTGCGAGCATTTAAGAATTCAAATTCTTTACCTACCGCAGTTTCTGCCCAACCAAGTTTTTGGGCGGCGGTTTCATTTATTATGAAAGCTTTGGTGGAATCTGTTGTAAAGTCCAACAAAAAATCTCTTCCATGGGAGAGCTGCATTTTGTAGGTAGATAAATAATCGTGATCAACTCTAACCAGGTTCATCACATGCGTATCCGAACGCTCATTCCCTTCCGGCAAAAACAGCCTCAACTCACCTGTTCTGCCCGGCACACCGGATGAGAATGAAGCTTTCAGAACATTTGAATGCATCAACATTTCATTTCTGAATGGTTCAAATCGCTCCGGCGGGTTGGTCGTTCGCATGGTTATCACAAGTACCTGCTCTTTCTCAAAACCGAGGTGCTTGTTCTTCATAAAGTTCACTTGATTGGTCACGATGATAGTAGACGCGATCAGAATAATCGAAATAGAGAATTGCAGAACAACAAGAAATTTGCGCAACCCTGCGTTCCTTGCCATAGAACTGAGTTTTCCCCCGAGAACGGTCACCGGCTGAAACGAGGACAATATGAAAGCAGGATAGCTCCCAGCCAGAATGCCGGCAAATATAGTTAAACAGAGTATCCCTGCAAGAACGACTTGGTCGAATAGAGCTGTGAATGCCATTTGTTTCTCGGCGAACGCATTAAATTCGGGTAAAACCAACAACACAATTCCAACGGCGAGCAACAGACCACAGATGGACATAAAAACTGACTCGCCTAGAAATTGGAGGATGATATTTTTCTTATTTGCCCCCGATACTTTGCGCATGGCCACTTCTTTGGCCCGCATAGTGGATCTTGCCGTTGATAAATTCATGAAGTTTATGCAAGCGATGAGCAGGATAAAAACAGCAATGGCTGAAAATGTATATACATAAACGATGTCGCTAATAGGGCCAATTTCTGCCTGCAATTTAGAATGTAAGTGTATATCGGTTAATTTCTGCAGAAAGTACTCCATTTTTATGCCAACCTCACGCGCGCGCTGCCCGGTATGTTTTTCCACTATATCTGCGAATTTGGCTTGGAGCGCATCAACATCGACGCCCTCTTCAAGCAGCAGATAGGACCAGCCGTTAATATTCAGCCATCGATTCAAAAAATCTCGTTGCTCTCCTTGGAATGTTTGCATGGAGATTATGTAGTTAAAAGGAAAATGTGAATTTGCGGGCACTGTTTTAACAACCCCGGCAACATGCAAACTCTCAAATCTATTGAGTTTAAAACTCTCACCTATTGGATTCTCCACGCCAAATACTTTTGCTGCAACTTCCTCAGTTATTACAACGGCGCCTGGTTCTTCCAGAGCTGTTTCCGGATTACCGTAGACAAAATTATGAGAAAAAATGTCGAAGAAAGCTGTATCTGCAAAAAATATCCATTCCTCCTGAAAACGTTTATCCTTATAAGTTACCTGGCCATCACGATTGAAAAGGCGTGTAAAGGATTTGATTTCCGGCAATTCATTAGTGAAGGCTGGGGCAGCAGCAAAGGGTGGAACGGCGTACTGGCTAAATGAACCTCCAATCTCAGCATCGATGACGAGGCGATATATTTGGTCTGCCTTTTCATGATACCTATCATAGCTCAATTCATCCTTTACGAATAATAGGATGAGAATGCAACAAGCCATACCAAGCGCCAGACCAGAGATATTAATTATGGTGAAACCCAATTGTTTTGCTAAATTTCGCAAAATCATTTTTAGGTGATTTCTAAACATTTAAATGTACCTCCTGTTTCTTCGCTCGGACTGGGTTTCTACCCAGACTGTTTAATGAAAACAGGGCTGCCGCCCAAATCAGTCCTGAAAAATTTTATCTTTGAATATTTCGCTTCCTTTAAAATACATTGCCATTGACCCATTGTGCACGTAGAAAAATATACATTTGTATCAACCTGAATATTGTAATACTCCATTTATTTACTTGGATATGTATTTTCACTAAATCGCTCTTGTTTTTTTTAGGTCAACTTGGGGCAGAAGCCATTTCTAATTACGCTCTGGGAAGAATCCCAGGGCGAGCGATTTTGAAATCCTACTCCCCAGACTCCTTCGGTTTCGACTTTTTCTTTCTGTAGCCTGGTTTAGCCAGAATTTCTACATAAAACGATTCTAACTTCTGTGCTTCGGCTTCATCAATGCATTTGCCAATTTCAGACAAATGAATTTCCTTTGCCTCTTCAGCGGACTGGCCATATTTGCAGTCAAAATCCCAATAATCTACGCCTTCAGGCAACTCTTTTCTGCGTTCTCTTTTCAGGTATTTTTTAACATCATACCTCACAGCTTCTACAAGCCTGGCAACTTTAATTTTAGGGTGGGTTAGTTTAAATGTTTTTTTCATAGAATCCTTAAAAATAAACAAACCATCGCCACAAAGGCACTAAGACAGTAAGGTGAAACGAAGGTTTTAAAATGAACGTGTTACAAAAAATTTTATGCCAAAGCTATTTACTGTCAATAACTTTGTGATTTGTAGTCTTCGTGGCAAATTCATGAATATTAGGGTTAGAGCAATGCATTGAAATTTATAAAAACAAAAAGTTACAAAGTCGCTCGAACTTTTTTCAACTCTTCCCCAATCAAGTCTCGATCAACTTTTGAAACTGCTCTGAAAAAACCGGCCAGCCACTGCTGTTGCGGTGCCAACGTCGCCGTATTTTCAGCATAATGAACCAGACCGGCATAATTATAATTGAGTTGAAAGTCTCCGCGCTGGTCTTGAATTTTCTGAATGAGCCCATCTACTTTTTCTATCAAACCCGAATTCTTTTTTAGCGCAATATGATTTCCAACATCTAATGTCTGCATGAGTATCTGCAAAAAATCGCTATAATCTTTGTTTTCAATAAAAGTATCAATGTGCCCCTGTGCAGCCTGATACTTTCCGGTCGTCAAACATTTTTCGGCAAACTTAATTTTCTCAATCAAATCATCCGGATGCGTTTTCAACCATTTTTCGCTCATTTTATAGGCAGCCGTAAAATTAAAAATTTCGGTTTGATAAATATTTACCGAAGAAAAATAAGCTGTTTCATCTTCAGGGAAAACTTCAAGTACATTGGCATAACTGCTTGCAACATTCGGCCAATCCGCTACAAAAAAATAAGCTTCGGCTAAATTATTTTGCATTCTTGCCCAGACTTGTTCATTGATTTTTCTTGTGCGAACCTTCAGCGCGTTTTTATACGCCACAATCGAGGCCTTAACCAAATTTTTACCTTCTTCCCCTTTTTTATATCCATGTTCCGACAAGGTGGCGCCCAAATTATTTTGAATTTTTGCCCATTGCTGCGGAGCCGTTTCAAAAGTTACAACTTTCAATGCATTTTTCATTGCATCTGTTGCAGCGGTAATAAGACTGTCACTATTTTGTTTATTTAAATTCAAACCAAGAATTGCTAAAACAGCGCCCAGGCGATTGTTCGTATTTGCCCACTTTTCAGGATTTTTTTCCATGGTATAAATTTCAAGTGCGGCAGTAAATGCCTTAATAGAGTTACTCAAAATCACCATGTTTTCCGGCGGCTTGGTTTTAGTGCCAACATCAGAATAAATCTGTCCAATATCAAAAAGTGTTGCAGCCCAAAGCCCGGGGTGTTTTTCTTTGGAGATGTATGACAATGCCCGCTGGTAAGACAACACTGCATTATTAAAATCATACGCATGATAAAGCGAGTGCCCGGTCAGTCGGGTGTCCCGGGTGGCTGCCATCAATAGTTTTTGCGTCTCCTCATCCTCTAACTTGCCAGCGTCCTTCGCCTCTGCCAACCGTTCCGATTTCCGAGAAACAGCCTCTCTAAACGCCTCCGCCGCTTCTATAAATTGCTTTTGGTAGAATAAAGCGAGTCCTACTTTGAATGGATCATCACCCATTCCCGCAGTCTCAACCCACTGCTGAATTTCAGCCGTTAGTTCTTTCTCGGACCGCTTGACTTTATCTGCCCAAGCTCGAATGATTGGTTGAAAGTCGATATCTTCGGGCGATTGTCCAACCACAAATCGATCTTTTGAGATTTCAATAAGGTTAATCAAAAAGAATTCAGTCTGCGCAGATTTATCAGCCTGCCCTAAAAGTAAACCGCAAAGTAACAATATAAATATCAAAATTTTTCCAGCCACAGATCGCACCTCATTTTTCATGTTAAATTGTTCAAGGATTGCAATATAAAAAATTAAGGCACTTTTGCCTAAACAAATTTCCATGTCGGAATTTATTGATCTTTCCGGATTCATTTTTACATTGAAATTATGCAAACAACAATAAATCAGAAAATATTGAAATTAACAGAAGGAGACATCACAGAGCAGCAAACTGATGCAATTGTTAATGCTGCAAACTCTGCATTAATTCTTGGTGCCGGTGTTGCCGGAGCCATTCGCACAAAAGGCGGATCGACGATTCAGAAAGCGTGCGACAAAATCGGTCATTGCCCGGTTGGCGGCGCGGTAATAACTACCGGCGGCAATTTGCCCGCAGCTCACGTTATTCATGCCGTTGGGCCGCGTATGGGCGAAGGCGACGAAGATATAAAACTGGTATCCGCTACCCAAATCAGCTTGCAAGTAGCGCAAGACAACGGCCTGCACAGCATAGCATTTCCAGCCATCAGCACCGGTATTTTCGGATTTCCAATCGAACGTTGTGCGGAGATTATGCTTTCAACTACAAGTCAATTTCTGGAACAGAGTTCTAAATTGGAGAAGGTAGTCTTTTGTTTGTACGGGCAGGAGTCCTATGCAGTTTTTGCAAGGAGTTTGAAAAACCTTCATGGCTGACTATCCGGCGATAGTTCAATGATTGTTCTGCCCCAACCACCTAACTCAGGCGGGGCATCACCAAATGCAACAACGTTGGGATGATTTCCCAATTCCTTGCGCACCAGGTACTTCATCTTACTTTTGCCCTTGCCGTGAATAATTTGCACATGGTACAATTTTAACTCAAGCGCGTTGCGAATAAATTCTTGCACAACTTCCGAAACCTGTTCCGGGAAAAAACCATGCAAATCGAGTACATCGGTCACAACAAAGTGTTTCGGTAAATCCTGATTGTGGTCGCTTTTTTTGGTCATTTTCTATACACAAAAAGTTAAACAAAAACAATTTTTATGATAAAAACAATTGGTGTTATTTCAGATACGCATAATTTTATCAATCCAAAAGTATTTTCGGTTTTTGAAGGTGTTGAACTTATTTTCCACGCAGGCGATACTGGCACCGAAAATATCATCACCAGCCTTGAAACCATTGCACCGGTTCAGGCTGTTTATGGAAATGTTGATACCTTTCCCATAATTACACGCTATCCGGAAGTATTCTCAGAAACCATAGAGGGAATCAAAATCTGTATGCTCCATCAATTCACAGGTATGAATTCTGACTTAATCCTAAACGCATCCCAAAAACTCCGGGGCGAATTAGATATTGTGATTTTTGGCCATAGTCACCGCGCAAGCCTGCAAAGAGAAGATAATACTTTTTTATTTAACCCGGGTGCTGCAGGCAAAAAAAGGTTTTCCCTCAAACCGGCAGTTGGACTAATTAAAATTATAAATCCCGGCCAGTTTGTGCCCGAAATAATTTATCTGGACTAAGGGATTTTTATTGACACAAAGGATTATTTTTTTTATATTCATCGTCTGTTTTTAAAGAGGGTATAGCTCAGCTGGTAGAGCAGCGGCCTTTTAAGCCGTTGGCCGAAGGTTCGAATCCTTCTACCCTCACTTCTTAAAAGGCACAAAGACCACGAAAATATAATCCAACATTTGTGTTCTCTGTGCCTTTATCGTTTTGACCGCGCCGTTAGCTCAACTGGCAGAGCAGGGGCCTCTTAAGCCCAAGGTTCGGGGTTCGATTCCCTGACGGCGCACCAGTTTAAAATCAATACCTACAGAAAAAGCTTCCAGTTAACAGGAAGCTTTTTCTGTTTTCAATATGGCCATTTTCTTCCGCATCATATTAAAGTAGTTATGAATCGAGCAATGGGATCAGCGAGTGATGTACGGGCCGTGTACAGACTTTATCCTTCCGCTTTCGACATTATCATCAATAATTATAACTTTGTAGGAATCTCCACCAGGGGCTACTCGCACAACAATATGTCCACTGTCACTGGCAAGTTTATCGAGCCCTACCACGACTAACTTATTGGCTTCATGCATATTCGTGGTGAATATGTCTCGTGGGCCGGGATAAAGGTCTTCTGACAAAAGTCGTTTATAAACCATTGGGCTGGGATGGGCAGAATCCCATACTGACAACAACCAGACTTGCGGCCTTAAGGCACTTACGAAAAATGCATTTTGTGAATCAATGTAGCCATGGTGGTTCATCAGGCTGACTTCAACCGGACCGGTAACTTGAGCTATAGGAGTCTCAATATCCTGCCAATTTGGAGAGCCTGTTTTGGGTATTCCGCGTATGTCGCCTCCCGTGTAATAGTCAAATTTTCCATAACTCACCCGCATCACCAAACTACACATATTTTCATCCGGATACTCTTCTGGTTCGAGTACGTCGAGAGGCGGGAAGTGCGCCCTTGATACATTGCCGACTCCCGTCCAAACCTCGCCGTTGGCAGCGAGATTGCGCACTTCGAAAGTACTATAATCGTTTGGTTTCTTTTGCAATACAATTTGATCGTTTCTACCTGGAATGAACCTTCCAGCATTCAAGCCATTATTTTTTTGTTGCCAGCTAACAAAAGACCGATAATTCATTAACGTGACGTCTTTTGTTTCTTTCGGATAGTTGTAATCGGGCCAGCCTCTATCAAGAATATTTTTGATGGGGATATTATCGCCAATCATAGTAAATCCACTCAATTGGTAGTCGCCATTTAAGGACTTTGGTGTTTCTTCTTTGATTTGTCCCATATGATCCCAGTGAAAATGTGAAATCAGGGCATAGTCTATTTGATCAAGCGAGGACTGCTTTAGTACTTTTTGTATGTACTTCAGAATCCATTCGCCTGATGGTCGGGATTTATCAGGTTTGGCATCTACATATCTGGGTATTCTCCAAGCCGCACCCCCTTCTCCAAATTCTCCGGCATCATAGAGCATTGTTGTTCCATCTGGCAAGACAAAAAAAGTGGAACTCCCTCGGCCTGTACTTATTTCATGAATGTCCAAAGTACCTTCTGTCCAACCGGATAAAAAATTGCCAGGGACTTGGGCTTGACATAATTCAAACGCCATTACAAAAATCACAATGGCAACTTTAAATACAATGACGTTTATTCTAAATGACATGTGGTAATCTCCATTTTTGGATTTAGGTCTTTCTTCTTAATTTATTGAATACATCAAAGGGCGTTGAGGCGTTTATTATATGAAGATTAGCAGTTAAACCAGAAATGATTTTTTACTGAAACAAAAACTTTTGGCAAGTTGATCGAATAATAAATGTATCGTATAATCTGCACAATGTCAACATTTTCAAGTAACTCGGTTATTTGAATAAAATTCACTTAAGTCTTTATTTTATCTTTTTTTAGTTGCATATAATCAGGCTAGAATTTATATTAATAAAAGACACGGAGACATAATAGGTTCTTATCGACAGAACCCCTACCAAGTCTCCTAAACGGCAAACCACATACACACTAATTATTAAAATTTTAAAAAATATGAATATACCACGAATCCCACTTCACCACAAGATCCTTCTGGGCCTCGCCGTAGGAACGCTCGGTGGTGGCGTCGCAAGTTTTCTCTGGCCCGATTCTCCGGCGCTCGACTGGACAGTTAATTACGTGGCACGGCCCGTGGGGCAGATATTTCTTCGTATGTTATTGATGGTTGTAGTGCCCCTGGTTTTCACTACTCTGGCTCTTGGCGTGACCGGACTCGGTGACCTCAAACGGCTTGGCCGAATGGGTGCCAAATCTCTGAGTTTCTTCGTCATTACTACGGCTGGCGCAGCAATTTTTGGATTGATTATCGTAAACGTACTACGTCCGGGTGATGTCATCTCACCCGACCTACGAAGAACCCTCGTCGAGACATTTTCCTCAGAGGCTGATGCCATTGTCGGTGTGGCAGGGAGCGATCTCTCCATCTCTACATTCGTTAACATCGTACCACGCAACCCAATCGCAGCTGCAGCCAAAGGAGATCTATTGGCCGTTATCTTTTTCACCCTGGTATTTGGCGTTGCAGTCACTCGACTGCCCAAAGAGTTCTCCGAACGAGTGGTAGGATTTCTAGAAGCATTGGCTAAAACGATTCTCGTAATAGTAGGTTTTGCTATGAAGCTGGCGCCGCTGGGTGTAGCGGCTCTCACCTTTGCTGTCACGGCACAGTTCGGCTTCGATATTCTGGCGCCGCTGGCATTGTATACAACAGCAGTCTTAGGTGGCCTCGTAGTGCACCAATTCGGAGTACTCGCCTTGATTGCAAAAGGACTGGGTGGCGTGCAGCTAAAATACTTTTATCGGACGATTCGATTTCCGATGCTGACTGCGTTTTCCACGGCCAGTTCAAGTGCCACTTTACCGACGACGATTCGAGCTGCAGAGCAGGGACTTGGTGTGCCCCGAGAAGTGAGCGGCTTTGTCCTTCCCCTCGGAGCTACTATGAACATGAACGGAACAGCACTCTTCGAAGGTGTAACCATTTTGTTTCTGGCTCAGGCATTTGGAATCGAATTGGGGCTGGCAACTCAGGGAATTGTAGTGGTGATGGCAGTATTAACGGCAATCAGTGCTGCGGGAATTCCCAGCGGATCAATTCCGTTGATTGTAGTGATACTGATCTCTGTGGGTGTACCGGGAGAGGCAATCGCCTTGATCATGGGGGTGGAGCCATTGCTTGGGATGGCCAGGACATCAACCAACGTCACCGGGGATTTGGTGGCGTCCATGGTTATAACACGTTCGGAAGGAATGACGTTAACAAACACCGAAGCATGAAACCAAACCTTTGTCGGCATCGATTTTATTAGTAAATCATATCAAAATTCAGATAAACCTAAACAATTCTCCAAGAGAAGAAACTATAAAACGGGAGTTAGAACTATGAAGTATTTAGCTATACTATTTGTATTTGTCGCACTGACAGCCTGTCAACAATCAGAGAATCAAGATACAGGGACTCAGGATGACAAGCAAATTAAGTTTGAATATATTGCGCATGCGTGTTTTCGGCTACATTCCCCGGAAGGAAAACAGATAATCATCGATCCCTATGGTAGTCAAATTTGGTTAAGTTATAATTTTCCAAAAGACCTGGAGACTGATGCTGTTCTCATTACACATCCTCATTATGACCATGATGGTGGTCAAAGCAGGGGACAGGCATTTCCCTGGTCAGAAGAAATGCAAGTTTTACGAGACCCAGGCGAATATGCTATCGGAGATTTTTCCATCCAGGGTGTAAAAGGGAAACATGCTGATCCTTACGGCAAAGAGTTCGGGCAAATCAATACAATCTGGGTGATAGAAATTGCGGGACTGCGGATTGCCCACATAGGCGACAATGGCCCAATAAGTAATGAAGCGATTGAAACTATAGGTAAAGTGGATATTATAATGCTCCCTATCGACGGGGTTTATCATATTTTAAAAGAAGTCGAAATTCAAGCGATTTTTGCCGCACTGGAGCCAAAAGTAATCATTCCAATGCATTATCAAATACCCGAACTCGAACTTTCTGCTGAAACCCCTAAAAACCTGGGGCCAATCGACCCTTGGCTTAAAGGAAAAAATAATGTTTTACGTCTTGAAAATAATGAACACAACTTTGCACGAAAGACATTACCAGAACAAGCACAGGTTATGGTATTTAAGCACTCGCCCCTGGTAACCAGAGCGGATCAGTAATGTTCTTTGGTTGTTCAGCAATTAGCTGTGATAATTAGTGAACCCATGCCGGAAGTGAAGCAGTCGAAATTTCAAATAATGGGACGACTACGAAATAAGTCAACAGCGTAACCAGTACAATCCCTATTAAATTAAGGATGATTCCGGTCTTGGCCATCTGCGATATTGAGACATAACCGGAAGCAAAAATAATGGCGTTCGGGGGAGTTGCAACCGGAAGCATGAACGCACATGAAGCCGAAATTGTCGCCGGTATCATCAACAAAAGGGGATTTATGCCTATACCTGCAGCCGTGCTGGCAAGTATAGGCATGAAGAGACTGGTCGTAGCAACGTTAGATGTCAGTTCAGTTGTGAAAGTCATAGTAGTACTTGTTATCAAGATCATTATTGGCAATGGGACGCTTCCCAACAAAGATAGTTGCGTGCCGACCCACTCAGCTAAACCGCTGCTTTTAAATCCTCCTGCCAACGCAATTCCACCGCCAAACAAAATCAAGATACCCCATGGAATTTTGACAGCAGATTCCCAATCGAGCAAAAATTTACCTTTCTTCAAATTAACAGGAATACAAAATAAAATGATGGCAGCCAGCATGGCAACGGTGCCATCATGTAAAAAATCGGAAGCACCCAGCATAGAGGACCAGCCTTTCAATGTTGCAGAACCGATAGTCACATCCTTTCTGGTGATCCAGGCAAGAGCAGTCGCCGAAAACACAGCAGCCACGAGCTTTTCCTGAATTAACATGGGACCAAGTTTATTAAGTTCTTCACGAATAACTTGTCTGCCACCGGGAAGATTTTTGTTACTTACTTTAAATGCAACCCTGGTTAGGACAAACCAGCATATCGGTAAAAAAAACAGGAGTAAAAGAGAACCTACAATAATCCAGGTAAAAAAACTAATTTCCGGTGCATCCGGATAGAGTTTTGAAAAAGCGCTAACAAAAACGATATTGGGCGGCGTACCGACAAGAGTTGAGATGCCGCCGATACTGGCCGCGTAGGCAACGCCAAGCATTAACGCGGTTCTAAAACTTGAGATGGAATCATCGGAAGCTGTTTCCTCGCCAGACTGCCCCTCCATTAAGTGAAGAATTACCGCCAAACCGATAGGATACAGCATCATTGTTGTTGCTGTGTTTGAAATCCACATAGATAAAAAAGCCGTTGCCACCATAAAGCCAAGAATGATGCGCCGTGGGCTGGTACCGATTACCCAAATGAGATAGAGGGCAATCCGGCGATGTAACCCCCACTTTTGCATAGAGATTGCGATAAAAAAACCGCCCATAAAAAGAAAGACATTACTGTTGGCATAACTCGATGCCACATTCCCAAAACCGACCACACCAAAGAAAGGAAATAAAATCAAGGGCAAAAGAGCCGTCACGGGAATAGGAATGGATTCTGTCATCCATAGAATAGCCATGATTGCAGCAATGGCAAAAACGCGCCAACCTTCAACGGATAAGCCGGCAGGCGCGGGCATCAGCAGTAAAATGATGAAAATCGGTAAAGTGACTATAAATCCGATTAGTTGTCGTTTTGAATAATTTTCGGACTTATTTGGCATAAATCAGTTTATAGTTTGGATGAAAGGTGAAGGCTATAAGAGTCTTGGGTAGACATTGTATTTCTAAGATTAGTATCAAAACCCGGAATAATCTCCTTCAAGCTTGGACGCAGCGTCCGTATCAACCACGACGGTCGCAAATTCATGAAGCTGCACAATTGTCGCCGGATATTTTGCCATTACAGGACCCTCAACAGTGGCTCTGATTGCATCTGCTTTTGCAGCCCCGCTGGCCAATAAGAGGAGTTCATGAGCCTGCATTATTGTGCCTACACCCATGGTAATGGCATACGTGGGTACCTCGTCCTTATTTTCAAAAAAGCGGGCATTATCCTCACAGGTTTGAGTGCTAAGCGTTTTTATTCTTGTTCTAGACCCTAAAGAAGACCCGGGCTCATTAAAGGCGATATGACCGTTTGCACCAATTCCCAAAATTTGTAAATCGATGCCGCCACATTCTTCAATTTTTTCTTCATACCATAAACAAAATTCATCAATATTTTCAGCCATTCCCATTGGAACATGAACATGTCGCGGGTCTACATTTATATGTTTAAATAAATTTTCCCACATGAAATGATGGTAGCTTTGTTCATGCGAGGGTGGCAGTCCAACATACTCGTCCAGATTAAACGTAATAACTTTCGAAAAGTCTAACCCTTCTTCTTTGTGCAATCGAATCAACTCTTTATACATCCCCAAGGGTGTACTTCCTGTTGCAAATCCAAGAACACAATCCGGTTTTCTGCGAACCAGGCTTGCAAACAGTTTTGCCGCTTCAATGCTCACTTCTTCAAAATTATCTTTAACAACAACTAACATCTATTTCTCCGGGTATCCTTCTTTTTCCAGCCAATATAGTAAATAGGGAACATTGTAAGCGTGCGTCCAGCCGAAAACTCTTGAGCCGCCGTTCAGAGTCCAGTTAGGACGCCTGTCAGGTGATAGCTCATTGGGCGGCATATGATCCACACTCTCAAGAGCATTAAACAGTTCAAGTTGGGTGTGTGCACCATCAAAGAGATTCGAATTGGAAAGTTTATCTGTTTTCAAAAATTCAGCTCTTTTAACAGCTTCGCGATACAAGCTTGATTCTCCGGAAAACTTATATCCAATTAACAAACTGTGAATAGTCGATAAAAATGATTCCATGCCGTGGTTACGAGGTGGTACGTCGCGCACCCATCGTGCATGCTGTACCAGGGCTGGTTGAATTCTGGTGTCTTCAGTGATCTGCAAATATTTTCGTAATCCATGTGAGACATAGACCTGTGCATATCCATAGCGATCCAGCACGAGGCTGCCACCCTGAGGTTGCTGCAAGCGCAGCATTATATCAACCCGGTCTTTTAACTCGTTTAAATAGCGCTCGTCCTTTGTTGCATCATAGATCTCGGACAGATTCCAGACAGACAGGTAGAGACGCCTTCCTCTTAAATCATGCTCACCCCAAATGCGTTTAAGGTAGGTATCCGCAGTTAGTTTCGCGACTTCTAACCCACGGTGATATCCACTTAGATAATAAGAGCTGACCCAGCCCATATTCCAGACATGGGCACTATATAATGTACCCCAATGCTGTCTGCCCTCACGGGCGCCCATTCCAAGGTATGGGTTGCCCTGTGGTTTATCCTTTTCCTTCCAGAAGTCGAGTGCATAGTTAGAATCACCGGCATATTCGGGATCGGCCGGCCAGTGAATATTGTCAACATCCATACTGTGACGGCTTGCCGCTTCCGCTGAAAGGTAGATATTACGATCGCCGGTTCGCATAAAATGCAGCCAGCGCATGTAATCCTGACCCGGTTCGTTATTGTTCCATAAAAACCAATCCATGTTGAAGTAGTATGTTTGCCGGTCGCCATAGTCAAACATGCCGTACCAGGGTTCCCAATTCTCGTTGAAAATCATCCACTTAAACTTGTAGTCCAATCCTCGCTCAAATTCAGGAAATTTCTTTGAGGCAGGTGCAAATGAACCGTATACTTCACTGTTCGCATACCATTCCGGTGCTGTATGCGCGACGGGCGGATCGAGAAAATAGCGCATTTTGTTCTCAAGCTCAGCCTGGCTTTTGCCGGCTTTATGGAAATTATAAACCAACTCTGTTGTCTTTGTTAAACCCTGGGCAAAATTACTGACCATACCGCCATCCAATTCACTGGAAAGACGGGCAAAGCTCATCGGTTCAACATCGGGAGACCAGGAAAAAGCAGTCACTTCTTTTCCAGAGACATCAAGGCTAATTTCCTTTGGGTATTCTTCAAAAAAATGCCGCATACCAACGCCGATTCCCCAACGCTGGTCAGAAATATCCACCCAGCCATCGGCTTTGGATGATTCAACAAGGGTTTCAGAATCGGAGGTAATCTTTGTAAAAAAGCCATCTATTCTCTTTTCCGGCGTCGAATTAGGTACCGGTGGCATTCGGGTAGGTTTCGGTCCGGATTGAAGAATTGACAACTCTTTTTGAGTGGTTAAGGTGGTTTCAAAAAATTCTCTTTCACCCAGTTGCCACCACTCACCTTTGCGATAAGCTGTCACATAATTCAATTCTCCTGACAACTTATAATCGAGAGAGAGACCTGCGGATGCTATTCTATCGTTCGGCTGCGCCCAGCCGGGATCGTTTACTAAAGTCTCTTCATCAACAATTTTTTCGGCCTGAGTGGCTATCAAAGCATGCTCACCTTCATACGGTTTGTGCTTATCAGGTTCTCCTGTGTATGTAAGTGTATGAAGCACACGGACATAAGATTTTCCGGCATAGGCATGCACTCGCATGACAAACGGAGAAGGATTATTATCTTCCCGAGAGTATTGATATTCACCCTCCGCTTTGATTATCATGTGCAACGGGCCGGAGCCCTTTTCAATCCAATTTCTATGAATTACGGCCTTTGATTTATCGAAGCCGATATCGTCGAGGATATCGAGAAATGAACCCCGTCCTTCCGGGGCTTCGGCGATGACATCACTTTCATCAAATCCATCGCCGGCAAGATCGAGTTCTACTTTGTCTAAAAAACCATTGCCGTTCTTGTTTATTCGGAAACGAAGCGGACCGGTAGAAACCGTAATATAACCCCGTGCGCGCTGGTTGTTGTTAACCAAAATTCTTTCATCAGGTATAGGGGCACGAACAACAGTCTTACCATACTCAAGGAAATACTTGTCTGAATTCTCGCAAAAAAAGAATACCCAAATCCATTTTATGCTTCCATCGGCGGGTATCCAGGTGGTCACTTCAGTAATTTGAGAAGGGATTTCTTTGCCTTTTGTGTTTAAGACACGAACATGGTCGGGAGAATGCAAAACACCTTTCGGGAATGGGATTCCCAAGGTCAGAGGCGCTCCTTCGATAGGCTGATTTACTTTCAGAGGCAGTCTTGACTGAGCCAGTGAGGATCCGACAAATGCAAGCAACGAGATTATTACAATTATTTTGGTCAATTTTTTCACGCCGGGAAATCTCCTACGTTAGAGTTCACTTATGCAAACCAATGTATTCTACGCATTGTTAGCATCATAATAAAGTGCAGCTGCTCCCAATATTGCTATGTGTTCCAGTTCGGAGACTTCAATCTTCAGTGACTTAATTGAATTTGAATATGCAAAGGACTGTATGGACTCCCACATGGCATCCTTAAAAAAACGAAAAGCTTTTCGAACGGAACCACCAAATATAATTATTTCAGGGTCATACGCATAAAGAATCGTCTTAATACCATTTCCCAAATGATGGCCGAACTCTGTCCAGACTTTCAAAGCTTCATCTTCGCCCTGCATTGCACGCTGAAAAAATTCACTGCCTGTTTGCTTAAAATTCATCGTAAAGAATTGACCGCAACAGTATTGTTCATAAATACTGTCCAGATAAGGGATCATACCGAATTCCCCGGCACCGGCATTTACTCCGGCATACGACTTACCGTTGACGATCACACCGCCGCCGAATCCGGTTCCCAGGATAAGTCCAATCAGGGATTGATATTCTACACCTTTACCAAAATATTTTTCACCGAGCGCAAAACAATTGGCGTCGTTATTCACAAATGTAGGGGTAGCGTATCTTTTTTCCATCAAGGACTTAATGGGCACTTTCTTCCAGGATGGAATATTCTGCACATCATAAACGATACCTTTTTCAATATCCACTACACTGGGGACGCCAATACCAATCCCATGGAGCTTTTCAGGCTTGGCTTTATCTACTAATTCGCAAATCTGCTCCAGGACTTCATCAACTGAACCGTTGGGATTTATTTTTACTGAAGATACTTCTCCGAGCTGTTGATTTCGTACCAAGCCTACACGGACGTTTGTACCTCCCAAATCAATTCCTAATACATTTTTTCCTTGAATCACTGACAAGTCCACAGATGATTATTTCTAATGAATATTTTAATCCCGCTTGGGCAACTGAAAAGTCTTTAGTGTTTTATGCAGATTCCTTTTTGCGAAGATCGATTGTCTCATTCGTAATCAAAGGCTTGGCCCAGAAGCCGATGCTCATGATATACCCCATTGGTAAATATAGAAACAGCATGCCGTTTCTCAACCCAAAAACATCTCCAAGCCCACCAACAATTAATGGTAATACTGCGCCGCCAATAATTGCGGTGACCAGAATTCCTGAAAAACTTCCGTGATGTTCTTTGACTGAATTGAGTGCCAGAGAAAAAATAATCGGATACATGACAGAGGAGAAAAAGCCAACCAGAGGAAAAGCAATTAATGCTACCGACCCTGACATAAACAAAGCGGCGGTTAAACTAATAATGGATGCAATGGTAAATATAACAAGAACCGTTTTGCTATCGATCAATTTCAGCAATACGATACCCGCGATACCGCCAATAGTCATAGCTCCCCAGAACCATGCCACCGTTGTGGCACCCGTAGTTTGCGGATCGTAACCATGGTATTTATTAAGGAATTCAGATATCCAGTTTGCCACACCCTGCTCAAGTCCCACGTAAGTAAATATCCCCAGGAAAAACAAAATAACAGTTGGCTTTTTAAGTAACTCAAGGTGAGTTTTTAAAGCGCCAACATGTTCATCGGCTTTACGTTCAACCTCAGGTATTTTTGAGACAAATATAACAATTACCATGAGTAAAGAGATAACCGTAAAAAGCCAATAAAGGGATATCCATGGAATATCTTCAGGGACGATTTTTGATAAAGTTGTGATCAAAAAATTTGAATCGGAAGATCCCTTTTCAAGATTGAGTACGAGATATGAATATACAAGGGGGCTGATGAATGAAGCGGCGCCGAAAATCAATTGCGCTACTGTGGCATTAAATGCAAAATGTTCCTCGCCCCCGGCTTCCCGCAACAAAGGGTTAATAGCCACCTGCAACATGGCCATTCCGGAACCGATTAGAAACAGGGAAAAAACAGCAGTTAAATAACTTGGAAACACCGCCAAAATTAATGAGCCCAAAGAGGCGATGGCAAAAGAAGCAATCATAACCGGCTTTTCCTGGTATTTCTCAATGAGTAATCCTGCAGGAATCGACATAACGCCATATGCGATAAAAAAGGCAAATGGCAGTACGGCAACCAGAGTTAGGCTTAGATCAAAATCATCTATAATCTCGGGAACGAGCGGACCAATTATGTTTGTTAGAAACGAAATAACAAAAAATGTGAGAAAAATAAGACCGACTACAAAATAGCTTCTTCGAATTGGAGTATCCTCCTTTTGGGTGAAATATAAGGGTCATGCGGTGAGACGATGGTACAAATACTAATTTGTCCGTCGTTTTGTGGAAATTACTTCAGCATGGGGAACAATCTCCTGATCTCTTCATCATTGGGCTGTTTACCGTACTCACAAACTTCAAATGCCTCAGAAAATTTTACATCCTTAGCTTTTTTCCCGTACCACTTTTCTAGAGACTTGCGGTGCTCATCTGATATAGAGGACCCCTGGAATGCGCCAAACACCTTCTTTAACCATTTCTTCCGGTCCTCAGCACCCTCAGGAACTTCGCCGTCTTTTCCCACTGTCCATGGCATCCATTCATAAAATTGTGAAACGTGTGCGTCGAGTCCGGCCATTTTTTTATCAACGGTTTTGTCGATAGCAACCGCGATGTCAGGTCGAAATGGGTTGGGTCGCTGGAAACGGTCACTAAAATAAAGAAAAATGGGATTCTTTGTTAGTGGCGGTGTATCCGGTGTGACATTCGGCACGATTACCAAATAAGCGGCATCCTGAACCAGTTCGCCGGTATAACGGTGATCCGGATGGTAGTCATTCGGACGAGGGGAAAGCACAACATCAGCATTCCAGTTACGAATCTGCCGAATGATCTGGTGCCGTACTTCCAGGCTGGGCACGAGTTCAGCATCATGATTGTCCAAAGTAACATATTCATCGATGCCTAAACGACGAGCGGATTCCCGGGCTTCGGCACGTCTACGCTTGGCGAGGGCGCCGCCGCCTTCTGTTTGATGACCGGCATCACCATTGGTGACAGAGACGAATTTAACCGCATGTCCCATTTCAGCAAAAAGGGCAGCGGTGCCGCCGAACTTTGCATCACAGTCATCCGGGTGGGCTCCTATAGCTATGATTCGAAGCTTCCCATCATCCATCCCCGAACTTTGTGCGAATGATAAAATTGTGCTAAAAAGTATTGATGTAACAACTAATAACTGCTTCATTGTAAGCACTCTCCCGTGTATAAAAATAAAATTTATTTCCGCCCGCTTCCGATTCCATCGGGTGCGCCTTTGTAATAGCGAAACCCTTCCATTGCTTTACCGTCCCGCATGGGAATCTTTTTCATTCTCTCCAGAAATTCTTTTCGATCTTCCGGTTTAAGATCATCCGGGCTGGGGCCGGTATAATTGTTCCACGCAGCACTCATCTGACTTATATGCTTTGAGCGTGCTTTTATTTTTTTCTCTTCGTGTCCCGTGATATCAACCCAGGTGTTAATATCTTTTTCAACACCACCATAAAACATGTATTCCGGTATGGCGTGGGCTTCAAGGCCTTCATGGATAACTTGTGCCGGAAAAATCAAACGCCACTCAGCGGCACGAGCAGCATCCACCGATAGATATGCTGCCGCGCGGTGATCAGTCTTATGCCAGCGCACATAACCGTACCCGGGATCCCACGAGATCAGCACATCCGGCCGAATTTTTCGATAATGCCAGACCAGCCGCTGTACAACTTCTTCTTTGTCGGCAAATTCAACCATGCCGTCCGTGTACCCCAAATTGATATAATGATCTGCCGGAATACCCAATTCTGCAAGCGCGTCGAGTTCTTCCTGCCGTCGAATTTTGGAGAGTCTATCGCGGGTCATGGTCGGATCCTTTGTACCCACATTACCGGTGGTCAAAAGAAGCACATAGACCTCGTTGCCGTTTTCCTGAAGCAGGGAGAGTGTCCCATATCTTCCGGCATCGTCATCGGGGTGTGCACCAATCAATAGTATAGTCTTGCCTGTCCACTGTTCCACAGGTACTTCCGGTTGTCCAACAGCCACAACCGGCATCAAAAAAAACATTACCAACCAAACTGCGACAAGTTTTGCACCATGCATAAACGGCTCCTATTCCTTAGTCGTGGTTTAATAACAACATCTGTTTTGTATTCATCAAAAGTCAAAATATAACTGGCTCCAACTATTTCCGCAAAGTAGAAAATAATGGAGCCAGTACAGAATCACTATACAACGATTTTTTCTACTAATATCCTGGGTTTTGTGTCAAACCCAAATCTACTTCCCGTTGAGGAATAGCATACAATAACCTGGTAGCACCTGGCGCTGTAAATGTTGCATCTATAAACGTATCGAGAGTGGCTCCGGCGGCATGGGCTTGCATCACTTCCAAAGCTTTTCCAAACCGAAGCAGGTCATACCAGCGATGATTTTCAAAAGCCAGTTCTATTCTTCTTTCCTGGAGCAGTTTTTCCTCGAACGATCCCGGAGTACTGGCATCAATATCAGCCAGGCCGGCCCGAGTCCGCACTTGATTTATCAAACCGTAAGCCTCTCCACCTTCGCCAATAGCCTCAGCAAGCATAAGCAATACATCAGCATAGCGAAATACAACAAAATTATTATCAGCATCATTTTCCTGAAATGGCACGCCGCTAAAATACTTCCGAACGTATCTTTGCCTTGCACCAGATGTTGGGTCCAAAAACGTAGTATCCATGGAAACTGCAAAACGTGAGTCGCCAGCTTCATAAGAAGTGATCAAGTCCACCGTCGGTCTGTTACGGCCACCAGCAGGCTGTCCACCCAGTAGACTCGCATCCGGGACAAAAGCATTGGCATATCCGCTGCCCTCTCCAAGTCCGCCTCCTCTGAATTGTACTTCAAAGATGGATTCACTGTTAAGTTCATTTGCCGGACCCCACAAGTCAGCATAACTTGGTACTAGCTGAAATGCCCCGCTACCAGTAATCGCACGCAGAGTTGTTGCAGCATTCCCGTTATCCCCTACAGTGAGGTAAACTCTCGCTAATAATGTTTGAGCTGCACCCTTGGTCGCTCTGCCGCCTATTGATGACGGATGTCCATCAGGAAGTTTGCCCGCTGCCTCTTGTAAATCGGCAATCAGTTGGTTAAAAACGGTAGCTGCAGGGACTTGTTCAAGCTGCGCCGAGATGGAAACTGTTTCCGTTAGCGGCATGGGAATATTGCCGAACAACAGGGCTAAGTTATAATAGAATAATGATCTCAAAAAAAGCGCTTCACCGGTGAATTGATCTTTCAAAGTCTGATCCATGTCTATATCCCCGATGCGGGTAAGAACAATGTTCGCTCTGGCAATGCCCAAATAAGATCCCGTCCAGGCACCCTGAACAAATTCGTTCAAGGGATCCTCAGCAAACACATTGACCACAGCTATTGCGGCAGCCAAGCCTGTTACATCGCCTCCCTGATCCGTATTATCCGATCTCATTTCTGTCATCAGCCAATAGCCGTTGGTACCACCTGTGGCAACAGCATCAGTAGTTCCGTAAGTACCACCACTTTGCAAGGCGTCATAAATGCCGCTTATAGCAATTCTTATATCTCCGGCAGTCCGATAAAAATTTTCAACATTTCTTTCAGACTGAGGCGCCAGTGACGTGAAGTCATCAGAACAAGATTGCACAAGGAATAATGACATCAGTACAGATGTTATAAATATTCTTTTTTTCATAGTTTTCTCCTGTTTAGTCTTTCTGCCAAATTCCTTTATTTAGAAGGAAATATTAGTTCCTAAAATCCATGTTGTCGAAAGCGGGAACGCACCATAATCTTCTCCCTGAACGAGCATATTTTGGGATTGCAGACTAACTTCCGGGTTAAACCCGATATAGTCTGTACTGGTAAACAAGTTTTTACCAGATACGTAAACTCTAATATTTTGTGCGTACTTACCAGTGAAAGACCGGGGAATCCGGTACCCAATAGTGAGATTTCTCAAGCGGAAATATGATCCATCCTCAACCTGAAATGAAGATGGTCTGTTATTATTACCGTGTAGTGAGCTTTGTCTATCTGCTCTGGGTATTTCACCATTGCCTGGATTTTCCGGAGAACGCCAGCGGTCATTTTCTACAGCATAACTATTAAAGTTGGCTTCGCCATTTTTTAAATGTCGGGCGGTAAGATTTAATATTTCTCTTCCTTCAACACCTTGAAAAAAGATACTTATATCAAAATTCTTGAAGTAAAACCTGTTGGTAAATCCATAAGTGAAATCTGGATGGTAGCTGCCGGTAATAGTTCTGTCATCATTATTTATAACACCATCGCCGTTGATATCCTTGAATCTGAAATCACCGGGTTGGGCATTAGGCGCCCCCTGATCGACAGGGGCACTGGCTATCTCTGCTTCAGACTGATAGATGCCGTCGACAACCAAACCATAATAGCTGCCCAACTCTGAGCCAACCTGCGTGATATGCCGGATACCTGCTCCACCGGAAACCAGTATGGGCTCATCGCCAGGTCCTAACGAAAGCACCTCATTGTCATTCGCCGCGAAATTAAATTCCGTTGTCCAGCGAAAAGCACCTACAACATTTCTGGAAGTAAGTGAAAACTCAATTCCTTTGTTCTGAACACTACCGATGTTTGTCAAAGCACTAGTGAAACCAGTTGCAGATTGTACACCCACCTCCAGCAGCAAATCTTCAGTCTTACTATTATACCAATCGAAGGTGCCATAAATTCTGTCTTCGAACAATGCATAGTCAAGCCCAAGGTTCGTTTGTTTAGTAGTTTCCCAGCCCAAATCTTCATTACTGATCGTTGCTGGAGATACCGCAGTAACCGGTTGATCGTCTTCGATATAGAGATCCTGTCCCAACAATCCAATTGCCCCAAAATTTGGAATTAGAAAGTTTCCTGTCTCGCCATAACTTCCTCTGAATTTGAATTCACTTAGAAAGTCAAACTGTCGCCGCATGAAGTTCTCCTCCATCATGCGCCAGGCAACTGAAAACGAAGGGAATACGCCTGTTTGATTCGCAGCCCCAAATCTGGATGACTTGTCAGAACGAATAGTGGCAGTTACCAGATATTTGTATTTGTAATTATAATTAAGTCGCGCTAATACGGAAACCAAAGACCAGTCTTCTTTGAGGCCGTTTCCTGTCGTAACCAGGCCGCCACTGATGGTCTGTACTTGATCATCAGGGAAACCGACGGCTTTAACAAAATTCTGCTCATTCACTTCCTTTTGGGCAGAATAACCTGCAAGACCCGTGAAATTATGAATATCGTTAAAAGTACGCTTATAATTAAGTGTGTTTTCCCAAACCCAGTTGGTGCTGTTCGATGCAGTGGACTCGGCATACGGATCACCTACCGTCGCATTTCTGTGTAACAAACTGTTACCCCGGAAAAAAGCATTTTGATAGTTGCTTAAATCTACGCCAACCATGGATCGAAAGGTCAAATCTTTCTTGAGTGTAACATCTGCATAGACATTACCATAGCTGCGATGATTATCCAGACTTTCGGTAATTCCGTCAATAATCGCCAGTGGATTACTGGCTGAAGTGGTACCGCCACCCAGAAAGGATTGGGATCCATCTTCCTGACGCTGGTTGGGCCTGCCTTGATCATCAAAGGGCTGGACAACCGGCGAATGTACCAAAGCCGAATAGACGATGCCTGGAGGCCTGGCGAAATACGGTGCACTTGCCGGCACTCTATCGTGCTCAGTAAAAAATGAATTAAGGTTGGCGCCAAATTGAATACGGTCAGTTAGGTCACCTTCCAAATGAGCACTTAAACTGTATCTTTGAAATTCTGAATTCTCAATAACTCCTTTTTGCTGTAAATAACCGCCGGAGATGTAGTAGGATAGTTTGGCGCTACCACCAGAGATTGCAACGTTCGTATTGGTAATTGGCGCAGAGCGAAAGACAAGATCAAGCCAATCGGTGTCCGTGCCATCATGATTAACATATTGATCCGGCAAAGTAAAGTTACCGTTATTAGGACGACCGGCATTAGTAGTTGGGTCATAAGAAGGGTTGAAATTAGGACTGCTCGGATTCAGAGGATCCAGTTGATCAATATAGTTGTTATTTCTGGCATCCTGAGTATATTCTATGAGTTCTTGTGCGTTCATCATATCCGGGCTGTTGGCAACCGACTGGGTACCTGTATATGTATCGAAAGTGATAACTGGCTTGCCACTCGCTCTACCTCGCTTGGTTGTAATTAGAACGACACCATTTGAGCCCCTTGAGCCATAAATTGCTGCAGAGGAAGCATCCTTCAATACCTCTATGGATGCAATATCGTTTGGATTTAAGGATGCCAGTGGATTTGTTGCGGGGGGCTTAAAAGCCGCGCGACGCCGGTCCAAAGTACCTTGAACGCTCAAATTTTTAGAAATCGGCAACCCATCGATGACAAATAGTGGATCGTTGCCCGCGCTGATAGAACCGGTTCCTCTTATTCTAACATTGGGCTGACCACCCGGCTCACCTGTATTTTCCTGGACATCAACACCCGATAATTGGCCCTGAATCGCTTGTTCAAAATTCAAAACCGGAATATCTCTAAATGTATCTTCCGAGATTCTGGCCACCGAACCAGTAATCTCTCTGCGTTGCTGAGTACCATACCCAACCACTGTCACCTCTTCCCCGCGCAGAACCACAGAAGTCATGAAGATATCAACTACACCACCACTTCCCGCAGTAATTTCCTGACTTTTATACCCGATATATGTGAATACCAGGATATCTTGCGCTGAGATATTTTCCAGCGTATACTTGCCATCGTTATCGGTAGTGGTCCCTCTCTGGGTATTCTTCACTACTATATTAAGTCCGGGTAACGGGGATCTATCATCCTCATCGATAACCTGCCCGGTAACCCGATGTGTCTGACCAAATGCTTGCGTAATAAGCATAAAGCTCATGACAACACCAACTAAAAAGACTTTATTCCTCATCTTGTACCTCCTTAATTTATTTATGTCTAAATTCCATAAATTATATGTCAAAAAAACAGCAAACTGAAATACGATTGGTATTTGTTAGATAAAAGCTTTTAATCTTTTAATTGAATAGATATTATTAATGCGAACAAACTGAAGTGTAGATAAAAAAATCTAATGTCGGAAATATTTCAGTAGGCTTTCGAAAATCCTTCAGCCAGGCCTGAAGGACTCTATCTATAAAAATTTAATTCTATATGTCAAAAAGACACCAAACTGAAAATGGTTGGTATTTTATTGGATAAAAACTTATAATACTTTTGAAACCAGGACTTTGTGTATCAAAATGGTACATAATAAATACAGAACTTTGGAGTTATAGTCAAGATTTTTTTTACAATGTTGTAATTTTTTAACCAATCAGGTAAAAGACGAGATTCAAAAACAGCATGAATTGGACAAAAGCAATTGGAATTTCTACACTACTATTCGAGGCGCTGTATCTGGTAATGAATTTCGTTACATACACACCTGTACCAGGGGAAGCTGTGGAATTGGCTGGGAATTTAATTTCATGAAATTCTCTTCCACCGGTAATTCATTAAAAAATCGAGTGATTCAGGCTGGTTTCTGGGCAGTTTCGTTTCATGGAGTCGCTCGTCTGTTGGGCTTTGCCCGAACAATGATTATAGCAAGGCTACTGGCTCCTGATGATATTGGGCTTTTTGCCCTTGCTACACTTGCTTTAATGTTTGTTGAAACATTGTCCGTAACCGGTTTTCAAGCGACACTAATCCATCGCCAGGGCAATATTGTACACGATTTAAATGTTGCCTGGACGGTTCATATGATTCGGGGGTTTATTAGATCGGGCGCTCTGTTTTTAATCGCCCCGGCTATAGCGATTTTTTTTGATGAACCTGCAATCAAACTACTGATTCAGGTTATCGCTCTCGCCACACTTTTTCAAGGCTTCACGAATATAGGTGTCATCTATTTAAAGAAGGAATTGGAATTCCATAAAGAATTCCTTTTTTCTGTGAGCAAAGTGATTGCGGACTTAAGTGTCAGCATAGCTGCGGCAATTTATTTTCAAAGCGCCTGGGCACTCATTTATGGTTTTGTAGCCGGCTACGCGGTTCAGGCAGTTGTTTCTTACCGAATCCACCCTTTTCGCCCACGGTTTTCACTTGATTTTCAGGTAATGCGACAATTATTTCGGTATGGCAAATGGATGAATTTTGCAGGCATTACTGTCTATGTTGGTACCTATGCTGCCAGTGCCATTGTGGGCAAAATGATGAACGCCCATGCGCTCGGTATTTATCAACTAGGGCACTGGATCATGCAGGCAGCGCTGGTGGAAGTTGCAGCCGCAATAGGCATGGTTGCATTTCCGGCATATTCGCAAATTCGGGATGAGCAGGAGCGGCTTCGACAGGCCTTCATTAAAATGGCCGGATTCACGATTACGGTAATTATTCCACTTGCCGCAATCATCTGCTTAACGGCTACTGAATTTGTCAACATTTTGCTCGGGGAAAAATGGGTTGAAATTATCAATCCCCTAAAATTATTGGTTATCGCCGGTGGGTTCCATGCCGTTGCCATTACCGGACGACCAGTTTTTCTTGGCCTTGGACAACCTAATATTTTATTTCAGATGCAGAGTATTCAAGCAATTACAATGGTTGTTCTTGTTTACCCGCTGGTATACACCTGGGGCATTACAGGTGCGGCCTGGGCGATGGTAGGCAGCGGTTTTACGATGCTCATATTTTGGGGATTTCGGGTAAGGAAAATTCTACTTTTATCACTTAAAGATTTTTTCGAAATCAGTTTCCCGGCTGTAATTGCAACCTCTTCAATAAGTACTCTTCTTGTTATTTCTTCTCTTTTTCCCCAATATTTATATTATTCCGGTTATGAGGTTTTCTGCTTTATCGGGATATTAATCGCTTCAGCAACAATATACCTCCTGGTGCTTCGCATGATCCAACCTTTATTCACAGTTAACCAGCCATTTAACGCTTTCCATTCGATATTTATATCTTCAACATCCTCAAAAAAAAGTAAACACAAGACTTGAGTTTTAAACAATTTTCTCGAATTCACACATTCTTAAGCTATTGTTTTTTATGTATCTTTCATCAATCTAATTGATTTTTTTGCTAACTATCCTATCTTTTTAGATAAATCCAGTAAGGAAAGTTTATGAAGACATCAAAAATAAAATCTGGCGGCGGTTTCCGTTTAATCCGCTATTCGTTACAAATGGCCACAAAAGCCGGGGGTATCTTAAAACTCTATAATGCTCTTAAAAGCAAGAATACCTGCAAAACCTGTGCATTTGGTATGGGTGGCATGGCCGGCGGTATGGTCAATGAAATTGGCGAAAGCTTGCAGGTTTGCAAAAAATCGATACAGGCACAGACACAGGATATGCAAGCAGCGATTCCCGCAGGTTTTTTTGAGAAAAACAGCATCGAGGATCTGAAAAAATTATCCGGACATCAACTCGAATCTCTCGGCCGGTTGATTCACCCGTTATTTTTACCGGAGGGTGGAACCCATTTCCAACCGCTCTCATGGAAAGATGCTAAGAAGAAACTTTTGGTACAATGGCAGGCAGCAAAGCCTGATCGCAGCTTTTTTTATACATCCGGGCGTTCTTCCATGGAGGCTGCATTTTTAGTTCAGCTTTTGGCGCGGCAATGGGGCACCAATAACGTCAACAATTGCTCGTATTACTGTCACCAGGCGTCTGGCGTTGGCCTGACCAAAAGCCTGGGTGGCGGCACCAGCACAGTTGCGCTGGAGGATATCGGCAAATCTGATTTAGTGGTCCTGATCGGCGCCAACCCTGCAAGTAATCATCCCCGCTTAATGACTTTTTTAGCGGAATTGCGCAAGCGCGGCGGCAAGGTTGTGGTGCTCAACCCCTACAAAGAAATTGGCTTACAAAACTTCAGCATACCCAGCAAAGTGCGCTCATTACTTTTTGGAACGGAAATCGCCAATCTTTATTTGCAGCCGCACTGTGGCGGTGACCTCGCCTTGCTAAAAGCTGCGGCTGTTCTTTTGTGGCGTGAAAAAAAGGTGGATTTAGAATTTCTCCAGAATCATTGCAACGGCTTGGACGATTTTCAAAAAGACCTGGAGTCGGAAGATTTACAGGGTCTGCTCAACAAAAGCGGTATCGCCCTGGAGGATCTTAAATTATTTTGCAATTACCTGGCCGAGTCGAAAAATACAATCTATGCCTGGGCCATGGGCATTACTCATCAAGCTCACGGCGTGGACAGTGTGCAGATGATCTCCAATTTGGCGATGATGCGCGGTATGGTCGGCAAGCCCGGCGCGGGCCTGATGCCGATTCGCGGGCACAGCAATGTTCAGGGCATCGGCACGGTAGGTGTGGTGCCAAAACTCAAACCGGAAATGGCAACTGCCATACTTGACAAACTAAAAATTAAGATTCCGGAGTCACCCGGCATGGATACATTTAGTTGTACGCAGGCCGCTCATAATGGTGAAATCGACTTCGCCCTGATGCTGGGCGGAAATCTCTATAGCGCAAGTCCGGACTTAAACTGGACCGC
>JAJDAE010000099.1 GCA_029262035.1 Candidatus Zhuqueibacterota bacterium
ATGTTTCTTTTCGGTGTAACTGGTGGCATTGGAAGCGGTAAAACCGTTGTATGCGATTATCTGCGGAAAAGAAATCTCCCCGTCTTAAATTCCGATAGTATTGCCAGGGATCTTATCAACAACCATCCCCAAATTCAAAAAAAGTTAATTGAGTCGTTCGGCCAGGATATTTATTCTGAATCTAACAAAATTAATACTGAGAAAATGTCCCGGTTGGTATTTGGAGATAAAAATGCCCGTGAAAATATTGACCGGATTGTTCATCCATTTGTTTTTGAGTACATAAAAAATGAATCTTCAAAGTTGCAAGGGGGTACTCCGTTTCTCGGCGTTGAAGCTGCGCTTATTTATGAATCCAAAATGGAGAAAATTTTAAACGCCGTTATCGTAGTTGACGCTCCGTTTGAAAAAAGGATTGAATGGCTTCAAAAGCGAAATGATTTTTCGCGGGAAGAAATCGTAAAGCGAATAGAGTCTCAAATGCCGGTTGAAGATAAAGTTCAGTTGGCGGATTATGTTATTTACAACGATTCTGATTTAGATGCATTAAAAAATAAAGTCGAAATTTTATCTAACTGGCTTTTTGAAAAGTCTGCCAAGTAATTCAAAAAAACAATTAAAGAATGAACGATAAACCTGCTCTTAAGGTTCTGCTATTCTTTGTCTCCGGAATAATTGCTGCAAACTATTGCAGCTTCAATTTTACGCTGATTTATGTTGTAACGCTGATTCTGTTTTTGTCGGTTTTGGGTTTATTATTGTGGCGCAAATATTATAAAAAAACAGCTTTTGCGTTTTGTGTATTCACTTTGGTTTTGCTTGGGTTTCTTCACACTAAAAGCTCTGAGTTATTGCCGGAAAATCATATTAGCAGTTTCACTGATTCCGGGGAAAATATTTTCCTAACCGGTATCGTTATAAATTATCCCGAAAAACGCTTAGAGCGCTACAATCTTTTTCTGGCTACAAAAAATATTATTATTGCTGAAGATACATTGGAAGTATCTGGCAATATTATGTTTTCACTGGATGGGAAATTACAATTGCCTGCGTACGGCGACCGTTTACTTATTTCCGGTAAGCTAAGAGCTGCACGCGATAAAAGAAATCCCGGCGAATTTGATTACCGGAAATACTTGCAGGCACAAGGACTGTTTGGCGTGATGTCCGCAAAAAAAGCTAAACAATTGCAGGTTCTGAGTAAAGGTCACGGCAATGGGTTTTTTCGGGAAATTATCAGTCCAGCTAAAAAATATGTTGATGAATTTATTACCCGAAGCTTGCCACCGGAGGAGTCTGCTTTTCTGCACGGTTTGTTGATTGGCGAACGCGGCGAAATGACAAATGAGCTGAAGTCTGCCTTTTCGAAAGCTGGCGTGATTCATATTCTCGCTGTTTCCGGATTGCACGTTGGTTTTATAATTATGGTTTTTATGGCTGTTGGCGGGTTGTTGCGGGTACCTCATACAGCGAGAATTTTGTTAACTATTCTCGGGTTAGTATTCTTTGCCTATTTAACCAACCTCAAACCACCGGTCGTTCGGGCGTCCATCATGGGCGCATTGATTCTTTTCGGTACTGTGCTGGAACGAAAAACAAATTTTTTCAACTCACTTGCGCTGGCCGCTTTGATCATTTTAATCGTCAATCCATTGGAGTTGTTTCAACCGGGATTTCAACTCTCATTTTTTGCAGTAGCTTCAATTGTTTATTTTTATCCCAAATTAAAAAGTATACCACCGTTTAGTTTTGTTTATTCAAAATCATTCAAGCTTGCACCATTACGCTATTTTGTCGATTTGTTTCTGGTCTCATTTACAGCTTTTCTGGGTACTCTGCCGTTTACAATTTTATATTTTAACCGCATCCCGAACTACTCGTTATTTGCCAATCTCCTGGTTATCCCGCTAACGTTTATTGGTTTGGCTAATGGCATCATCGCTTCGGTGGTCAATCTTATTTGGCCTGCTTTAGCAGATTTATACATCCAAACCACCTGGCTTTCGCTGAATTTAATCATTCGTTTTGTTGAATGGCTCAGTGCTTTACCCGGTGCGTTTACGGAGGTACATCAAATTTCCGGATTTTGGATTTTTGTTTATGTCGGCGTTCTCTTGATTTTATTTGATTTGAATTCCAAGCGTGTTCGGCGGTTTGCTGTGATTTTTGTTCTATTGATTGCCAATTTGTGGATTTGGCAAAGTGCATTTGAAAATGAAAAGTCGTTCGAAATTACTTTTATCGACGTGGGACAAGGCGATGCAATTTTATTGAATTTTTTCGACGAGCATCATATTTTAATAGATGCCGGTATGCGCAATCCATATTTTGATAATGGCCGGCGTGTTGTTGCGCCATTTTTGAAACGGCAGGGCATACATAAGCTGGATGCGATTGTGCTCTCTCATGCCGATTCTGATCATCTCGGTGGTTTTCCATATATTTTGCGTAATTTTAAAATTGGTGAAATCTGGGATAATGGCCTCACCAAGGATACTCGGGTTTTCCGAGAATATACCCATTTAATCGATAGCCTGAATATCCCGCACCGCATTCTACGAGCAGGTGAAATTGTTACTGATTTTTCGCCGGTACAAATATTTGTGCTGCACCCCGGTGAAGATTTTATCAGCCGCGGTTATTCGGCCAATGATGCGTCTCTCTCATTAAAAATCAGTTATGGTGAAATCGATTTTATAACACTCGGAGATATTGAGAAAAATGGTGAACGTTACGTGAGCCGCTTTGGTAATTTATTGCAAAGCGAAATTCTTAAAGTCACACATCATGGCAGTAAGACTTCAAGCAGCGAGAAATTCCTGGATTTTGTGGAACCCGATATGGCGGTTATTTCTGTTGGACAGTCAAATAAATTCGGACACCCCAGACAGGAAATTCTGAAGCGATTAGAGGAGCGTGATATTAAAATAATTCGTACAGATTTGCAGGGTGCAGTGATTTTAAAGACGGATGGGAAAAATATTTCAATACAAGCATGGCGGTGACGCTTTTTTCATTTTATTAAAACGTTTTTTTTTAAAGCTTTTCATATAAAAATCCGATCCTTAACAGGTGAGGTGAACAGTAAATAAAGGATTTCCTATGAAAGAAAGACGTGTTTTTAGTCGAATTAAATTTGTTGCGGATGTAAAACTTATTTGTGACGGCGTAACATATGGCGCTGATATGCTGGATATTTCTTTGCGGGGAGCACTGATAATCCCGCACGATGATCTGAAAATTAAATCCGGAGATCTGTGTGAATTAAAATTCGCATTACCCGAAACAGATATCGTTTTGCAATTTGCCATGGAACTGGTTCATGCTGCCGAAGACAACTTGGGGTTTAAATTTCTTAGTGAGAACGTAGATACAATGACACATTTGCGGCAATTGTTGAGTTTAAATCTGGGTAATCCTACTAAAATTACAGAGGAACTTCCCTTCTTAATTAGTGACTGAACAAGACGCGGCTTTCTTTATCAAAATTATTGTCGCACTGGCCGAGTTTTTTAGCCTGAATAAATCATTGCCACCAAGCCACAAAGACAGTAAGGGGACACAAAGATTTAAGAATAAAAGTGTTATGAAAAATTTTGCTCCATAGTAATTGAATTTTAATTTTCAAAACACCTTCTTCCATAACTTTGTGAATTAGAGTCTTCGTGGCAAAATTTATGAATAATGCAAGTTAGGAAATAGTTTATTATCAAGCCTTCAACCGTAATCTCCCTGAGCTACGATTGCTAAAAATGAGAATTTATTCAAACGGTGTTTAAAATCTTAGTTTCCAGGATTAAGGTTAAAATTACCCACTGTGTGAATATCTGGTATCTTTCGTAGCTATGAATTGTCTGGATTTAAAAATATCAATCAAAAAGTTCTTCTTTTTTTCGACGAAATAGTTTCTATATTTAACCAGGCAGAGTTCTTCATCCTACATTGAAAAGAAGATAAATGGAAAAGCCAAAATTTGTTTCAAAAGCATTTTTTGTTATTTTTTGTGCAATATTTTTTATGATTCTGGGGGGATTTATTGGTGCCCGGCTTATTGATGAATCCCGTCGCCAGACTGTTGAGGCCATGGCTGAAGTCACACAAAGTATGATGCTTGGTGGCGCAATAGGTTTGGTGGTTGCGGTTTTTCTAATCGTAAAACTAAGGCCAGACCAGTTTATTCATGCAAGCGTTGTCCTTTTTGCCGGGTTTATGTTTGAGATTGCTTTCATCAGCATTGTGAATTACTTTCACCTCTTTTAAAACAACTTTATTTTAACAGAAAACTCAAATCATCTCCCGGGAAGTACTCTTTTTGAGGTTGTCCAATTTTAAATAATCTGGCTTTTGTTAAACCTTTCAGAGTCGCCTTATTATTTTCTACCCGCAGGATAGCTCCTTCCCATAATCCCAAGACAGCCTCCGTGTTCATTTCATGAAACTCCGCAAGACGCATTTCCCTTGTTTCTCCCTTATGAGTGGATTTTGGGTCGGCATCGAAATAGTGGCAATTAAAGCTAAAGGGGACGAGGTTCAGGGCATTGAATGAAGGCGGATACACAATTGGCATGTCATTGGATGTCTTAATTGTGGGGCTTGTGATTCCGGTGCCTGCACTGGCGCCCATATAGTTTATGCTGCCGTTTTTAACTTTCTCGGAAATAATTGGAATCAATTTTCTATTGTATAATTCATTCAGAAGTCTAAAGGTATTGCCGCCACCGGTAAAGATGCAGTCTGCTTCTTCCAATGCTTTTGTCGTGTCGGTGTATTCGTGAATGCCAGACAGCTCAAACCCTATTTCGTTAAATTTGGCTCGCGCTGTTTCGGTATAGGCATCCCAATCATTTAGCGCATAGGGGATAAAAACTACTCTTTTGTTTTTTTCAAGAAAGTTTATTATTTCTTCTGCACAGTATCCCAGGTATCCCGAGCCATGTAGTGTTGAATTACTCATTAAAAGTAGTCGCATACTGCCCTCTTTGAATGTATTATTATTATTTGTAGTTATATTAGTTAAAATAAAATAATCCAATCAATAATCCAGTAGAATAAGAATCTTCGAATGCACATCTATATTTCCGCCTGGAATTTCAACCGGCAAATTCAAAAAAAGCAACATACATTGGAGTCGATAATTGAGCTTGCTGCCCGGCATCATTTTGATGGCGTTGAAATCATGGATCGTCAATTTAACTTGAAATCTGTTGACAGACTGAGAGCCGCCGCTTTGCAGACGAATGTAAAAATAATATTGGCAATAAGCAGCGACCTGACACACAAAAATAAAATGCTGTGGCGTTCCCAGGCGGGCTACGTTCAAAAAATGTTAAAAATTGCCAAAACCTTGGAATGCCCTAAAGTAAGGATTTTATTGGGCGGGCAGGGGATTAGCTTTCAAAAAATTTTAGCGGGTTCGAAGGGGAATAGAACTTCAGGGCCTCCTACTGTTGCTGAGTCTAACATGAAAAAAATGTTGATGCATCCGGTTTTAAGTAAATTAAGTCATTCGATTCGAAAAAATCAACCAGCGAAAATCAAAGACCTTCCTCAAAAAATTGCGAGGTCGGTGTTGGCATTACAAAATATTATGCCCGTTGCTGAAAAATATGATATTCCGGTTGTCATTGAAAATCACTGGGGGATCAGTAGCTATCCCAAAGTCATTTTGGATATTATTGATAGGGTTGGCTCTTCTTACCTCGGAACCTGCCCCGATTTTGAAAATTTCCCGGCGGATGTTGAGCTGTACACCGGTTTTGCCCAGTTAATGCAAAAGGCAAAACACGTGCATGCCAAAAGCAGGTCATTCAACCAATTTGGTGAAGAAGAAGAAATTAACTACAAAGAAATGTTGGAAATACTCAAGGGTGTCGAGTATCAGGACACCATAACAATAGAATACGAAGGCAGTGGAGACACACTGGAGGGTTGCCTAATTACAAGAAATTTGATAAAACGATACATGTAAAATTAAAGTAATCTAAGACAAGTGAAGTTTGATAAAGTAGATTGCCATAGCACGGGTTTACAAAAACTACTTAGTTACAGCTACAGTTTTTGGCTGAACTGTAATAAGGCCGGTAAAAATGCCAATTACCATATCTAAAAATGTATGCTGTGTTGTAACGGTATAATCATTGGCTCCTGCTGCCATGGCTTGGGAGTCAACTTCATTGAGAGGCACGAGTCCCCAGAGAACGTACCATTGTCTTTGTTCAACTTTGGTTGAACCTTGTGCGCCATTACCAACTTTGTGATTAATAGTAAAACAACCAGACAAAGTAACGCACATACATAATAGAAGCAAAGTACTAGTGATTTTTTTGTACATTTGTTTTTCCTTTCTCCTCATTCAAAGAGGTGTTAATAGAACCAATTGATGATTCAATATGTTTGATAAAGTTCGGGTAAATCGTCCGTGCTATGGCGTAATCTAACTGAACTATTTTTTTGTTTGGTAAAAGTGCAATGAGTTTAAATAGAATTTTTTCTTCAAGTTGAATTAAGAATTGTACAACGTTCAGACCCCTGGTTGTAAAACTCCCTTGCCGTATTTCTAAATTAGGGAATTTTGACTTTAGCGATGTTTTATATGTTTCGGCTATAGAAATTAGTGTTTCCGACGAATCTGCGGACCCGACCTCGGTAAGCGAACAAAAGGCCGATTTCTCAAGGTTCGTAAAAAACTGAATTAATTGAAAAGAGAGGCTGTCATCATTCGTTGTTGAATTTTCAAGTCTCGATCTTGCCGCCTTTAATGTGCTGTCTTGAAGCGGGTTCCATCCTTTAGGCGGGCAAAATGAAATCCCGAGTGTTGAATCTATGTAGGCTGGATTTAGCAAAGTCCTATCAACGGCAAAAAAGATATCATCAGTATTTGTCGTTTTTGTTTCACTACACCCCAACATTAATACCAGAAATAAAGTTATTTTTTTGATAGAATTCATTTGTTCTTTGTAGGTATAATTGCAATCTGAAGTTAGAAGACTATTAAAAGTTTACTGCCGTCATATTTGATGATAGCAACCATGAAAAAACTTCCCGCTCCCGGTGAGAATCATTAATCCTTCTTTTTAAATAGATCGTTTAACTTTTTTAATGAATCATCTTTTCGAGTATTTTCTTTGAATCTGGAAGTAGATCCCGCTTCAAAGAAATCACAAAAATTAGACTTATCCTTGTTTGTAACTCTGTCTGCTGAAGATTCATGGCATTGGTTGTACGCCCCGGGATCATAAAATTTACAATTCAAACAACACTTAAGATAAGAGGAGCACTTATCACAAGTCGCATTGTATTGAACGCGGTCGGTTAGCTCAATTTTATGCCCGCAACTAAAACAGGTTAAAGTAATCATGAAAAATAATGGTTTGTATAATAATTTTGCGAAAGTTAATTAAAGCAAAACTAAAAAACAACAGAATTGGGAGAATTGTTATGGTGTTGCTAATTTATAATTTTTACGATTTCAGAAGTGACCTCCTTCAAGGAAGGGAAAGGTTTTTTTATAAATAGTGGGGCTCCGGCTTTTAAAATTGATTTCACCGAATGATCTGAAGAAAGATTTCCTGACATTACTACAAATTTTGAATTTGTAAATTGAGAAGCCCTAAATACATCTTCTATAGTTTTAGTGGTGGGGATTTTTACGTCGCAGATAACCAAATCGAAATGGTTTTGCTCAATTAACTGTATCGCATTTTCCCCACTGTGTGCTGAAAAAACGTCGAATCCAATGCGCTCGAACCGACGTTTCAATATATCGGTAATAATTTTTTCATCATCAACTACCAGAATTTTCGTGGGTGTGCCCATTTCTTCTCTCCAATGGAAATTGTAAGATAAACTCAGTCCAGGCATTTACCTCAGAGTTTAGATGAATTTGGCCATCATGTTCTTTAACATACCCCGCAACAATAGCAAGCCCCAAGCCGGTACCCCGATGTTTTTTGGTTGAAAAAAAAGGAGTGAAAATTTGTTTTCTGAGACCTTGGGAGATACCGGATCCTGTGTCTCTAATTGTTATTCTCAGTAAGTTGTCTTGAACTTTGCCCGTTACGAAAATCTGTTTTTGCCTTTTGTCGGTTATAGTTAAAAATGCATCCATTGCATTCAGCAAAAGGTTTTGTAGAATAGATTCCAGTTTACTGCGCTCCCCCCAGATTTCAGGTAAGTCTTTTTGCAAATTCAGCGAGATGATAATATTTTTGTGTTCCAATTGTGGTTTGATTAGAGCTACAGATTTTTTGATAATTTCGGTGAGGTTCTGCCGCCTTAAAGGTTTGTCCGCCGTTTCATTGCAATGTGTTTGAAAATGGTTGATGATACTTCGCATGCGTTGAGACGAATTCTTGATATTTTGTGCTGATAGTTCTAAGACATCGGGAGAAATAGTTTTTTCTTGCAGAAAATCCAAAATTTCGTCTGCTTCAACACAAATTATAGTTAAGGGGTTGTTAAGTTCGTGTGCTACCGTCGCACCGTTTGCTCCTATTGCAGCTAAATTTTCTAAACGGGAAAACTGATTTTGTAAAATTTCTAATTCAGTTTTTTTCTTAAGAAGCAATTTTTTGAGATTTCGATTTTCAGTAATGAGCTCATTGAAGTCTTGCTTTAAAAGTAAAGACTCTTCTGTTTTAAAATCAGGATTTTTAATTTCGGGTCTTCGCACTGAAATATCACCGTAAATTTTTTAAAGCTAAATTTATGATAAATATAGCCGTTATGCCCAAATTATCGACTTGGTTAAGTTTTTCTAAAGATATTTATAAATAGGTTGACATCTGCCTTGTTGTGTATTATATTTAGTGCCTAGTAAATTGATATTAGGGAAAAGACGCGATTAACGGATAATACATTTCTGTAATTTTATTTAATTCTTAAAACGCAGACAGTTGTAGTTGATGGTAAATTAATAGCAAATAAATAAATTTTCTATTCTATTCTGCGTTGTGTTTGATTTTTTGGGGGGAGGAGAAACTTAAACAGTTTGTTTAAGTATAAAAACACTGTTTATGGAATATAACTTTAGTGTTTAAATTTGAGGATGATGTTCATAAATAATATGACTAAGAAACAGCAAAAAAAATCTGAAAATCGGCCAAAGCAATCTATTGAAAAATATCTTGAAGAAATTGGGGGTTTTTCACCATTACCGCCATCGGAAGAGATAGAGCTTACCCAGAGAATAAGAAAAGGCGAATCAACTGCACTTGACAAGTTAGTTAAAGCTAATTTGCGTTTTGTTATAAGTGTTGCCAAAGAGTACCAGGGGCAAGGACTGCCGTTACAGGATTTAATTAGCGAGGGAAACCTTGGACTGATTAAAGCCGCTCAAAGATTTGATGAAACCCGTGGTTTTAAATTTATTTCATATGCAGTTTGGTGGATTCGTCAATCTATTTTACAGGCGCTTGCTGAGCAATCACGTGTTGTTCGTCTACCGTTGAATAGGGTTGGTGCAATCAATAAGGTCGGTCGTGTGCTCGAGAAGTTAGAGAAGCGTTATGGCCGTGAGCCCAGTATGCAAGAGGTTGCGGATACTATGGAGATGACGGACTACGAGGTCGCGGATGTAATGAAAACCTCCGCAAGACATTTATCTCTTGACGAGCCGTTCAAAGAAGAAGAAGGCAACAACCTTCTGGATGTTTTAGAAAGTGATCGCTATGCTCCGCCGGATGATTCTTTGATGCAGGAATCTCTGAAAGAAGAAATTGACAAAGTTCTGGTTACTTTGAAGCCAAGGGAAGCAGAAATTATTTGTTTGTATTTTGGCCTTGAAGGTGATAGACCGCTAACTTTAGAAGAAATCGGAGAGTATTTTAAATTGACTCGTGAACGCGTTCGGCAGATAAAAGAGAAGGCTTTGCGACGTATGCGTCATCGCTCCCGATTAGAGCCATTGAGAAAATATCTTGGATAAGAAATAAATTTAAGATTTGAATTTAAAAAGCCCTTGCTTGTTTGAGCAAGGGCTTTTTTGTTGATTCCACTTATTGCAATAAACAATACAATTTACTATTATCTTGCATGAATAGTATTCTTGTCGACGTTGCATTCCCCTTACCTTTAAATCAGAATTTTACTTACACAGTACCAGAAGAACTGGCTGAGTTTGCTAATGTTGGTTGCAGAGTTCTTGCACCCTTTGGCCAGAGAAGATTAACCGGTTTTATTGTTGCAAAACCAAATTCAACTGACCTTCAGAAGCTAAGGGATATTGCGGATGTTCTTGATTCTTCTCCTGTGATATCTGGCGGTATTCTTAAGCTCTCCAAGTGGATTTCTGACTATTATTTGTGCACATTGGGCGAAGCGCTACGAATCACAGTGCCATCCGGTTTGCTGAAAGAGTCGAAGCAATTTATTGAGATTGTAACCGAGTCAGGAGAGTATGCCGCCAAACAAATTGAACGAAGAGCGCCGAGACAGGCTCAGGTTTTGCGTTATCTTCTCAAATCGGGCAAAATGTCAGTAACCCAGCTTAAAAAGAAGATTGGGGCTAAAAGTTTGGTTTCAAGTTTAAGTCAGTTGGCAGAGCAGGGATTGATAAAGAGCGAACAGCGATTTTCAGGGAGTTATAGCAAACCAAAAACTGAAAAGTATGTTTTACTTGGTTCAAAATACATACAATCTGAATGGCAGGAAGTTATAGTCGATTTAGAAAAAAAAGCACCGAAGCAGGCACAATGTTTAAAGGTTTTGGTGCAATCCGGACTGGAATTATCTCAGCGCCGGCTTTTGCAAGAAAGTGGGACGACCACTGCCGTACTGAAAGGACTTGAAGCAAAGGGCTACGTTTTATTTGAGAACAAGACAGTATTTCGGGATTACTATCTTTCTGATGAACCTGAGAAGCCAAAGGTAGTGGTGTTAAATGAAGAACAAAGAATTGCTCACACTAAAATTTCGAAGACAATTCTCTCCCATGAATTCGCTACATTTTTGCTGCATGGCGTAACGGGCAGCGGTAAAACCCAAGTTTATATTGAAGCGATAAAAGAGGTGTTTAAGCAGGGCAGAGATGCTATTGTTTTAGTCCCTGAAATTTCACTAACACCGCAAACCGTTTCACGATTCCGAGCTTATTTTAGAGAACATGTTGCTGTGCTGCATAGCGCGATGTCCGATGGCGAACGTTTGGACTCCTGGCTTAAAATTAAGAAGGGTGAGGCCAGGTTGGTAATTGGGCCGAGATCGGCAATTCTCGCTCCTTTAAAGAATCTTGGCTTGATCGTTGTTGATGAGGAACATGAATCGTCCTATAAACAAACGGATCCGGTGCCGCGCTACCATGCACGCGATTTAGCTGTTGTGCGGGCACAACAAAATAATGCTGTGGTTATTCTGGGTTCTGCAACACCGTCTCTTGAGTCGTTTTACAATGTTAAAATTAAGAAGTACAAGCTTATCGAGTTAAAAAAACGTGTTAATGAAAACCCAATGCCTCAGGTTAATATTATTGATATGATGAAGGAGCGTCGAATTTTAGGGGGGCGTGATGCCCCGGTATTTTCGAGACTTCTGAAAAGGAAGATAGATGAAAAAATAGCCAAAGGAGAGCAGGTTATCCTGCTTTTAAACCGGCGCGGTTTTTCAAGCTATATTAAATGCAAAGACTGCGGATATGTGGAGGAGTGCAAGCATTGTAATATTACCCTCACGTATCATTCGAAAGTTAAATTGTTACGCTGCCATTATTGTGGTATTACGAAAAAAGCACCGGATGTGTGCAAGGAATGCAAGGGTGCTGATATTTTATTTTTGGGGCTGGGGACTCAAAAAGTAGAGGATGAAATTAAAGCGCGGTTTGAGAATGCCTCAGTAGTTAGAATGGATATGGATACGACGAGCGGCAAACGCTCGCATGATCGTATTTTAACTGATTTTGGTAAGGGCAAGTATAATATTTTACTCGGCACGCAAATGGTTGCAAAGGGTCTGGATTTTAGCCAGGTTACTCTGGTTGGCGTGATCAATTCAGATATTGGATTACTTATTCCGGATTTCAGAGCGGCCGAACGCACGTTCCAGCTTGTAACCCAGGTGGCAGGCCGTGCAGGCCGCGATAGTTTGCCTGGGGAAGTTATTGTGCAGACTTACGACCCGGAAAACCTTACATTGAACTATGCGAAAAATCATGATTTTCTTAAATTTTTTGATTATGAAATTTCAGCACGCCACGAATTGGATTACCCGCCTTTTAGCCGGTTAATCTGTATCGTTTTTTCCGGAAAGGATGAAACAAGGGTAAGGATTTCAGCAGAAAATTTTGCTCGGGTGGTTAATATTAAAAAAGCGGGCGTTCAGCTTATGGGGCCTGTACCTTCCCCAATCAGTAAAATACAGGATAATTATAGATTTCAAATTTTAGTTAAAAGCAGAAAGCAATCTGACCCGGGCGGTAAGTTTTTTCGGCATAAGGTTTTATTGGCTAAAAAGAAATATGACGAGGAGTTTCGGAAGTGTGGTGTAAAAGTGAACATCGACGTGGATCCGACGTCAATTTTGTGAAGCAATTTCAAGTTTTTCTTTCGCCCTGTATTTAATAATTAACTCCACTACCTTGGAGTAACTTTTGCGGCCTTCCGGCACCCGATTTGCTTTCAAATAAAGATCATAACCCTTGTTTGATATTTTCGAAATAACGCCACGATGCCTGCGCCAGCGTGCTCTCACAGCTGCAAAGTCCAATTTTACGCCTTCGTCTATTAAATCAGTATAAGCCTTCATTTTGGCCGATTGCAAAAAGTATCCTAAAATATTGAAGTAACCACTGTATTGTACCAGCAGGTCGTCTGCATTAAGGCAAACCAGGTACGCTAGGAAATTTGCTTCGGCTTCGCTGGTGTAACCCATTTGGTGCGCCTTTTCATGCGCGATAATAAAGGGGGCTTCGATTAGATGCATGTCTTCATTAAAATGAACTTCGTGGAAAAAGGGACTGAAAAAACCGCTGGTTACGGTCTTGTTTAAAACCCAGTTGTTAAAAAGTGTTTTCAAACCTTTAGGACCAGGCACTTTTTTTAAATTTAGTTTCTGCAGCACATTAATGTAGGATGCCTCAACGGATTCATTTACTTTATCTAAATCCTGAATGGCATATTGTAGATTTAAGCTGTTTGTATTTCTAATCACGTCTACAAAAGTTGAGTCAAATGCATCTACTTCTAGAGTTACCTTATCGAGTGATAGTTTATTTTGAAGTGGAATCCGCAAATAGTTAATTCCCCACGATAAATAAAACCAGATAACTAAAATGGAAAGTCCCGAGAGCATGTTTAAAAAAAATCTTACGGGTTTAATTTTTCTGCGCCTTATTCTTTTAATATAAAGAGGAATTAAGATAAGCAGGATAAACCAAATTGACAGCTCTGTGATAGAAACTTCAAATTGGCTGGATATGCCCGAGACTATGAGTGTGATGAAGGGATATAAGCCGTTTGAATAGTATGTTTCTACAAAACTGGGGTGTTGCGCAAGCCATTGAATAAGCAGTAAAAAGGCCAACCCAAAGCCAATTATCCCTGCGCGGATTTTAGTGTGTGATTTCATTAATTGCTTTTTCCCCTGTTAAGCCAAACCTAAAGTCGGTGCGGCTTTTTGCATTGCTTTAATAACATTTTCGATGTGTTCTTCTAGCGGCAGCTGTAAAAGTTCGGTACCCTTTAAAATATCCTCTCGATTTACGTTAGCAGCAAATGCTTTTGATTTCAACTTCTTTTTTACGGATTTCACTTTTACATCCATTACGCTTTTTGAAGGACGAACGAGTGCAACGGCGGTTATAAATCCGGATAATTCATCTACGGCATAAAGTGATTTTTCCATGAGTGTTTCCGGAATTACGCCTGAATAATCTGCATGCGATAAAATCGCCCGGGTGATTTCTTCGGAAACACCTTTGCCTTTTAAAATTTCCACACCGACAAATGGATGCTCTTGCGGACTGGGATGTTTTTCATAATCAAAGTCATGCAGCAATCCGACAATGGCCCACTTTTCTTCATCCTCGTCATACTTATTTGCATAAAATCGCATCGCGGCTTCAACGGCAAGCATATGTTTTCTCAAACTGTCTGATTCTGTATATTCAGAAACCAATTCCCAAGCTTCCTGTCGTGTCATTTTTTACTCGCTTTGGTTAACAAACTAAATTTATTGATTGTGGTTGCACATTAAATGTAACGGGCGAACACCCGACGTAATCTCCATCTAACTCGATTAGAACTTTTTCGTTTGAAGAAATTCTAATTTCGCGGCCGCGCACACATTTAACTTGCGGATGGGTGGATATGGTTCCATTATAAAGGCGATAAATATTACGAATAATATTGAATTTCCCGAGGTCTCCGAGGATTACTATTTCGAACATACCATCATCGATTTTGGCGTTGGGGGTAATATGCATTCCACCTCCAAAATACTGACCATTGGCGACAATTGCCACAAGTGTTTTTCCGCTATGAATTAGACTCCCGTCAACTTCAATTTCCATATTTTTATTTTGATAGGTTGCAACGGTACGCAATAACCCCTTTAAATATACAAGCCGCCGGTAGTTGATGGTTTCATTCTGATTGATTAACCGTACCGTTTCTGCTCCAAAACCGGCCTCAGCAATATTGATAAAATAACGCTGATTTTTTTCGCCTTTTTCATTTGAGCAGGAAACTAGTCCGACATTACACTTTTTAGTTTTGCCGTTTTTTATGAGCTCGCTAGCCACTTCCACTTTTGGGGAAGAATTCATCATTCGCCCAAAGTCACCGCCTGTGCCAATAGAAATAACGGCCAACCTGGCTTTCGGGTTTATAAGATTTCCGTTATTGTAAAAACCATTAACAACTTCATTCAGTGTGCCGTCTCCACCAAAAGCAACGATAGTTTTATAGTCGTTTTTCAAGGCTTCCTGAGTGATTTTAGTTGCGTGTCTTCGGCTTTTCGTTATCTCAAAATCATATTGAGGGAAGAAAGGTTCAATAGCTTTTTTTGATTTGTTCCAGCTTTTTAATGCATTGCCACCCGCAGCTTTTGGATTTATGATGAATTTGATTTTGGCTGTCAATTCTATACTTCGCGAATTTAAATGATCCAAAATGTCATGATAATAAAATAACAAAGCAGCAGAATCGCACCTT
>JAJDAE010000100.1 GCA_029262035.1 Candidatus Zhuqueibacterota bacterium
GGGGAGTGGATTGAAGGCACTATTTAAAAATATCCAAATCCCAAAAGGACTTGTCGTTGCTCCAGTTGCGCTTAAGTTGATGGTAGCGCTTTTGGGTGACTATTCCGATGGGCGCCTCGTAAATCCCGCCAAAACCGCCCCAGTCATAAACATGCACAGCTAAGGTGTTCTTTCTGCCAAATTTCAACAAACCGGAAGGAATGTCATAAGCCCGGATTTCATTGTAAGCATCCTCATACCCCGAGCGCCACATTCTACCAATTTTACCCGTCCGACCGATCTTCTCGCCATTAAGAAACGCTTCATCTACATCATCAATCTTGCCTAAAAGCAACACCAGTTCTTCATTTCCTAAACTATTGGGAAGATTAAACTTTTTACGATACCACCCATGCCCGTCATAGTCATTTAGCCCCTGATTCTCCCATTTCCCCGGAACCATGAGTTGTTCCCAATCGCGGTCATCATAACCCTCATCTTTCCAGTCGGAATCATCGCCAATTTGAAAAAGCCAGGGCCCAGCCATGTTATAATCGAGATCATTCGTTGACTCAAAAACTCCGGGACGACCTGCCACGATGCCTCCCCACTCATACTCATCAAAAACACGAACCGCAAGCAAATTGTCTCCATTCAAATTAAAATATTCAATTGGAACCGGGTAGCTGCGCTCCTGGTTATAGGCGGTCTGAGAATGCGGCGGAAACCCTCCGCTCTGCCCGATAAATTTGCCATTAAGATAGGTTGCATCCACATCATCGATTTGCCCCAAATTAATATACAAAACTTCCGCATCGACATCCGCCTCTATCTTAAAATGCTTACGATACCAGGCATACCCATTATACTCCGGGAACCCCTCTTCTTCCCAATTTGCAGGTACAAACATATCCTGCCAATCACTGTCGTTATAAGACGGATTTGCCCACCTCTTATCATCTCCAAGTTCAAATTTCCATGTTCCGCGCAAGTCAACCAGGCGATTCATCTTTTCGGCGGGTGCGAACAACAGAACTGTGCAAACAATCAAATTAAACATAATAGCCTTTCAAATTTAAACAACGAGCTTGTAGCCCACACCATGCACAGTTAAAATATGGCGTGGATAGGTTACATCGGCTTCAATTTTTTGGCGTAAACGCAGAATGAAATTATCGACCGTTCGAGTGGTCGGTGATTCATCGTACCCCCAAACGCTGCTTAGAAGTTCGTCCCGGCTCACCACATGATTTCGATGCTCCCATAAATACCGCAAAATTTCGAACTCACGGTGCGTAAGCGCTACCGGATTTGAATCTACCATCGCAGTATAAGTCTCAAAATCAAGACTCAACAAACCAATCACAACAGGTTCCCCTTTAGTATTGTTGGTTGGCTGCGCCTCTCTACGACGTAACACAGCCTTAAGCCGCGCTAATAGTTCGCGCAGGCTAAATGGCTTGGTCACGTAATCATCTGCGCCGAGTTCCAGCCCAACCACTTTATCCATTTCCTCGCCCTTTGCGCTCAACATAACGATGGCACTTTTTATCTTAGCCTCTTTTATCTTCCTGCAAACATCAAACCCGGATATGCGCGGCAGCATAATATCCAGAACAATGAGATCATAATTTCCTTGCAATGCTTTTTCCAGACCTTCCCGGCCATCGCTGGCTACGTCCACTTCATAACCTTCAAACTCAAGGTTATCTTTCAACCCCATTTGTAATTGTGCTTCATCTTCAACAATCAGAATTTTGTACTCGCTCATTTTCCCTCCCGATTAATTGGAAACCAAAGCTTGAATGAACTGCCCTCGCCCGGGATGCTCTCCACACTTACATCGCCATGATGCTCGGCCATAATATGTTTGACCAACGTCAAACCCAAACCGCTACCCCGGGTGTTGTGTACCAATCCATTCGATACCCTGTAAAATTTATCGAAAATAGCCTGTTGCATATTGGGCGGAATGCCAATGCCCTCATCTCTAATAATGAGAAAGACATAGCCATTTTCCTGACCAGTCGTTATTGCAATTTCCCTTTGCTCCTCTGAGTATTTAACCGCGTTTTCCAGCAGGTTGATAATTGCCTCGCTCACGGCCTCCTCATTTGCCTGGATAGGCGGTAATCCCTCATCCAACTCCTCCAGTACTTCAAACCCATGATTGTTCAGATGGAATCGATAATTATCCACCACCTTTTTAACCATGATAGTGAGGGATTCTTCTTTCAGGGGAAATTGAACTTGGCCGGTTTCCATCTTACTGAAGTTTAAAATGTTGTTCACAAGATGCGTCATGCGTTCGCTCTCCTGCCGGATAATGCTATAATACTCCAATTTCTTTTCTTCCTTCTCCACACGCTTCAACTCCAGGGTCTCCGCAAACATCCGGATCATCGCAAGGGGCGTTCTAAGTTCATGCGATACATTGGAAACAAAGTCGGATTTCATCCGTGCTAACTGCGCCTCTCTGTTGACAGTTCGATATAATTGCCAAACAATAAAAACCAGACAGATGTTAAGAAAAATAGTGACAGCCAAGTCACCAATCCGGCGCTGCCAGGCCAAACCCTCAATGGTTTCCGCAGTAGATTTAATGGCAAGATGAAAATTCGGCATCACCCAGAGCCTGGTATTTTCAACACTTTCTTCCGGGGCAAAGGCAGCGGTTGCGTAAGCTGGTATCAGATTGCCTTCTTCAAAAACAGCAAGTGCAAATTGTGCGCTTGATAATTGGTCTAGTCTTGGCGCGAGTACGCTCCGTACGAACTGGCGCATTTCCAAAATAACACCGATGAGCAAATCAGTCGAATCGCCTGTATCAGGTGCGAAAATCAGAACCAGCTCCCGTGGCTGCGCTGCACCGGTATCACCAATAATGGCTGAATGAATTTTGCGGTAGCCAACATTTTGCCAACGTTTAAGTCTGTGCAATGTAGTTTTATCCCGCTGTAATACCTGGTATAATTTTGGCCATGCTTCAGCCGACGGTGTTATTTGTGATTTGGTGGCGGTAACCAGATGTTTTATTTTCAAATTGTCTAAAACGAAAACCGCTCTCCCTGAGTTATTTGTTTGCAAAAAATCCCGTGCGGTGGTTTCGAACCGTCTTTCTTTTTGGGTAGAAGCTATTACAGCGAGATCTAATGTTCCAGCCCAATCGTTAACGGTATCCCAGGCATATTGGTTGATGGAAAACAGCGTGGTTTCCAACTGCTGGCGATAAATGCCCGTCATAAGACGCTCGGAGTCTGTGAGAGAATTTATCTTGTAAGCCGTAAAGAATATCACCTGTACCAATAAAATGGCGATGAGGATGATGGTAAGCTTTTTGGTTGTCAGATATTTTTTCATAGAATTCACTTTGCTGGTGAAAATGTATTAAACCCCCACCGTTGAGGCAAGCTTTAATTTGTAAAAAAATGTCACAGAATGTCATGGGAAAAATACCTTAGTCTGATATTTAAAATCTATAGAATAAACAGAGCAGCAGATTAAAATTGAAAAACAGACGAAGAGAATTGAAAAATTGGAGGCATTGGTCGTCAAACTACATCAAGAAACCCAGCAAAAAAAGTCAGTCATTCCGGTTGTCTGCTTTTGGGCATACCGAATCTCCAAGCTCAGATTGTTATATGGGTCGATGAGATTCCGGGATCACAAAAAACGTGAGTCAGGAATGACAGGCTAGTTTGGGCTTATGTCCAAAAGGGAGGCGACCACCGCCGGGGTCGGTTAAATGACACTTCGTTACTACGGCAAGGTATAACTCAGTCTCGCAAGGGCAAGTCTGCCGATCTGGGGTGCGCCGATAAACTCCCGGTGTTCATTATTGAGTACATTTTGCAGTGTGAAATCAAAACGCATCCCGCTTACAAAGCCAGAGAAATCATATCCGGCGCCAATATCCCACAAAAAGTAATCTTCAACATCCCCGACGTAAGTGCCGGAGCGCACCGGAAAGCCTCGAATAAATCGAACGGATGAATTTATTGAATAGCTCTTTGGAATGTCGTAAGAGAAACCGGATTTCCATTTCAGGCTGGTTGCGTTTAAAGCCACTTGCAGCCCGGTTCCGGGTTCGTTCAATTCATCATCATCAAAAAGATCATCGCTTACAAAAGAAATATTACCAAAAAGATTGAGTCTGTCAGAAGCCAAATATTGAAAACTCGCATCTAATCCCCAAAAATCAACATCACCAAAATTGCGATAACCGCCAATCAATTCGCCCGGAACCGTACTTTGATCCGTTTGAACAACACCAACACCGATATCCTTTATGCCGCCTGCAACAGCGATTTGAGTAATAAAACCAGCTAATTCAGCCGGGGTTAAATTTACGTTACTTAACAAACTGGCAATAAGTAAATTGTCATCTGAAAATTGTTGCAGAGCTGCGGCCAACTCAGGAATAAATTCACCTTCGAAGTTTGAATAAAGCGCCCTGGGAGTGACCAGAGTATTCCCGCTGACAAAATTCTTTTTCTTGGTGTAATAGGCATCTACTGCAAACAAAATTTTATTGCGAATTAAACCTTTGTAGCCCATTTCCATAGAATGGGTGATAGTTGATTTAAGCGGTTCAATATCCACCGGTGCAAATTCAATTTCAGTATTCATCTGTCCCTGAATATCAAGATTTTGTGGGTTCAGTATGGAAAGAAAAAATTGTACATTTTGCGCTTCCAATTCAACGCCATTGGCAGCCAGAAGAAGTTGAATTTGCTCCGGATCGATTTGGTTTAGTTGAGTAAAAATAGCACTATAAACATCGGCTGCTGCAATATTGGGAGTGGGTTGATTTATGCCGGAATAAATAAGTTCCTGCCCGAAAATTGTTGGTATCGGCAGCAAACCGGAAGCCCTGATAACGCCGCCTGCAGTCGCGCTGCTAAACGTAAGTCCATTTATAGAACCACGTCCGCGCTGAATAATTGAAAACTCATCTGTCAACGGAATTTCAGCGCCGATGATATCGAGGAATAATGAGTTCGCGCCCGGCAATGAGTAGGCCCGGTTATAAGTCGCTCTAAATGTATGAAATGCGTTCGCCTTGAAAACCAGCGCTGCACGCGGGGATAACTGTAAACCGTCTTCGATATTGTTTTTATCAGCCCTTAGCGCCAGGGTTAAATCAAATTTGGGTGATAACTTTGTCAGCGACTGCCCGTAAATCCCGAATTCCGAAATTAAATCGTTATTTTCATTTCTTCCAAAAATCGTACTGTCGGTATCGGGGGTTGTTCTGTCATAATCAAGACCAAAAACCAACTGCTGTTTGCCATCACTAAATTCCAGATCATATTGTGCCTGAAGGTTGAACAAAGTGGATTTATCCACCACTTTATCACCGGTGCCATAAATAAAAGAATCGCCGGCATTATTTTTATTGAGATAAGCCTGGGCAAAAAACCTTCCCGATTGCAGGCGCAACTGGCCATATGAATAGCCAAAATCATCAGCTTGTACCGTTCCAATCGCCGAAAGTACGCTTGCATCCAGCGCTGAAAACCCACTGTTTGCAGTGAGTATCGTTTTTTGCCCCAACCGATATTGCAGCAACCCGTTAATATTCATTTTTTGATAATCATAATTACGCGTGGTACCCAGAGCATCTTTATTAAGTTCGATGGTATCAATCGAATCCCGTGAATTAAGCTGCCAATCATCCGCTTGTGCGTATTGTCCGGTTATTTTATAGCCAAATTTATCATTAAAAGAATTGGCATGGCGAAAACTTCCGGCAAATGTCGAACGTTGTCCGCCCGTAAATGAAACCGCTGTACCCGGATGCGTAAACGGATCTTTAGTCAAATAGTGGATAACACCGGCATCCACACCAGCGCCATAAAGCGCTGAACCCGGACCGCGCACAACTTCAACTCTGGAAAGATCAACTGCCATATTTGGCATGATGGAATGAAGATTCACGTCCAGAGAGGGAACGGCTGCTTTACGATAATCTGTTAAAATATAAGTCGCTCCGGAAAATGCATTGCCGAATCCCCGCAGAACAATTTCTCTACGGTCGATGCCGGTTGTGGCCATATCCACGCCGGTAACATTTTTGAGTGCCTCAGCAGACGAGGGGGTAACATATTGGCTGATTTCACGCGCTTCCAAAATGGAGATTGCCGCCGGGGCTTCAAGAGTTTTTTCCGGTCGTCTCGAAGCAGAGATGGAAACCGGACTAAATAAAACCCCGGTTTGTTTTAATGCAATATTCAGGGTTCTAATTTCATCTTGTTCTATTACAAAGTCTTTGATGGTTTCGGTGGCATACCCTATAAAACTGACAATTATTTCATACTCGCCGGTCGGTAACTCCTTTATCTCAAAATCACCATTTGTCAAACTAGCCGCGCCGGTAGAGACCTCCCGGGATTTCACGACAATGTTTGCACCGGGCAACCCATCTTTACTTACAGCATCTATAACTTTGCCTTTCAGAGTTTGGGCAGAAAGATTCGAGGTGGATAAAACTAAAAAAATGCTAATGAGTAAAAAAATATATTTTTGCATCCGGGTCAATCTCCATGAGCTTGGTGGTTAAAGAGGGTGGCATAAAACCAATATTATTCTCACGCTTTAAAGAGTTTTTGCAAATTGCAATTTTTTGTTGATATATAGACGTTCATGGTTCGACTCCGCTCACCATGAAGATTCGTATTTCTTAAGACCCACATTGTCTGCACCCTGAACGGAGTCGAAGGGTGAAAAGCATCAAGATAGAAAAATCAATAACCGCCAACACTCACATTTCAATCTAGCTGGATAAGGATTATTGTGGTAAGTTATTTAAAGGAAAGTAGAAAAAATATATCTCAAACTCCATAAAATAAAAATGGGGTTGTCCGAGTATGACCCAGACAACCCCAAAGTTTTGAAAGGCGAATTATTATCTAATCGTGTAGCTCAATCTTGCCATGGCAAGTCTGCCAATTTCAGGTGCGCCAATAAACTCTCTGTGTTCATTGTCTAAGATGTTTTGTATGGTTACATCAAAACGCATACCTGTATATACCTTACCTAAATCATAGCCAAGTCCCAGGTCGAGCAGGAAGTAGCTATCTACGTCGCCAACATACGGGCCGGACTCAACCGGAAAACCGTCAGTATAACGTCCCGAAGCATTAAACGATAGGCCAAAAGGAACATTGTAAGCGAAACCGAACTTACTTTTAAAAGCAGCAGCGTTTAGAGCAAGGCTTAAATTGGAGCCGGCTTCATCTAA